>NZ_JBEZZW010000064.1:0-27199 GCF_040639415.1 Micromonospora sp. NPDC023888 | reverse complement strand
AGACGGTTGGCCCACGGGCAGGCCCGACTGACCGCCAGCCGGTACCGGCCCGGCTCCACCGGGTACCCGTCGCGCCCGTCCTCGGTGATCCGAGTAGCGATGTACCGCTGGTCGCGGGTGAACTCGCCACCCGGCTCGACGTACTTCCCGCCTGTTTCCTCGCCCACGTCATCCTCCGGTCTGTTGCCGCCTCCGTCTCATCCTCGCGGATCTTCGGCCCGACCGTGCGGTGCGGCGCAACCTGACCCGTCTCGGGGCCGGACGGTCCGGTTACCCTGCCGGCATGACGGATGTGGAGGCGGCGGCCCGGCGGTTCATCACCGACGTGTGGAACGCGCGCCGGGAGGAGTCCGCGTACGAGTTGATCGCCGAGGAGTGCCCGGGGCTGGGCGGCACCGGGCCGGAGGCGACGCTGGCCTGGCACCGGGAGCGGCGGGCGGCCTTCCCGGACCTGCGCTACAAGATCGTGGACGTGGTGGCGGCCGGCGAGCGGGTGGCCGTGCACTGGCGGGCCGCCGGCACGCACGCCGGGCAGTTCGGGCCGGTGCTGCCGACCGGGCAGGTGGTCAGCTACTCCGGTGCCACGTTCCTGCGCTTCGACCCGGCGGGCCGGATCGTCGAGGTGTGGAGCTGCACCGAGTTGTTCCAGTTGCTGCAACAACTCGGCGTCGAGATGCTCCCCCCGACCGTCGTCAGCGGACCCGGGGCGTGATCCGGCTGATCGGCAGATTGATCGGAAAGGGCTCGCCGGTGTCGACGAACTTCGTCCACCGCCCCGTCTCGCTGTAGACCTCGTTCACCGCGTCGATCCGGTAGGTCACGACCTCCAACTCGCCACCCTGCGTCTCGATCCGCCAGTAGAAGGGGATGCCGGCCTGGGCGTACAGCGCCGGCTTCAACACCCGGTCGATCGAGCGGGTGCTCGGTGAGACGATCTCGATGGCCAGGACCACCTCGTGCGGCTCGTACTTCGACGGCTCGCGAGCCGCCGCGGCAGCCGTGGTGATCAGCACGTCGGGTATGAAAGACCGGGTCCGGTTGATGCGCACCTCGACCGCCTGGGTCACGTCGTAGCCGTCGGGGCAGTCTTCGTCGAGCGCGGCACCAAGACGCATCGCGATGCTCTGGTGGGTACGAGTGGGGGAGGGGGACATCAGCAGCACTCCATCGAGCAGTTCCCGGCGGCGACCATCCTCGGGCAGCGCATCCAGGTCATCAGTCGTCCACCCGCTCTCGGGCGGGTAGTCGCTCTGCAGCGCGGCGGTCATGGCAGGTCCTTCCAGGTGCGTTCGTTCTCCCCGCGACCACGGTACCGCCGTCGACCTGTGGGTGGTGGTCGCGCGCGCCGGGGCCACAGGGCAGGATGGTCGACATGACCCACCCCAGCGAGCACGGCGACCCGGCCGGCGCCACCGGCGGGCGCGGCATGCCCGGCGCGGGCCTGGTGAAGGGGCTGGCGGTCACCCTCAAGACGATGACCAGCCGCTCGACCACCCAGCAGTACCCGGACGTGGCCCCCGACCTGCCGCCCCGCTCGCGGGGCGTGATCGCGTTGTCGGAGGAGAACTGCACGGTCTGCATGCTCTGCGCCCGGGAGTGTCCGGACTGGTGCATCTACATCGACTCGCACAAGGAGGAGGTGGCGGTGCCCGGCGCCGCCCGCCCCCGCCAGCGCAACGTGCTCGACAAGTTCGACATCGACTTCTCGCTCTGCATGTACTGCGGCATCTGCATCGAGGTCTGCCCGTTCGACGCGCTCTACTGGTCACCCGAATTCGAGTACGCCGAGTACGACATCAAGGACCTGCTGCACGACAAGGACCACCTCGGTCAGTGGATGGCCACCGTCCCCGCGCCGCCCGCGCACGACCCGAACGGGGAACCGGCCAAGGAGGAGACCGCCGCCGCCCGCAAGGCCGCCGCGCGTCCGGCCCCCTCATCGGTACGCCCCGACACCGACCAGGGCCCCGCGTCGTGACCGGCCGAGTTGGCGAGGCGGCCCGGTGACCGGAGCGGACGTGCTGCTGCTCGCCCTCGGCGCGGTGGCGGTCGGCGCCGGCGTGCTGGTGGTGACCACGAAGCACCTGGTCCGGGCGGGGCTCTACCTGGTGGTGTGCCTGGGCGCGCTGGCCGGTGACTTCCTGGTGCTCAGTGCCGAGCTGGTGGCGTGGGTGCAGGTGCTGATCTACGTGGGCGCGGTGGTGGTCCTGCTGCTGTTCGCGGTGATGCTGACCCGGGCGCCGATCGGCGCCTCCGACGACCTGGATCGGCCCGGCTGGCCGGCCGCCCTGATCGGTGGTGGCGCCGGGCTGGGGCTGACCGTCCTGCTCGTCGACGCGTACCGCTGGAGCACCGTCGCGCTGCCCCACGCGGGCACCGCCGAGCGGCTGGGTGAGCAGATCTTCCAGTCCTGGGTGCTGCCGTTCGAGGTGCTCTCGGTGCTGCTGCTGTCCGCCCTGGTGGGCGCGATCGTGCTGTCCCGGCCGGACATCGGCCGAGCTGGCCCCGGCGGGACTGCCACCGTCGATCGGCCCGCTGTCGACATCCGGACCGGGGGTCGCCGGTGAGGCCGGTCATCCCGTACGTCACCGCCGCGCTGCTGTTCGGCCTCGGCGTGTACGGCGTGCTGCGCCGGCGCAACGCGGTGCTGGTGCTGATGTCTGTCGAGCTGATGCTCAACGCGGTCAACCTGATCCTGGTCACCGCGGACACCACCGCCCGCGCCGTGCTGCCGCACTCCGGGCAGGTCTTCGCGCTGTTCGTGATCGTCCTCGCCGCCGCCGAGATCGGGGTCGGGCTGGCGATCGTTCTCCAGCTCTACCGGCTGCGGGCCACCGTCGCGGTGGATGACGTGCCGCTGACCGAGCCGGCGCAGACCGTCGGCGGGCGAGAGCCGGCCGTCCTGGACACGGAGGCGGGCCGGTGACCGGGCTGCTCGGGGCGCTGCTGCCCGCCGTTCCGCTGGTCGCCGGCCTGACCGGCCTGCTGTTGCCGCCGGCTCCACGGCACCCGAGCGCGGGTGCCGGCGGCGGTGACCGGGCCCGACGGGCGGCCGTGGCGCTCGGCGTCACCGGCGCGGCCGTCGCGTTGGCGTTGGCCGTCGCGCTGCTGCTCACCGTCGACGGGCCGACGGAGACGTCGACGACCTGGGTCGACGTCGGCGGGCTGGCGGTGACGCTCGGCGTACGGCTGGACGGCTCCGCCGCGCTTGTCGCGGTGGCGGTCACCGCGGTCGCGCTGGCCGTGCAGGTCTACTCGATCGGCTACCTGCGGCGCGGTCCGCACGACGACATCGACGTCGATCACCGCTACCCGCCGTACGCCGCGCAGATCAGCCTCTTCACCGGCGCCATGCTGCTGGTGGTGGTCGCCGGTGACCTGATCATGCTGCTGGTCGGCTGGGAGGTGATGGGTATCTGCTCGTACCTGCTCATCGCCCACGACCGCCGACTGCCCGGCGCGCCGGCCGCCGCGATGAAGGCGTTCCTGGTGACCCGGGTCGGTGACGTCGGGTTCCTGCTCGGCATCGCGCTGCTCGGCGTGTCGACGGGCAGCTTCCGGATCGCCGACGTGCTCGCCCACGACCACTCCACCGCCACGCTGACCGCCGCCGGTCTGCTGCTGCTCGCCGGGGTGGCCGGCAAGAGCGCGCAGTTCCCGCTGCACACCTGGCTGCCGGACGCGATGGCCGGCCCGACGCCGATCTCCGCGCTGATCCACGCGGCGACGATGGTCGCCGCCGGGGTGTACGCAGTGGCCCGGCTCTACCCGCTCTTCACGGCCGCGCCGGTGACGCTGACGGTGCTGGGGGTGCTCGGCGCGATCACCCTGCTGCTCGGTGCGCTCGCCGCCACCGCCCAGGACGACATCAAGCGGGTGCTGGCCTGGTCGACAGTGTCCCAGTTGGGCTACATGACCGGCGCGCTGGCGGTCGGCTCACCGTCGGCGGCGCTGTTCCACCTGCTCACCCACGCCGCGTTCAAGGCGTTGCTGTTCCTCGCCGCCGGTGCGGTGATCCACGCCGTGGGCACCACCCTGATGTCGGAGATGGGCGGGCTGCGGCGCAGCATGCCTGTGACGTTCTGGTGCACGGTGGTGGGCCTCGGTGCGCTGGCCGGGGTGCCGCCGTTGGCGGGCTTCTGGAGCAAGGACGGCGTACTCACGGTGGCCGAGTCGGCAGCGCTGGAGGGCACCGGCCCGGCACCGTCCTGGGTGGGCTGGATCGTCTGGATCGCCGGGCTGGTCGGCGTGGCGATCACCGCCTGGTACGCCGGTCGGCTGCTGCTGCGCGCCTTCTTCGGTGCTCCACGCCTGCCGCTGGTCCGGCCGCACGACCCGCCCGCGGTGCTGCGCTGGCCGGTGCTGCTGCTGACCGTGCCGGCCGCGCTGCTCGGTCTGGTCGGGTTCGTCGGGGCGTTCGCCGATCGTCTGCGGTTTCCGACAGTGCCGGTGGCGGGCTCCGAGGACGGCCTGGTCCACGTGGCGCCGGGTGTGCTGCTGCCGCTCGCGTTTCTGCTTGTCGGCGCGGTGCTGGTCACGCTCGGGTGGCGGCGGAACCGGGCCGCCGACCCGGCGGACGCGCTGGGTCCGCTGCGGCCGGTCTTCGCCCGCGCGTTCCGGCTCGACGACGTCCAGCACACCCTTGTCGTACGCTCCGTCCGCGCGCTGGCCCGCGTCGCCCGCGCCGGCGACGAGGTGGTGGTGGACGGTGCGGTCGAGGGCAGCGGGCGGGCCGCCACCGGTCTGGGTGCGGGGTTGGCGGCGCTGCACCGGGCGGCGCTGCCCCGGGCCGCCGCCGGTGTGCTGGCCGGCGCGCTGTTGATCGGGCTGGCCGCCGCCGCGATCGGGGCGGTCCGGTGAGCGCGAGGAGTGCGCCGGGGTTGCGAGCCCCGCAGTCGCGAACGAAGGCGGTCCGGTGAGCGCGAGGAGTGCGCCGGGGTTGCGAGCCCCGCAGTCGCGAACGAAGGCGGTCCGGTGAGCGTTGGGCAGGTGTTGCTGGTTGCCGTGCTGGCGGTGCCGGCGCTGGGTGCGGTCGCGGTGGTGGCGACACCCCGGGACCGGGCGGCCCGGCTGGTCGGTACGGTCGCGGCGGCGCTGACCCTGTTGGCCGCGGTGCCGCTCGTGGTCGGCGGTCGGGGCTGGGTCGCCTGGTCGGCCGACGAGCCGGCGGTGCGCCCGTGGCACCACCTGGATCTGCCCTGGGTGCCCGGTCTGGAGTTGCGTTTCCACCTGGGCGTCGACGGCATCTCGTGGCCGCTCGTGGTGTTGACCGCGCTGCTCACGTTGCTCTGTTGCGCGTACACGATGTGGCGGGTGCCGGACGGCGGCAGCGGCCGGGCGTTGGTGGCGCTGCTGCTGGTGGTCGAGGTGGGCATCCTGGGCACCTTCCTCGCCCTGGACCTGGTGCTGTTCTTCCTGTTCTTCGAGGTCGTCCTGCTGCCGATGTACGCGATCATCGCCGGCTGGGGTGGTGCGGACCGGCGTCGGGCGGCCCGGAAGTTCGCGCTCTACACCCTGTTCGGTTCGGTGTTGCTGCTTGTCGGCGTGTACGTGGTGGTCGCCGCCACCGGCACCGCCGACCTGGTGGCGCTCACCGGTGGCGCGGGGATGTCCAGGGGCACCCAGTTGGCCGCGTTCACCCTGTTCGCGGTGGCGTTCGCGGTGAAGAGCCCGCTGTGGCCGCTGCACTCCTGGTTGCCCGACGCGCACACCCAGGCCCCCACGGTGGGCAGTGTCGTGTTGGCCGGGGTGCTGCTGAAGATGGGCACGTACGGTCTGATCCGGGTGGCGGTGGGGGTGGCGCCGGAGGGTGCCCGGTGGGCTGCGCCGGTGCTCGGTGTGCTCGCCGTCGCCGCGATCCTTGTCGGTTCGCTTGTCTGTCTGGCGCAGACCGACGTGAAACGGCTGATCGCCTACTCCAGCGTGGGGCACATGGGCTTCGTGCTGCTTGGTGTCGCCACGCTGACCACCGTCGGCATCCAGGCGGCGTTGATCGGCAACATCGCGCACGGGGTGCTCACCGGTCTGCTGTTCTTCCTGGCCGGTGCGGTGAAGGACCGGACCGGCACGGGCACCCTCGCCGAGCTGTCCGGGCTGCGGGAGACCGCGCCCCGGCTGGCTGGTCTACTCGCGTTCGCGGCGATCGGCTCGCTCGGCCTGCCCGGGTTGGCCGGCTTCTGGGGTGAGGCGTTCGCGGTTATCGCGGCCGTCCAGGTGGGCGGCCCGCTCTGGACCACCCTCGGGGTGTTGGCTGCGGTCGGTGCGGCGCTCACCGCCGCGTACTTCCTGCGCCTGCTGCGTCAGGTCACCCACAATCGGCCGAGTGCCGCCGTCGGTCGGGTCGGCCCGGGTCTGGCCGGTGCGGAACTGACCGCCTGGGTGCCGCTGGTGCTGCTCGCGTTGGCGATCGGGCTGGCCCCGACGCTGGTCCTCGGCGTCGCCGAGGCTCCCGTCGACGCCCTGATCGAGGTGGTCTTCCCATGAGCGGCGTGCAGAGCGTGGACAACGTCGCGCTGCTGCCGGCCTACCTGGCCGCCGGCACCGCCGTGCTCGTACTCCTCACCGACCTGCTCCTGGCGCGGCCACGGGCCACGATCGTGGTGGCGGCGCTCGGCGCGCTCGGCACCGCCGTCGGCGCCGCGGTGGTCGGCGCGGCCGGGGAGCGGCGGACGTTCTGTGCCGGCGCCGACTGCTCCTGGGTCTTCGGCGGCCGGGCCGCCCTGGTCGGCGCGGTGGTGGCGCTGCTCACCCTGGGCGTGCTCGGGCTGTCCGTGCCGGCGCTGCGGGGTGGGCGGTCGCCGGTCGGGGAGTACTGCTTCCTGCTGGCCTGCTCGATGACAGGTGGCGTGGTGCTCGGCGCGGCGGGCGACCTGATCACGTTGATCGTGGCCCTGGAGACGCTGACCCTGCCGCTGTACGTGCTCGTCGGCCTGCGGCGGGGCAGCCTCGCCAGCGCCGAGGCGGCACTGACGTTCTTCGTGGTCAGTGTGGTCGCGACCACCGTCACGCTGCTCGGCGCGGCGCTGCTGTACGCGGTGACCGGCGGGCTGCACCTGGACCGGCTCGGCGCGCTGCTCGCCGAGCGGCCGGAGCTACGGGACCTGCCGCTTACCACCGCCGCGGTGGCGTTGCTGCTCGTCGGGTTGGCGTTCAAGGTGGCGGCGGTGCCGTTCCACGCCTGGGCGCCGGCCACCTACGACGGGGCACCGCTGCCGGTGGCCGCGTACCTGTCCACGGCGTCGAAGCTGGGTGGCCTCGTCGCGTTGCTCGCCGTGGTGCAGCGGGCGCTGCCGGCGGAGCAGACCGGGCCGGTGCTTGCCGTGCTCGCGGTGCTCACCATGACCGTCGGCAACCTGGTCGCGCTGCGCCAGCGGCGTACCGTCCGGCTGCTCGCCTGGTCGTCCGTCGCGCAGGCCGGCTACATCCTCGCCCCGCTGGGGGCGTTGGCGCTGGCCGCGGGCCGCACGGACGAGGCCCGTTCCGCCGCGTACGCCGCCGCGCTGGCGTACGCCGTCTTCTTCGTGGTGTTGGAGTTGGCCGCGTTCGCCGGGGTGACCGCGCTGCGCCCGGCCGGTGCGGACGGCGGCACCCTCGACGATCTGCGCGGGGCGGCCCGCCGGCACCCGTGGCGGAGCGCGGCGCTCGGTCTCGCGCTCGTGGGTCTGGCTGGCCTGCCGCCGGGCCTGGCCGGCCTGTTCGCGAAGGTGACGGTGGTGCGGGCGCTGCTGGACGGTGGGGCGGCGTGGCTGGCGCTCGTGGTGGCGCTGAACGCGGTGATCGGGCTGGCGTACTACCTGCGGGTGACGGCCGCGCTGTGGGCACCTGCGACGCCGGGGCCGGCTGCGGCGCCAGCCGGTGACGGTGCGGCTGCCGTACCCCTGGTGGGTGTGGTGGCAGTGGTGCTGGCGGTGACGACTGTGGCGGCCGTGGTGCTCGGCCTCGCCCCGCAGTTGGTGCTCGACCTCGCTGGCCGCTGACCTGCGAATTCCGGTCTCAGTGAACTCTCAGCGTTGAGACGGATGGTTGGTGGGTACCGGGTTGTTGCACCGGTCAGCGGATCCCGGCGATCCGTGCACCGAAGGAGAGATCGTGCACCACAACCGTCTGAAGACCGCCGCCCTACTCGGCCTGCTCTCCGCGCTGATTCTCGCGGTGGGCTACGGGTTCGGTGGCAGCGGCGGCCTGGTCATCGCCGTCCTCATCTCGCTTGTCATGAACGGCGTCACCTACTTCTACTCCGACAAGCTCGCGCTGCGCTCGATGGGCGCGCAACCGGTCACCGAGGCACAGTTCCCCGAGCTGTACCGGATGGTGCGCGAGTTGGCGACCGACGCCCGGCAGCCGATGCCGCGCCTGTACGTCAGCCCGACCGCGCAGCCGAACGCGTTCGCCACGGGTCGTAACCCGCAGCACGCGGCGGTCTGCGTGACCCAGGGCATCACCGAGATCCTCGACTACCGCGAGCTGCGCGGCGTGATCGGGCATGAGCTGTCCCACGTCTACAACCGGGACATCCTGATCTCCAGCGTGGCGGCCGGTCTGGCCAGCATCATCACCCTGCTGGCGAACCTCGCCTTCTTCATCCCGCTGGGTGGCGGGGACGACGAGGACCGGCCGAACCCGGCCGTGCTGCTGCTCACCCTGATCCTCGGCCCGATCGCGGCCACCGTGATCCAGTTGGCGATCAGCCGGAGCCGCGAGTTCCAGGCGGACGCCTCGGGCGCCGAGCTGAGCCGTGACCCGCTTGCCCTGGCGAGCGCGCTCCGCAAGATCGACGCGGTGGCCCGACGTCGGCCGCTGCCGGCTCAGGGGCAGCTCACCAGCACCGCCCACCTGATGATCGCCAACCCGTTCCGGGGCGGCGGCATGGCCGCGCTGTTCTCCACCCACCCGAAGATGGAGGACCGCGTCGCACGGCTGGAGCAGATGGCCGCCAACGCTGGGCCTGTCCAGTTCCAACGCTGACCCACTGAGCACCTCCTCCGCCCGTATCCGGTTGCCCCGGGTACGGGCGGAGTGCCGTATTTCGGTTGTCTGCCGGCCCGGCGGTGGCGTTAGGGTCATAACGGCTAACGCTCATTACATCCCCGGGAGGTTCACGGTGGCCGCGCTGCGTCAGTATCTGGGTGTCTGGCGGATTCCGGGCGCCCCGATGCTGCTGATCCTCGGCATCGTCGGGCGGCTCGGGATCGGCATGACCCCGCTGGCGCTGCTGCTTGTGGTCGAACAGGTGACCGGGCGGTACGCGCTGGCCGCCATCGCGGGCGGGACCTACGCCGTCGCCGGTGCCGCCCTCAGCCCGGTGGCCGGGCGGATCGCCGACCGGGTCGGCCCCAGCCCCGTCCTGCTGGTCACCGCCGTGGCTCACCCGCTGGCGCTCATCGGACTGCTGCTGGCCAGCCGCTCGGGCGACGACGCTCTCCCCGCCATCTACCTCGCCGCAGGCGTCGCCGGCGCCACCTACCCGCCGCTCACCGCCGCCATCCGTGGCGCCTGGAACGACCTGACCGGCCCCAACTCCGGCCGGTACCCCCTGCGCAACACGGCGCTCGCCGCCGAGACCTCACTGTTCGAAATCGTCTTCGTGCTCGGCCCGCTGCTCGTCGCCGGTTTCGTGCTCATCGCCGACGCGGCGGCCGCGCTGATCGGTGCGGCGGTGGTCACCCTGGTCGGCACCACGGCCGTGGCCCTCGGCCGGGTGATGCGCGGTTGGCGTCCGCACCCGCGCGAGCACCACGCCCGAGGGCTCGGCCCGCTGCGGGTCGCCGGCTTCCCCGCCCTGCTGGTCTGCGTGGCCGGCCTGGGCATCGCCTTCGGCGCCGCCGGGGTGATCGTCCCCGCGTACGCGAGCGGCCACACCACGGGCGACCCGGAGAGCCTCGCCGGCCTTCTCCTGGCCGTCTGGGGGATCGGCAGCGCCATCGGCGGGTTCTGGTTCGGTGTCCGCAAGCCGGCGGCGAACATGTCCCGACAGTTCGCCCTGCTGCTCGCCGCACTGGCCGGCACCTTCGCCGTGTTCGCGGTGATGCCCACCCCGCTGGCGCTGGGCGTCGCCCTGGTCGTCGGCGGAGCCACCATCGCGCCCGCGCTGACCCTGGAGAACACCCTGGTCGGCCGGATCGCCCCGGCCGGCATGCTGAACGAGGCGTACACCTGGGTGGTCACCGTCGCGGTGGCGGCGAGCGCCGCCGGTGGCGCGGTGGCCGGCCTGATCGTGGATCACGCCGGTGGCGTCCGGTGGGCGTTCCTGTTCGCCGGGGCGGCCGTCGCCGTCGGGGCCGCGGTCGCGGCCCTGCCCGCCGGGCCCATCGCCCGTGCCGAGACCGCGGCGGTACGCGCCGAAGACCCCGTCCCGGTCTGACCCGTCCCGCCCGGTCTGCGCCGTCCCTGTCCCGGTCTGCGCCGTCCCTGTCCCGGTGGCGGTGTTCTGTCGCGGTGGCGCTGTTCTGTCGCGTGGCTGGTTCTGTCGCGTGGGCTGGTTGGGTCGTGTCGCTGTTCTGTCGGGGCGCGCCGCCGCCGGCGCGCCGTGCGGGCCCACCGTGGCTGCGGTCTGATGCCACCATGGCCCACATGCAGCCTGCCCCGCGGGACGCCGCCACCACTCCGTCACTGGACGCCGCCACCGTCCTGTCTCACGGCGAGCAGCCTCGCAGCCCGTGGAGCGCCCTGCTGGCGGTCGGTGCCGTCGCCACTGTCATCCTGGGCTTCGACGCCGCGCCGTCGAATCGTCTGCCAGAGTCACGTCCGCCGCACCCGGCGGCGGGCCCCACGGCTGCGGCGACGCCGTCTGGGCGGGTGGCATCCGCCGCCGCGAGCCCGACTGCGACCCTGGAGCCGGCGAAGCGGTTCAGCAAGAGGCCCGAAAAGCCATATGACGGGGCATACCAGTCGGACATCATCGACAAGTCACTGCCCTCCACCCACCGAGGCGGTGCCCTCCTGCGCCTCGTCCGGGATCCCTCCATCACGACGCTGGTCGAACGCGTGGACGATGTCGCGCCGGAGTATCTGCGCGTCAACGGCGTCGAGGTTCGCGTCTACCGAACGGCCGACGGTGAGGGCGTTCAGCAGGCAGAGTGGATCCACAAACGTACGTTCTTCGTCCTGCTGTGGCATCCGCAGCCGGCTCCTCACCAGATTTCCGAATCGGACATCCGATGGATGATCGCCGCCTCTATCAAGGGACGTTTCTGATTCTCGGGCCTTGCTGAGCGATGGCGCTGGCAGTACACGCTGTGCTGAATACAGTGGTTTGTGTATCGTCTGGTCGTGGAGACACTGACGCACGGGCAGGTGCTGGCCCGGTTCGGTCACGCCCTGTCCGATCCGATTCGCGCCCGGCTGCTGCTGGCGCTCCGCGAAGGCCCGGGCTACCCGGCCGAGCTGGCCGAACTGGTGGGCACCAGCCGACAAAACCTCTCCAACCATCTGGCCTGCCTGCGCGGATGTGGCCTCGTGGTGGCCGTGCCCGAGGGGCGACGCACCCGCTACGAGCTGACCGACCGGCGCTTGGCGCATGCCCTGGGTGACCTGCTCGGCCTGGTCCTGACCGTCGACCCGGCCTCCTGCGCGGCCGCGGACGACAAGGACTGCTGCTGATGGGTGACCCGATGACCCAGGTGCGGTCGCCCGACGGGGCGCAACAACAACAGATGCTTGCTCGACGGGTACGACTGCTGGTGGCCGCCTCCATCACGTACAACGTCGTCGAGGCGGCAGTCGCGATCACCGCCGGTGCGGTGGCGTCGTCCACGGCACTGGTCGGCTTCGGGCTGGACTCGGTGATCGAGGTGTCCTCGGCGGCCGCGGTGGCGTGGCAGTTCGCCGGACGAGACCCGGAGGCACGGGAAAAGACCGCGCTGCGGATCATCGCGGTGTCGTTCTTCGCCCTGGCCGCCTACATAACCGTCGAGTCGGCTCGCGCGCTGCTCGGCGACAGAGAGGCCGAACACTCCACCGTCGGACTCGCCCTGGCCGCGCTGTCGCTGCTCATCATGCCGGTGCTGTCCCACGCCCAACGTCGGGCCGGCCGTGAACTGGGCTCCCGGTCCGCGGTGGCCGACTCCAAGCAGACCCTGCTCTGCACGTACCTCTCGGCCGTGCTGCTGGTCGGGCTCGGACTCAACAGTCTCCTGGGATGGTCCTGGGCCGACCCGCTGGCCGCCCTGGTCATCGCGGCGGTCGCGGTCAAAGAGGGCCGCGAGGCGTGGCGCGGTGACGCCTGCTGCGCCGCGCCCCCCGGCCCGACCCTCATGGACCCCTGCGGGTGCCGACCCGGCTGCTCGTGCTGTACCGAGGCGCGGCCGTAAGCCGCCCGTCCCGCAGGTGCCTGCGGTCGGCGCCGCCTACCGGTAGTTGTCGAACTGGAGGGCGACACCGAAGTCCTCGCCCTTGAGCAGCGCGATCACGGCCTGGAGGTCGTCCCTCTTCTTGCCGGTCACGCGCAACTGGTCGCCCTGGATCTGTGCCTGCACGCCCTTGGGGCCCTCTTCGCGGATCTTCTTGCTGATGGCCTTGGCCTTGTCCGCCTCGATGCCCTGGACGACCTTGCAGTCGATCTTGAAAATCTTGCCGGACGGGCGCGGCTCGCCGGCATCCAGCGCCTTCAGCGAGATGTTCCGCTTGACGAGCTTCTCCTTGAAGACGTCAAGTGCGGCACGAACACGCTCCTCGGTCTCCGCCTGAAGGCCGATCGCCTCCTCGCCGGACCAGGAGATCTCCGCCCCGGTGCCGCGGAAGTCGAACCGAGTCGCGAGCTCCTTCACCGCCTGCCGGAGGGCGTTGTCGACCTCCTGGCGGTCAACCTTGCTCACAATGTCAAACGACGGGTTCGCTGCCATGTTTCTGCTCCTGCTGTCCGGCGGTCTGGGCCTGCCGTCGGCCGCCGACCAGCGGCACGACCCCCTGACCGTACCCGGTTGCGTCGGCACCGGGGGGAGCCGCTATCCTTGCTTCCGCCGCCGCGTTACGACGCGGTGGGGTGCCCTGGCGGGTTGCCCGAGCGGCCAATGGGAGCGGACTGTAAATCCGTCGCGAAAGCTTCAGAGGTTCGAATCCTCTACCCGCCACCAGGTGCAGACACGGCCCTTGACCAGCAGAGATGCTGATCGGGGGCCTTTGTCGTTGATCTGGCCGGGTCCGGCTGAGTCCAGCCGTTGACGACTGGTTGTGGGCAGATCGATCTTGCGCCGTCATCAGCGGGGAACGGCGTGTCTTGTGGCCCTCGGTGCCCGGGGCACCACGCGTGCTACCACTTCCGGCGCCATTCGAGGCGCCCTGGATGCGCCACGGCCGGAGCGTCTCCGCGTTGGACGTACAGCACCTCGTCCTCAACCCACCAGACGTCGCCGGTACGAAGGAAGACCGGCGCATCCAACGTCAGGGCAAGACGACAGCCGTCAGAGCTGCCGGGCAGCCCTTCCAGGTCGTCCACCAGTGCCGCTCGGCCTGCGGTGACGGGCTCGGTCATCACGCCATCATTCTGCCGGCGCGGGCGCCGCAGCTTTGTGATGCCGGGGATGTCCTGGTGGTGGAGCTGCGTCCGCGGCCCGGTGACACGGTGGCAAGCCAGTCCCGGGGTCGGACTGGCGCGGCAGCCGGAAGCCGGAGCACACGACCAGGCCAGCCCTGTCGGCTTCCGTTACGGCCTCGCTGGGGCTCGGTCCTGCCTTTGACGGGGGTGGTGTCCCGGCGGCTGTCGGTGGCTCACCGTCCCGGCGCCGGAGGCGAAGCTCATTATTGTCACGACTCAGCGTGCGGCACCCGGCAGTGCCGCGAACGCGCTTCGCCCTGGGGATGAACGCAACCCGACCGACGCCTTAGCGTTGCTGACTACTGCTGCCAAAGACTCCACCTCGAGAGCAACCGAGAACACTCGGCGACAATTCTTAGCCCTTGCCGAGTCGCGGATGAAGGTGTTTGTCGGTCGAATGTAAAACCGAAGATCAGCAGAAGTCGTGCTCGCTTGCTACCTTGCCCCCAACATCAGCGGTTTCATGACGTAACCGGACGAAACGTGAGAACGCCGGGGCCCTGTCGTTTGCCTGGGGAGGGATACCTTTCCTATCGATATTTGCTTGGTTGGCGAGTCCAGGCTTGATCGCCGCCGTTTGGGCGATGGGGATGCGAAATCGCGTAGCGGCCCGCCTGCTGCTCGCGGCCGTGCCGACACTGCTCGCGATACCAGCATCTGAGAACGGGTTGGATGCCGCCTTCTATATCAGTGTGGGTTACGCCACGGCGCTCGTAGCCCGGTTGCCGCGTCAGGGATGAGAAGAGACCAGTACGACGGCCCGAGTGGTCACGGCTGCGGCGGGTGGAAACAGAGCGGCCAGCTGGTTTGGATTTAAGTGGTTGTTGGCTGGATCACGTGGTGCGCCAGGCCAAGCGGTGTAACTCTGGAAACAGACGGATTTTTCTGGGCCTGTCCGAGGTATCGCTGCTTCGGAGGGCATCTACGCAGAAATAGGTATATCTCTATGACTTCCAGTGATTCGTCCCTGCCGCCCGTATCACCGGAGGATGTCGCGCCCCTCGCGGCCGCGGTGACGGGTTCGGTCTTTCTGCCAGGCGACTCGGGATACGACGACGAACGCGCCGTCTTCAACCTGAATCACGAGCTGGTGCCAGCGGTGATCGTGGTGCCGGAAAATATCGCTGATGTTCAGGCCGCTGTCACTTTCGCGGCTGAGCAGCACCGGCCGGTCCTGGTGAAGGCCACCGGCCACCAGGTGGTCGGCCAGGCGCGCGGCGCCGTCGTGCTCTCGACTCATCGGATGAATGACGTGACCATCGACGCGGTCGGCCGCACGGCCCGGGTCGGCGCCGGAGTGATGTGGTCCGAGGCTATCCCGAAGATCGCCGAGGCCGGGTTGGCTGCACTGAACGGGTCGAATCCCACGGTAGGTATCGTCGGTTACACCCTGGGCGGCGGTCTGAGCCCGACCCTCGGCCGCTCTCAAGGCTACGCCGCTGACCATGTGCGCTCGCTCGACGTGGTGACCGCGGATGGCAAGCTGCGGCATGTCGACGCGGAGTCCGAACCCGAACTGTTCTGGGCGCTGCGCGGCGGCAAGGGCAACTTCGGCGTGGTCACCTCGCTGGAATTCGACTTGTTCCCGGTGCCCCGCCTCTACGGCGGCGGCATCTACTTCCCCGGTGAGCGGATGGCGGACGTACTGCGGGCCTGGGCCGCCTGGCTCCCGGGCACGCCGGAGACCATGGTCTCGTCGTTCGCTGTGCTGCGGCTGCCACCGTTGCCTGAAATTCCCGAACCCTTACGCGGGGCGTTCACGGTGTCTCTGCGGTTCGCGTACACCGGTACGGTCGAGGACGGTGCACGGATGATTGCGCCGCTGCGGGCGGCGGCTCCGGTACTCCTGGACACCGTGGCGGACATGCCGTACACCGGGGTCGCGGCGATCCACAACGAGCCGACCGACCCGTTGCCTTACTACGAACGGGGCATCATGCTGCGGGAGTTCCCCACGGAGGCGCAGGACAAGCTGGTCGAGCTCGTCGGCCCGGATTCCGAAACCACCCTGTGGATCGCCGAACTGCGTGCTCTCGGCGGGGCGTGGGACCGGGAGCCGGCGGTGCCCAACGCCGTGGCGACCAGGGGCCTGCCGTACAGCCTGCTGGGCGTCGAAGTCGGTCCGCTGTCGGAGGAGCAGCGGCTCAAGGAGTCGGTCGCCAAGCTGTTCGACGGTATGGAGCCCTGGCGGGGCGACCGGCGGGTGGTGAACAACCTCGCGCCGGAGGAGGCGGGCGACGCCGTCGCGATCTACGGCCCGGAGCGCTACGAGCGCCTGGCGGCCGTCAAGAAGACCTACGACCCGACCAACATGTTCCGGTTCAACCACAACGTAGTGCCGGCCGCCTGATTGGACACTGGCCGGGCGCCGGACATGATCCTTTCGTTGATCATGTCCGGCGCTACCGCTACGGCTCACCCTCGAATTGCGGTGGATCCTGCCGTGAGGCGTACGCGTCGCCGATGGACAGCGGCTTCTGGCGTTCTGGTGCGTGGTACCGGCAAGTCCGTGTTGATACGTCCCGGCGGTACCGGCTGGGTCGAAGTCAGGCTGAGCCTCGACTGCGCTACTGCGTTCGGGAGTGAGCCTGTGTCGATGCGCCTGTCGGTCGAGACCGCCGACCGGCAGGCGAGAGAGGCCACCTATCCCGTCGCTGTGGCGGGGAGCGTCTGGCACCTGGTGGCGAACGACCGTGCGAGCACCTCCTTCGAGACGGTCAATCGTGACGGCAGGTGGGCAGCGTCGGGGCGTGGGCAAATGGTGGGCGCTCGTACGCGAGCGCTGCGGCCAATGCAGAGAAAACAGCAGGTCAACGCCGCTGATCGGGGCAAGATCACGGACGCCCTGTAAGTCCGTCGCGAAAGCTTCAGAGGTTCGAATCCTCTACCCGCCACCAGGTGCAGACACGGCCCCTGACCAGCAGAGATGCTGATCGGGGGCCGTTGTCGTTTCGTCTAGTTGGGTCCGGCTGAATCCAGCGTTGACGACTGGTTGTAGGCAGGTCGATCTTGTGGCTGAGGCCGCGGATGCTGACGCTCGCGGGAATGCTGGGCCGCCTGGTGCTCGCCGGCATCTCGCCGCGCCGGGTCGCACTGGTCCGATGATGGCGGCTCCCAAGAGCGGTGCGGACTCAAGCACCGGGGGAGGGCTGAGACTCGTACGGTCCCGACCCCGCCCCGGCTCGTCGAGCTGCTGTGCGCGCACGTCGAGAATCACGGGGTCGGTCCGGACGGCCGGTTCTTCGGCGGCCTGCACGGTGGGCCACTCTCCGAGTCGGTCTACGACCGATGGTGGAAGCTCGCCCGCGAGAAGGCGCTGACCGAAGCGCAGGTTGCCTCACCGCTCGTCCGCCGGCTCTTCGACCTGTGGCGGCCTCGCTCTGGCTGAATGCTGGCGTCCCGCCCACCGAGGTTGCCCGCCGTCTGGGCCACGGCGTCGCCGTGCTGCTCCGCAACTGCATCGACGGCGGGAACGACACCATGAACGACAAGATCAGCGACGACGTTGCTGCTGGCCTGGCCAGCGTTCTGCGGAGTGCTGTTGTGGACGAGGTGCGCTAGAAGGAGGGTGTGGAGTTGCCCGCACCGCACGACTCAACCCGGTCCGAGGTCCGCGTCACGGTCGGTTCGATCCCAGCCAGTGACAGTCGCGTGCCAGAGCTGCGCCTGTGGGGCATTCGTCGATCGATCATGGCGGCTGTTATGGCTGCGCTGCTAGTGGTTGGGGGCCTGATTGCTGCGGCGCTCGCCTTCGCCGGTTGGCCTGGCCTTGAGCGGGGCGCCACCGTCACGGCAGCCACGCTGTTCGACCTTTTGAAGCTCGTCTTCGCTGTTGTGGCGGGCATCGGCGGGGTCGCCGCCCTGGTGGTCGCCTACCGTCGGCAGCGGGTAGCGGAGCACACGAACGCGCTGGCGGAATTCGCTCACCAACTGGCGCACGCTGCTGATCTGCGTGCCGAAGTCACCAAGGCTCTCGCTGAGGCGGCCGACGAACGGGCAAAGGTCGAGACTGACCGCAACGGTGTCCGGTTGTTCAACGAACGCTTCGCCAAGGCATCCGAGCAGCTCGGGTCGGAGAAGGCAGCCGTACGCCTGGCAGGCGTCTACGCCATGGCCGGTCTTGCCGATGACTGGCGGGAAGGACGACAGACCTGCATCGACGTCCTCTGCGCCTACCTCCGCATGCCCTACACCCCGCCGCCGGATGTTTCGGACGAAGCGCAGGCACAGGCCGACGACCAAGTGCCGATTGTGGACGCGGACTCGGCCCGGTCCGCCCGCGAAGAGCGTGAGGTGCGCCAAACCGTTATCCGCCTCGTCGGTAGGCACTTACGTCTTGGCGAAGACGACGGGGCCTCATGGTGCGGCTATGACTTCGACTTCACCGGCGCCGTCTTTGACGGCGGGGACCTCTCGGGGGCGAGGTTCAGCGGCGGGCAGGTGTCCTTCGACAGCGCAACGTTCAGTGGTGGGAGCGTGTCCTTCGGTGGGGCGGCGTTCGCTGGCGGGAAAGTCTCCTTCGGCGGGGCGGCGTTCGCTGGCGGGGACGTGTCCTTCGAGGCTGCGACGTTCAGTGGCGGGGACGTGTTCTTCGGCGGGGCGAGGTTCAGCGGCGGGGGCGTGTCCTTCATTGGAGCGGTGTTCAGTGGCGGGGACGTGTCCTTCGACGATGTGGCGTTCAGTGGCGGGGACGTGTTCTTCGGCGGGGCGACGTTCGGTGGCGGGCGGGTGTTCTTCGACAGGGCGAGGTTCGGTGGCGGGCGGGTTTTGTTCGACAGGGCGAGGTTCGGTGGCGGGTGGGTGTGCTTCGAAGGCGCGGCCTTCAGTGGTGGGGAGGTGTTCTTCGGCGAGGCGACGTTCAGTGGCGGGGACGTGTCCTTTGACGGGGCGACGTTCTGTGGTGGGAACGTGTCCTTTCGTACGGCGAGGTTCCAGGTCCCGCCTAGATTCGAGGATGGGCTCCTCGGGCAGCACCCGGACGGTCTGATCCTGCCGCGAGAGTGAAAGCCTGCTCGCGTGGGCCGATGGTGGGCGGCTGACTGAGCCTCTCGGGGACGCGGGAGCATCGGGGGACGGCGAGATGGCGCAGGCAGCGTGGATGAGAGCGTAAGAGTGAACCTCGACTGTCCGGCGGTGCCCGAGTGACGGAGCCGAAGGCCCTCGGCAGACGGCCGGTGCGGCATGAGGTGCTTCCCCCGGTCCTCGTGGGAGTCGCCCTGGGAATGGCGGCCTTCACCGCCGACCTAGTGCCGGAAGCTGTTGGCCGGTTCCTCGTGCCGACCTTCAGCTCGGGAGTCGCCTGGGGCGTGGTAGCCCTCGCCGTGAGCTACTACGCCGCGACCTTGAGGTCAGCTCTGGTCGGTGGGGTCTGCACACTCGCCGTGGCGACCCTGACCTACTACGGCCTCATCGCCTCACTGAGCCGGCAGTGGCTTAGCGGTTCGGCGCCACCACCAGACGGGCTCGGCTCCATCATGCGCGCGTCGGCCTTCTGGCTGGTTGGTTCGATGCTTGGCGGATTGGTGCTCGGCCACCTCGCCCATGTCTTCAGGGCAAGCACCACGAGCAATGCGGCCATCGCTCTCGGCGTAGCGTTCGGGCTGCTCGCCGGGGAGGCGGCCTACGTCATCCTCTACGTCGCGTTCGTCTGGGTCGGTCCCATGGACCTCTTCGTCTGGACGAGGTTGGGAACGGCGGCGGCGCAGCTCCTCCTTGCGGTGGCTGCCGCGCTCGTTGCGTTGAGGCTCCGCCGACCACCAGTCTCACTGTGGGCCTTTCTGATGGCTGCCGCGCTGTCGACGGTGGCGAGCATCGCGGGTTGGCATCTCGTCGAGTCGGTTCGGACGACGCTGTAGCCGTGAACGGGCATCGGGGCAGAGCTCCGCCCGTAGGCAGGTGATGGGCTGCTCTGTCGCTGAGTTCACCAGACGGGCGGAGCTGTGGGCCGCGGTCCGTCCGCTGCGTAGGTCCGGAACCCGGACCGGAGTGGATCAGCGCCAGGACGATCGGCGCGCCGGACGCGGTCACCAGATAGATGACAGTGACCTGTTGCGGCGAGGTAGCGGCGAGTAGTGTGCGTAGCCGGGACGGAGGGGCGCACAGTTCAATTCAACTGTTACGTCTAGTAGGTGCGCTTTCCCCTGCTAGGTCGTTTCTTTGGCATACCAACGTGGGTTGATCAGCAGATGGTCTGGCCGGACGATGTGCCTGGCCGGCCGAGCGGGTCGGCTCGCGGGTCGGTTGGCCTGATCGCGGGTGGGGAACTTTCCTGGCGGACGTCGCTGTGGCACCATCGTGGAATCTCCATCCCCGCACAGCCCCCCTGCCGACAGGAGTTCCAAATGTCTGGTCGAAAGTTTGGCCGGCTGCGCATGGCGTCGATCGTCCTCGCCGCGCTGGCCGTTGGTCTCCTAGGCGCCCAATTCGGCGGCGACTTCCAGTCCACGAGCATCGAGTGGGGCGCCCCCGCGAGTGGAGCGCAGTCAGTCGTCGCTCGGTGATCCCGGCGCGGCGGCGACGTGACGAATGACAGGGCGGTGCGGTGTCACCTAAGGCTGTCCGACGTCGTACGACCGAGCACGCCTGGCTGATCACGGCTCCTCTCGCCGGGATCGCCCTGGTGGGATCGCTGGTTCTTGCGCTGACGGTGCCGATCCGCCTCGCGGACTGGCCGACTGCTGTGGTGTTGCTGGTGGTGATGGCTGCTGCCGGTATACCAACGCTCAGTTTCGTCGTCCGCCGCCAAGCGGTGGTGGTGACCCTCAGCGAGATTCCGCTCGTGCTCGCCCTGTTCTGGCTGTCGCCGCTGCTCATGGTCGTCGTCGCCACGGCGGCCGAGCTCTTCACCCAGATGCACCGCGGCTACGCGCCGCCGAAGTTCTGGTTCAACGTGGCCCGCGCGGCGGCCGGTTTCTCCGTCGCCGGGCTGGTGTTGGCCGCCATGCCGCCGCACGAGGGGGTGGGGCCGAGCACCTGGGGCGCGGTCTTCGCCGCTGTCGCCGCCAACGCGCTGATCAGCCTGGTCGCCGTGGTCGGCGTGATCACTCTCCTGCAGGGTTGGCAGGGCACCCGGGAGACGACGAGTACGGCCGTCCAGGTCCTGCTGACCACGGCGCTGAACGTCGCGGTCGGGATGATCATCCTGATCGCCCTGGCGACCACGCTCTGGTCGAGTCTGCTTCTGCTGGCCCTGGCGGTGGCCGGCGTGATGCTCTACCGCTCGTACTCGCAGTTCATTCGGCAGCACCGCACCCTTGGCGACCTGTACGAGCTGACCCGGGCGATGAGCGAGGCGGGTCAGGACGGCAACCTGACGGACGCGCTGCTCGGGCGGGTTCGTTCCCTCATGCAGGCTGAGTACGCCACGCTGTGGCTTCCGGCACAGGGCCGGCACCCCGAGGTCCTGCTGACCGCACGCCTGGACGACCGGGGTCTGCTCGACGTCGCCCCGACGCCGCCGGTGTTCCGGGAGAAGACTCGTGAGTCGGGTCGGCCTGTCGCTCTCGGCCGGGCCTTCGGCGGTGACCCGGTGCTGCGGTCCGCGCTCGCCGACTCCAAGGTCAAGGACGTCATCGCGGTGCCGCTGCGTTCGGGGCAGGCGGTGATCGGCACGTTGGAGGTCGTCAACCGGCTCAGCGACGTGGGCCACTTCGCTCCGGCCGACATCCCCATCTTCGAGACCGTGGCGGCGCACGCCGCCGTCGCCCTGGAGAATTCACGGCTGGTCGACAGGCTCCGGCACGACGCGTACCACGACGCGCTGACCCGGCTGCCCAACCGCCGGCGGATCACCGGCGCGCTCGCCGAGTCCTTCACCATCGCTGCCCCCGGCGAGGTGGTGGCACTGCTGCTCTTCGACGTGGACGGGTTGCGCCAGGTCAACGAGTCCCTCGGGCACGCGGCCGGGGACAAGGTCCTCGCCGAGGTCGCCAGCCGGTTGCGGGCCAGCGCGCCGTCGTCGGCTCTGGTCGGCCGGGCCGGTGGGGACGAGTTCCTGGTGACCCTGCGGTTGGAGAGCGCGGAGGCGGCGCTCGAGCTGGCCGCCCAGCTACGCGACCAGATCCGCGACGAGATGGTCTTCGACGCGCTCACCCTCGACGTGAACACCGCCGTCGGGGTGGCCGTGCACCCCGATCACGGCAGTGACGCGGCGACCCTGCTGCTCAGGGTCGACCTGGCCGCCACGGCGGCCAAGTCGGTGCCGGGCAGCGTGCAGTTGTTCAACCCCGCGCTGGAGTCCCGATCGTTGCGTCGGCTCGGTCTGGCGGGCGATCTGCGCCGCGCACTGGACCAGGGCGAGTTGGAGGTCTACTTCCAGCCCAAGGTGACGCTGCGGGATCGGCGGCTGGTCGGTGTCGAGTGCCTGGCCCGGTGGGAGGACCCGACGCACGGCACTGTCGCCCCCGAGGACTTCGTGGCGGTGGCCGAGCACACCGGCCAGTTGAGCCGGCTCACCGAGGTGGTGCTCCGCGAGGGGCTGCGCCGCAGCCGGGACTGGGCGTTGGCCGATCAGCCGCTGCCGATCGCGGTGAACATCGCCGCCCGTACGCTCACCGACCAGCACTTCCCGGACCGGGTCCAGGAGTTGCTGACCGAGTACGGGGTGCCGGCGCAGCGACTGACCCTGGAGATCACCGAGGCGGGGGTGTTGGACGGCACCGACCGGCCCATCCCGACTCTGCGCCGGCTGCGTGACCTGGGTGTGCGGCTGTCGGTGGACGACTTCGGCACGGGCGACTCGTCGCTGGCGCACCTGCGCCGGCTGCCGGTGCACGAGGTGAAGGTGGACCGCTCCTTCGTGCAGGGCATGGCGACCGACCCGGGGGACCTGGCCATCGTCAACGCCGTGGTGACCCTCTCCCAGCAGTTCGGCCTGGCGGTGGTCGCCGAGGGCGTGGAGAGTGAGCTGACCCTGGAGCTTCTCCAGGACATCGGCTGTGAGATCGGGCAGGGCTTCCTGTTCAGTCGGCCGCTGCCGTACGAGCGGCTGGCCGCCTGGTTCGGCGCCCAGGTCGAGCCGGAGTCGATCGTCAGCGGGGAGTTGCCACGCCTTCGCGTCGTGCCCTGACCAGGGCGTAGACGATCACCGGGGATCCGATTTCACCTGTCGAGCCGGGCCGTGTACTCTTACTTCTGCGCGCCCCACGGGGAGATCGCGCAGGCCCCCTTAGCTCAGTCGGCAGAGCGTCTCCATGGTAAGGAGAAGGTCTACGGTTCGATTCCGTAAGGGGGCTCGAGGGTTCAGCTGGACCCATCGCAGCGGTGTAGCTCAGATGGTAGAGCAAGCGGCTCATAATCGCTGTGTCGCCGGTTCAAGTCCGGCCACCGCTACTCTCGTCTTCCGGGCTCGTTGCCGGTGGTCGTAAGAAATGGGCGCTTCCGGCGCCCACTTTGCATGTCCGCGCTGTCAGCGTCTAGGCTGGCGCGTCGTAGTTGTTTCCGTTAGCGAGGAAGGCACTCCGCCGTGGCGAAGGCTACCGATGTCCGGCCGAAGATCACTTTGGCGTGTGTGGAGTGCAAGGAGCGCAACTACATCACGCGCAAGAACCGGCGCAACGACCCCGACCGCATCGAGCTGAAGAAGTTCTGCCCGCGCGACGGTCGGCACACGGTCCACCGCGAGACCCGCTGACTCCGGGCCGGCCTCGTGCCGGCCGGTGTCCAAGCTTTCCGATCGCCGATCTGACCGGTGTGGTGCGGCTCAGCCGCAGCCCTGCCGGCCAGGTCGGCGATTGTGCTTTCCGTGTAGGTTCGCGGCATGTCCCTGGACCCTTCCTTCGTCGGCCGGACCTATCCGCCGACCGCCCCCTACCAGGTGGGCCGAGAAAAGATCCGCGAGTTCGCCACCGCCATCGGCGCCACCGACCCGGCCCACCACGACCCGGAGGCCGCACAGGCGCTCGGCCACCCGGACGTGGTGGCTCCGCCGACCTTCCCGGTGATCGTCACCATGGCCGCGAGTCGCCAGATCGTCGAGGACCCGGCCCTGGGTATGGACTACAGCCGTGTGGTGCACGGTGACCAGCGGTTCGCGTACACCCGGCCGGTGGTCGCCGGCGACGAGCTGGTCTGTGTCAACACCATCGAGGACGTCAGCACCAGGGGCGGGCACGGCTTCCTGACCACGCGCACCGACGTGCGCACCGTCGCCGGGGAACCGGTCGTCGCCGTCTGGTCGAAGATCGTCGTACGCGGGGAGGCCTGAGATGGAGTTGTCAGCCAAGACGTTCCAGGTGACCCGGGGGGACCTGGTCCGCTACGCCGGCGCGTCGGGTGACTTCAACCCGATCCACTGGAGCGACCGGTTCGCCACCGGCGTGGGTCTGCCCGGGGTGATCGCCCATGGCATGTTCACCATGGCGCTTGTCGGCCGGGCGATCACCGAGTGGGCCGGGTCGCCGGACGCGGTGGTCGAGTACGGCGTGCGGTTCACCCGGCCGGTGGTGGTCCCGGACGACGACCGGGGGACCGAGATCGAGGTCACCGCGCGGGTCCGTGAGGTGACCGGGGACGGGCTCACCCGACTCGACGTGACCGCGACCTGCGGGGGCGAGAAGGTGCTCTCGCAGGCCCGCGCGACCATCCGGACGACGAGCTGAAGCAGCCCCGCCACGCGAGGCGGAGAGACCGGTTGGGAAAGTCGGGCGGCTACCCGTACACTGGTCCGCCGTGGGGCAAGTGACCCCTGCTCGGTCGTCTGTGACCGCGTGGGGCGAGTGTTGCCGCACAGGGGTGTAGCTCAATTGGCAGAGCAGCGGTCTCCAAAACCGCAGGCTGCAGGTTCAAGTCCTGTCACCCCTGCGCCTCAGGCCTGACCGTTCCCGTGGGTCGCGCCGCCAGCTTGGCGGCGTCCGGCCCGTGGTGGTGGCATCGGCGGGGTGGTTCCGAGGCAATCGGGGCCCTCCGGATGATCCACCGGCCGCGGCCCGTCGCGGGACGGTTGGGTCCGGCCGGCGTGACCAGCGCCGCGTACGCCACTCGGCGTGCGACCCGAGATTCCGCGACGGAGGGCGAAGTGGCCGACAACAAGCGGCGCGGCGAGGACGCCGGCGACGATCGTCTGGACGACGAGGTCGTCGACGAGGTCGCCGACGACGACGCCTCCAGCGCGGACGAGCCGGTTTCCCGGGGAGGCACCGCGACGCGGTCCCGTGCCCGGGCGGAGTCGGCGGACAGCCGGCCGACCACCCGGTCGGAAACGGGTCGGGTGGGCGTGTTCGGCCGCATCGCCCGGTTCTTCCGCGAGGTCGTTGCCGAACTGCGTAAGGTCATCTGGCCGACCCGCAAGGAGTTGCTGACCTACACCGCCGTGGTGGTGACGTTCGTCGCGGTGATGCTGACGATCGTCGGCGTGCTGGACTACGGCTTCGCCAAGGTCGTGTTGTTTGTCTTCGGCAACTCGGACTGACCGGCTGTCTCCAGCCATAGTGACGGAAGTGAGCGAGCGTGCCTGAGTACGACGAGACCGCCGGACCCGTGGACGAGCAGTCCACGGTCGCGACGGCGGCTGGTGACGAGTCGGTTGAGGCCGCCAGCGAGCCGGATTTCCCCATGACTGAGCCCGAGCCGGACGAGGAGTTCGACCCGGTCGCCGAGCTGAGGCAGAAGCTGCGCTACGCGCCGGGTGACTG
Source organism: Micromonospora sp. NPDC023888 (assembly GCF_040639415.1). Lineage (NCBI taxonomy): Bacteria > Bacillati > Actinomycetota > Actinomycetes > Micromonosporales > Micromonosporaceae > Micromonospora > Micromonospora sp. NPDC023888. Next base: position 2,038 of record NZ_JBEZZW010000064.1, on the reverse strand, counting down.
GTACGTCGTGCACTCGTACGCCGGCTACGAGAACAAGGTCAAGACCAACCTCGAGACCCGGATCACGAGCCTCGACATGGAGGACTTCATCTACCAGGTCGAGGTGCCGACCCGGGAAGAGGTCGAGGTCAAGAACGGTAAGCGTTCTCAGATCCAGGCCAAGGTCTTCCCGGGTTACATCCTGGTTCGGATGGAGCTGACCGCCGAGTCCTACTCGTGTGTGCGGAACACCCCGGGCGTGACCGGCTTCGTCGGCGCGACCGACCGGGCCGACCGGCCCGCCCCGCTCTCCCTCGACGAGGTGCTGAAGTGGCTGGCGCCGGCCGTCGAGACCGAGCAGAAGAAGTCGAAGCCGGAGATCAAGGTCCTCGACTTCGAGGTGGGCGACTCGGTCACCGTCACCGACGGCGCGTTCGCGTCGCTGCCGGCCACGATCAGCGAGATCAACGCCGACCAGCAGAAGCTCAAGGTGCTGGTGTCGATCTTCGGCCGCGAGACGCCGGTGGAGCTCAACTTCAACCAGGTCGCCAAGATCTGACTGGTCGTCGGCGGCGGGTCCGACCCGCCGCCGACGTCGGCGTACGCCCTCCCGCTCGACCTCGGCGGACGAGTGGGCTGCGGCCTGCGCTACTCTTGAATGTCGCCGCTGTCGCACCGCGCTGACCGTGCGCGCTCCGAGAGCGGCGACAGCCGCATTTTCCCAGCTCCAAGCCCCAGGAAGTGACATGCCTCCGAAGAAGAAGCTCGTCAAGACGTTCACGCTTCAGTTGCCGGCGGGCCAGGCCACGCCGGCGCCGCCGGTCGGCCCCGCGCTCGGCCAGCACGGCGTGAACATCATGGAGTTCTGCAAGTCCTACAACTCGCAGACCGAGTCCCAGCGGGGCGACATCGTCCCCGCCGAGATCAGCGTGTACGAGGACCGGTCCTTCACGTTCGTGCTGAAGACCCCGCCCGCCGCCCGGCTGCTGATCAAGGCCGCCGGTGTGCAGAAGGGTTCGGGTGTTCCGCAGTCCGAGAAGGTCGGCTCGGTCAGCCGCGCCCAGCTGCGTGAGATCGCCGAGAAGAAGATGGCCGACCTCAACGCCAACGACCTGGCCCAGGCCGAGAAGATCATCGCCGGCACCGCCCGGTCGATGGGCATCACCGTCAACGACTGACGTCGGCCCAGGCCGTCGACCCGACCGTGGGAGGGCCCGCGCCGAGCGGCCCGCCAGAGACCACAGGAGTAATAAGCAATGCAGCGCAGCAAGAGCTACCGCAAGGCCGCCGATGTCATCGACCGGTCCAAGCTCTACACCCCCGCCGAGGCCGTGAAGCTGGCCAAGGAGACCACCAACGTCAAGTTCGACGCCACGGTCGAGGTCGCCATGCGCCTCGGCGTCGACCCCCGCAAGGCGGACCAGATGGTCCGCGGCACGGTCAACCTGCCGCACGGCACCGGTAAGACCGCCCGCGTGATCGTGTTCGCCGGTGGCGCGAAGGCCGACGAGGCCACCGCCGCGGGTGCGGACGAGGTGGGCACCGACGAGCTGGTCGCCCGGATCCAGGGTGGTTGGCTCGACTTCGACGCGGCGATCGCCACGCCGGACCAGATGGCCAAGATCGGCCGGATCGCGCGGATCCTGGGCCCGCGCGGTCTCATGCCGAACCCGAAGACCGGCACGGTGACCATGGACGTCACCAAGGCGGTGCAGGACATCAAGGGCGGCAAGATCACCTTCCGGGTGGACAAGCACTCCAACCTGCACCTGATCATCGGCAAGGCCTCCTTCACGGAGAGCCAGCTGGTGGAGAACTACGCTGCGGTGCTCGACGAGGTGCTGCGTGCAAAGCCGTCCGCGGCCAAGGGCAAGTACCTCCGCAAGGTCATCGTGACCTCCACGATGGGCCCGGGTGTTCCGGTCGACCCGAACCTGGTGAAGAACCTCACCGGAGACGCCGCCGAGGCCTGAGCACGTCGTCGGCGGCGGCGGAGCCGACGGTGTGCCGCCAGACCCGGTTGGGCCGCCAGGCGTCGTCAACCGTCACGTAGAACAGC
>NZ_JBEZZW010000063.1:0-27706 GCF_040639415.1 Micromonospora sp. NPDC023888 | reverse complement strand
TCGCCGCGCTCGTCACCGAGACGGTCGCCTGCCTGCCTGGTCGGCCACCGCATCTGCCCGGCACCCTGCACGACGAGGCGGGCGTCGCGGAGGCGGCACCGCCGATCGGGTGGTGGTACGGATCAGCTGCGGGTGGACCAGCGCTGGTTCTGTTGCCCGTTGCAGGCCCAGAGGAGGAGCTTGGTGCCGTTCGCGGTGCCGGCGCCGCTGGCGTCGAGGCAGAGCCCGGACTGGACGCCGGTGATGGTGCCGTTGGAGTTGATGTTCCATTGTTGGTTGGTGCCGCCGTGGCAGTCCCAGATGATGGCCTGGGTGCCGTTGGTGGTGCCCTGGCCGCTGGCGTCGAGGCACTTGTTGCCCAACACCTGCAGTTGTTTGCCGGCGGTGTGGGTCCAGCGTTGGGCGGTGTTGCCGGTGCAGTCCCAGAGTTGGACCTGGGTGCCGTTGGTGGTGCTGCCGTTCGGCACGTCCACGCACCGGTTGGACTGGGCGCCGACGACCTGGACGTTCTGCTGCGGATTGCCACCGGTCGGGGCGTACCCGGCAGCGGCGATGTTCGCCTGCACCGCGTCCTCGGTCGCCGCGGTCGGGTAGCCGGAGGTCAGCACGCCCTCGTAGAAGGTGCCGCGGGCGGTGTTGCTGTTGTCGCCGCCGATGCCGAGCAGGATGGCGCCCTCCTTCTTCATCGGGTGGTAGCCGTTGGGGCGTCGTCCGTCGAAGTAGTTGGTCAGGCCGCCGGACTGCGCGTTGCCGCCGCGGATCGCCCAGTGGTTCGGTTCGCCCTTGACGATGGCGGTCACGAAGCGGTGGTTGATGGGCGCCATGGGGTTGTATCGCGGGTTCACTCCGGAGAAGAGTCCCCATTCCATGTCCATCATGATCCAGGGGCCGTTGCCGTCGCCGTAGCCCCACACTTTGTTGTTGCCGAAGTAGATGGTCTCCATGATGCCGATGTCGTCGGCCATGGCGTTCGTCTGCGCGTTGCCGTAGTCGAAGCAGCACCCGTTGTTGTAGTGCGTGCCGTCGAGGACGGCGTAGATGCCTTCGGGCTGGTCGCCGGTCGCGATGCCGTTGGTGTTGTTGTTGCGGTAGCCGGTGCCGGGGGCGATGTAGACGCCGTAGGCCTTCTGGCCGCCGATGGTGATCGGGGCCGCCTTCGCGTCGGCAAGGTTGTCCGATCCGTCGGGACGTGGGCCGGGCACGCCGCCGCCGAGCGCCCGGGTGAGGCGGTTGTTCCGGCCGGACTGGTCGTAGATGATCGTGATAACGCAGTTCGTGTTGGCGCAGAACGAGTCCTGCGCGGCGGCGTTGACGACACCGCCCGCGCCCAGCACACCGATGTCCTGGGTGGCGTTGTCCGACGAGCGTTGGACCTGGTAGAGCGGGCCGTTGTACGCGCCGTACAGCGCCCGGGTGGTGCTGTGCGCGGCGACGCACGGGGTGCCGCCCGATGCGTAGATGTCGCACGGTCCCGTGCCGGCGGCGCGGGCGACACCCGGCGCGTCCGAGACCACGTAGATGCTGGCGCCGACAGCGAGAACCAGCAGGGTTCCCGTCGCGGCGAGCAGACGACTCAGTCGTCTCTTCACATTCATCGGATCCTCTCGGCGGTGTGGTGGAGCGTGGTGGTGGCGGGTTGAGCCTGTGTTGCCGGACCGATCCAGTTCGATACGGTTGGTGCCGTGGGCGGCGGTGGTTCGAGCCTCGTCTACCGACCCAGACCGACGTCACACGTCATACCTGTTGACATTAATGCCCGTCCATTCGTCGCGCCACCGTTCGCGGGCCGTCGCATCCGACCCGGTCGACGCCCCGCTGGCCGGGGAACTTGCTGACTCGGGGCTTGGGTTTCCGGACGGATATGCTCGGCAGGGAAGAGGGTGCGTGCCCGTTTCGGGGCAAGAATCGATTCGAGGGCGCGGCATGAACATCGGGGAGATCGCCCGCCGGGCGGGGGTGTCCCGCAGCACCGTCCCCTACGTCCTGAGCGGGAAACGGACGTCTCGGAGGGGACCCGGCAGCGGATCCAGGCGGTCATCGACGAGCTGGACTACCGACCGAACGCCAGCGCCCGCGCGCTCAAGGAGGGACGCACCCGCACCCTCGGGCTGGTGATCCCCCCGGCCAGCCAGCGGTTGACCGACATGCAGCTGGGCTTCGTCGCCAGCGTCGTCGAGGCGGCCGCGCGCCACGACCTCGACGTGCTGCTGCCCCGTCCGGGGGCGACCACGACCGGTCGTTCGAGCGGATCTGCACCGGAGCCGTACGCCGGCCAGTAGGGCTATGTCGTGTCGGTTCGGGCTTCGAGGTAGTGGGTCCAGTCGCGGCTGGTGAGGCGGTTCCACTTTTCGGTGGTGCCGGCGCTCATACCGAGGAGGTCGGCGAGCACGGCGGCGGGGATGTCAGCGGCGAGGTCGAGCATGGCGGCGTTGCGGCCGAGGTGGGCTGTGATCCCGTTGCGGGTGAGAGTTCGGCTGAGTGCTTGCAGGGTGATCGGTGTGGTGGCTGGCCGGCCGGGGAAGAGCAGGTGCGGCTCGTGGTTGGGGAGGGCTGGGATCGAGGCTGGCCGGCTGCGGTCGTTGATGAGCTTGGCGACGATCGCCGCGACCTTCGGTGGCAGCGGGATTGGTTGCTTGCCGAACGTGATGGCGGTTGGAGCGTCCTTGCCGAAGGTGATGTCGGTCGTGGTCAGGTTGAGCACGCGTGTGAGTGTGATGCCGAAGAGTAGGACCAGGGCGCCGGCGACGCGGGCTTTGGTGGGCATCGTGGTGTCGTCGAGGCATCGGCGCAGCTGCGTCCAGCGCTGCTCGTCGGTGAGGAAGCGGCTGGGCAGGCTGGAGGGCCGGTTCGGAACGTCGAGCGCGGTGGTCAGGCGACGTTGGTTGGTCCATTTGATGAATGGTCGCAGGTGCCGGGCAGCTGGTCCGGTATCGATCCATCGGTCGATGTGCTGCTGGTTGATCGTTGCCAGGGTGAGGCTGTGCGTGTCGAGCCAGGCGAGGAACGCGGCGGCGATGTGGATGTAGCGGCGGTCTTTGGCTGCGGCTTGGGCGGTGCGCGAGCCGAATTGGTGTGAGCGGCGCCGGGCGCGGTGCAGCACGTGCCAGAGGCCGAACGGCTGAACGAGCTGACGGTGCTCGGGGGGTAGCTCGGTGAGGGTCTGCTTGAGCCAGGTCCGGGTGCGCTCGAGATGCTCGTCGCGGGTCGGGAGCACGTCGGCGAGGACGAGCAGTTTGCGGAGGTAGTGCAGGTGCTGGACGGCGGGGAGCTCGTCGAGGAGTTCATGGCTGAGGTCGTCGGGGTGGGCGGCGAGGAAGGCGAAGAGCGTGCAGGTGCGGGGCCGTCGGATCCAGGTGAGGACGGATTCGGGGCGGTCGGTGTTGGTGAGTGCGGCGCGCAGCGGTCGCAACTGGGCCGCGATCGTGCCGTGATCATCGGTGAGGAGGTCGCTGACTCGTTCGTCGAGCACGCACCAGGCGCAGCGCTGATCGGCGAAGGTGTGGCCGGCTCGTCCGCATCCGGTGCAGGTGTAGTCGCGTGCTCCGGCGCACGGGCCGCAGATCCGAGCGCCGCCGGCGTCGGTGCCGGTCAGCACGCGGGTCTCGGCGCAGTTCGGGCAGCGCGCTGGGTGTTTGCGGATGGTGTTGTAGCAGGACGAGCAGACCGGGCCGATCGGCCAGACGGCTTGAACGGTGCGGCGCTGCTGGCAGCCGGCGCACTGACGCTGTGGACGTGGAAGGCAGCCCTCGCAACGGAACCCGCTATGAGGCGTCTTGCGGCCGGGGCGGAATCGTCCGCATCTGCTGCAGGTGCCTTCCGCGCCGCGGTAGCAGCCGTTGCACAGATCTGACTGGTCCGTGGTCGCGCGCCGGTCGATGAGGCGTGAGCGCCCGCATCGGCCGCAGACACGTCGTGGTCGATGCCTTTCGCGGTAGCAGGCTGGACATACCGGTCCGGCATCAGTGATCTTCTGGGTCCGTGCGAGCGCGCCGCAGTCGGCGCAGGCGCGCAAGGGCCTACCCTGAGCCTGGCAGCGTTGACAGCGCAGCGAACCGTCGTTTTTGCATATGATCAGGCGCTGGACCCGGCCGCACCGCGTGCACGGGCCGACGCGTTCCGGGTCAGGATTGCGGCGCCGGCAGTTGCCGCAGATCCCGGTCTGCGTGCCGGCGTGCGTGATCCGCTTGATCTCCTTGCAGAGCTCGCACCGGCGAACGTAACGCCGGTGCGAGCACGGAGTGCAGATCCGTCCGTCGTCCTGCCGATGCGACAACACGCGCGTTCGCCGGCCGCACGCGGCGCAGGCGGTTGGCGGAGCGTCGTAGCCCTCGACGTCGAGGATCGCGAACAGCTTCAGCAGCTGCAGCGGCCCGTTGCTGGCAGGAGTGATCCCGTGCGCGCTGAGGTGATCCTTCAGGGCCCAGAGGGACACCGGGGCCGTGACTCGCGCGGCCTCCATTGCCGCGTGAGCCGTGCTCGGGGTCAGCCCGGGGACCAGGGCGGTCAGCCGGGCGACGACCCGGTCGGCGAGGAAAGGGTCGGGCTCGCGGCGTTGGCGGATGCGGGTCATGGCGCCGGCTCTGGGCGGCGGATGGTGCTGCGCCGTGCGGTGGGCGCCGGCCCGCCGGCCGTCGCTGTCTTGCGGGTGCGTTCCTCGGTTGCTTCGACCTCGATGAGGTCGTTGGGCTGGCAGCCCAGGATGTCGCACAACGCGGCGAGCGTCTCCATGCTCAACCGTTGTGGCGGCTGGGTCACCAGCCGGAACACCTGCTCACGTGACAGATGGACGCCTCGCTCGGCCAGCAGTGGCACCAACTCGGTAGTCGCGAACAAGCCCCGTTCGGCCATGCGCAGCCGCAGCTGCCAACGGATCCCCATCGTCTTCACGTGAGCTTCCCGCCCCAGAGATCATCCTTGTGCTGCTCCAACTTGCGGTTGATCAAGCGGGTCCGGTACTCGTCGGAGACGCCGCTGTAGATGGCGGTGGTCGAGGCGTAGGCGTGCCCGGCCTGGTCCTGCACGAACTTCTCCGGATAGCCGAACTCGATCAAGTGCGTGACGTAGCTGTGCCTGAGGCAGTGCAGGTCCAGCTCCGACGGCAAGCAGGCAAGGTCGCGCACCTCGGCGAAGGCGAAGTTCAATCGGCGCAACGACATCCGGCCGCCTCGCTCGGTTACCCACAGCGCTGGATGAGCCTCGCCGACGATCCGCGGCCGGACATCGCTGAGATACTGGTCCAGCACCGGCACGATCCAGTCCATCTCCGGGACGGTGAGCACGGTGCGCCGCTTGGGTGGACTACCCCGCGACGACTTGCCCCACCGCACGAACACCGCACCGAACTGCCCCATCCTCTTGGCCTTCGGGTTGTGGCGGAAGTCCGACTCGTCCAGCCCGCACGCCTCAGCCCGGCGCAGGCCGAAGGCGTAAACCGTCTTGAGCACCGCCGCGTCGCGCAACGCCGCCAGGACGCCCTTGCGCTGATGCGTACGGATCTGTTCGACACGGCCGTCGGCTGCGTCGAACAGCGTCTGCACCTCGTCGTAGGTGAGGGGCCGCCGACCCGGCTGACCATCAGACTCCGTCACGTGCACGATCGAGTTCCACTCGTGCAGGATCTGCGCCGGCGCGCGGCCGAATCGCCGCAAGCACTCGCCCGCCCAGCCGTAGCGAGTGTCGGTGACGAAGTCGCAGAACATCCGCAGCGTGGTCTGGTAGCTCCTAGCCGTCGACACGGTGATGGGCCGCGGACCGGCCGAACGCAGGTAATCGAAGAACGCCTCGACCTCGGCCGGCTCCCACTCCCACGGATACTGGTTGGTGTAACGGTGAAACCGACGCACCGTCAACACCCGGCCCGCGATCGTCGACGCCTTCAAAAACCGCGTGCGCTGCTGACGCTGCCAGCCCTCCAACATCGCGTCGAAGACCGCGGTGGCCGGATCGAGATACGCCACCCCTGATGCCAACGTCAGGTGCACCGCTCCAGCCAGATCCACTGCTCGCTCCACGTTGCACTCAACGCAACATCGATGCGCCGGTTACGCAGCCCGCGCGGCATACCCTGACGAGCACGCAACCTGCCAGAATGCTCCCGCCACCGTGCTGAGACCGAAAGGTCGAATGGTTGCATCCAATGCAACTCGGCCCATTCTTTGCCGGCGTTGGAGATGTCCTGGCACGGGAACCCGGCGGTGAGGACGTCGACGGACTCGACGCGGGTCCAGTCGACGGTGCGGATGTCGCCGAGGTTAGGTACGCCGGGCCAGTGGTGGGCGCAGACGGTGCGGGCGTGCCGGTCGGTGTCGGCGTACCAGGTGAGCTGGCCGCCGAGCACCAGCTCGACGGCCATGTCGAGGCCGCCGTAGCCGGTGCACAGCGATCCGATGCGGGGGGCGGTGGTGTGGGCAATGCTCACGTCACCTCCCCGTGCCGGCGTCGCCTGTCACCGGCTCGCCGTGTGGGCAGGACCAGGGGCCACAGCCAGGCGCTTCTGCGGGTTGGGGACGTGGGCGCAGCCGCACCTCGTCGAGGGGCACTCGCTGGCTGTGCAGGAAGAACTGGCCGCGCAAGGGGTGTCCGTCCGCGTTGGCCCGGGCGGAACCGTTGCGGATGGACCGGTCGAAGGCGACGGCGTCCGCCCACTCCTGCGGGCTGTGCTCGCGCAGGGCGAACCAGAAGCCATCGTCGTGGAACGGGCAGCCCACTTCCCTGTCAAGCTCCAGCGTGTTGTGGCGCCGGTCCTGTCCGACAGACGATCTGGTAGTTACCGCCTCGACACAGAAGCCAAGGAACTCCGGCCGTGCACAGTCGCGTGGAGTGCCTGGCGCGCCGATGCTGCGGCGTCTGCTTTCAGCCTTGGCGTCGTCCCCTCGACTGTTACGGTCCACGTCGTGGAACGGGCAGACTTCTGGCGCCTCGTCGAAGGTGCTCGCGTTGAGGCGGGCAGCGACACCGAACGCGTAGCGCAAGTGCTCCTTCGTTGCCTGCGAGACCTGAGTCCGACCGAGATTGAGCAGTTCCAGGAACTGTGGGAGCAGGCCCAGGACGAGCTCTACTGCTGGCCGGTCCATGACGCCGCAACGTTGCTGCTGGGACCGCTGGATGACGACGCCCTGCTCGCAGTGCAGGACTGGATCGTGTCCCACGGGAGGCGCACCATGCGGCGCGTTCAGGAGGATCCCGACAGCCTTGTCGAATTGGTACGGGATCGACACAACGCTCGCATCGACTGGTTCTGCGGTCTCGCCATGGAGGCGCACATCGCCGCAACTGGGCGTCCCTTCAACGTCGATCGGGCTGACGGACCCGACGAACCTGCGGGAACTCCGGCCGAGATGACCGACGAGACCCGTGTAAGGCAGCAGTTCCCCAGGTTGACGGCCTACCTCGACGACAATCCATGGATAAAACGGGCGTGGGATGGCGCTGCGGCTTGACTCACGCGTCACCCAGCGGGGGAGCATTTCTGACGATCCAGGACAGTTCCAGGGGCTGCCGTCGTCCCATCTGTCAGCAACCGGTGTCGAGGTGGTGGGCGGATGGTAGGGCAACCAGGCGGCTTAAAGAACAGGATTACGCAGCAGCCGACTCAAGCCGTTTACTGCAATTGCTGAATGGTGTCATCGGCCGCGAGTCGCATCGACACGTTACCGCGCTACGCGACTCACGACCGATTCGCATTCGCGGGCGGTCACGCCCAGATTGGTCTTGACTGCCTGTCCCCTTACCGACGGCTAACCTCGCACGTGCAGGCCGAAGCCCTTGCGGCCTGGCATTTCCAGGCCCTCCTTCAACCGTAGTGACGGGATCTCGTAGTCACCGAAGTTCTGGCGCCGGAAAGGAATCGGCTCGGTCGTCTCCAGCGACAGCAGCCGCTCCTTCCACGCCTTCGAGGCGTCCTCGAAGGCGCCGCCGGTGATCCTGTCGGTGCCGTACAGCACGAACGGTGGTAGCACCACCACGCCCGGGTAGTACAGGATCCCGTGGTGGATCGGGAACAGCAGGTCCTCGATCGGGCCGTTGATCCCGCGGTCGGTGTAGTGGGACTCCGGGCCCCCGACGGTCACCGACAGGATCGCCCGCCGCCCCTGCAACGTCCCCTCACCGAAACGCTCGCCGTACCGGGTCTCGTCGTGCACCCCGACGCCGTACGCGAAGCGGAAGGAAAACACCCGGTCCACCCAGCCTTTGAGAATCGCCGGCATCGTGTACCACCACATCGGGAACTGGAAGATCACCGTGTCGGCCCACAGCAGCTTCTCCTGCTCGGCCGCCACGTCGGCCGTGAGCGCGCCGGCGTCGGTCGCCCCGCCCGAACTTGGTATCACCTGCAGCGGGCTCGTGGCGTGCTCGCCGAAGTCCGCCGCGTCCACCACGGCCTTCCAGTTCATCGCGTACAGGTCACTCACCCGCACCTCATGCCCGGCGGCTTCGAGCGTGGACACGGCGAGGTCCTTCAGCGAGCCGTTCAGCGAACGCGGCTCGGGGTGGGCGTAGACGATGAGCGTCTTCATGGCTGTTCCCTTCAACGAGGTGTGTCTCCCCAGATGCTCAGCCCCCGAGGCCGCGTCATTCAGGGGCGGCTCTTCCATCGGACGGGACTTCCTGGTAACGGCAGGACCACCTTCACGCGCGTTACCCGAGCCATACTGGGGGCATGGACGATCTCGCGGGCTTCCTGCGCACCCGGCGCTCCCGGATCGACCCTTCCGCCGTCGGAATCCCCACCGACAGCCGCCGCCGCGTCGAAGGGCTGCGCCGCGAAGAGGTCGCGCACCTGTCCGGGGTCAGCGTCGACTACTACGTACGCATGGAGCAGGGCCGCGCCACCCAGCCCTCCGAACAGGTTCTCGACGCGCTCGTCCGCGTCCTCGGCCTCGACGAGACCGAACGCGGGCACCTGTACCGGCTGGCTCGGCAACGCCGCCGCCGCGTGAAGTCGCCCAGCGGGCGCCTGCGGCCGGAGCTACTGCGCGTACTCGACCTGGTCACCGACGCGCCCGCCCTGATCATGGACCACCGCCTGGACGTGGCAGCCGGGAACCGCCTCGCCAAGCTCCTCTACGGCCGGGAGATGCCGGGCTTGAACACCGCCCGACACATCTTCCTCGAGGAGGCCGAGCGCGGCCTGTACGCCGACTGGGAGAAATGCACCCTCGACGTGGTCGGGCACCTGCGCCTGGCGGCCGGGAAGCACCCCGATGACCCACGCCTGGCCTCGCTCATCGGCGAGCTGGCAATGGGCAGCGAGCGCTTCCGCCGCCTCTGGGCCCGCGCGGACGTGAGCGCCCGCACCCATGGACGCAAGGCGTACCGGCACCCGCTGGTCGGACTACTGGAACTGCACCAGGAGAACTTCGCACTGCCGGATGAATCAGGCATGGAGCTGCTAGTCCTGTCGGCGGCATCGGGGAGCTCCACCGAAGACGGGCTACGCCTGCTGAGCGCGCTTAGTAGGGACGGGAATTCCACAGGGAAAGGCTCACGGGTAACGAATGCGTCATGAGCCGCAATAAGCCGTTTCGGCGGCGATGATGGTCGACCATATCCTCGCGGATGCGTCTGGCAGTGCCTGCGCGCGACCCCTCGTGCATTTAGCGGTCAGTGTATGCGGAAGATCGCTCCAATAGTCAAGGTGCAATTACGAAGCCGGTATCGAGGAGAGGCCAACCCATCGCGCCCGCCGCGACATCCGCGCAAACCCTTGCTCCTGCGGCATTCAGGTGATGCACCCAGGACACCGAGAAGCTTTCGACGAATTCGATTCATACCTACTTTGCGGTGCGCGATAGTTGGCGGGCGACACGCTCATCTGCCGCCGAGCGGGCGCCCCGTTCCGTGACGTCGCGGGGTGGGGCGGACGCCCGGCCGATGAGCGTATGTTGGGAGCAGCGAAGGGCGGATCGCCGTGATCCCGACACTGATCTTGTTCGGCCTTGTATTCGGACGCTGGTGGCGGTTGTCGCTCATCGCCGCCGCTCTGGGGTGGCCAGTCCTGCTCGCCGCCGACGACGTGATGAGTGTCGGGCCGGGGTTGCTCGGCGCGTCTGGGCTCGCCATAGCCAACACCGGCGTCGGCGTGTTGATTCATCAGGGCATCCTGCGGATGATGCGCGTGCTGAGAACCGAGCAGGACCGTTAACGAGGCAGTCCGGTCGGTGATGCGGCTGTCTGGGCCGCCAGAGGTCAGCCGGTCGGTGCGGCACCGGTCCGGTCCGGTCCCGCAGAACGCTTCCACGGGCAACGACCCCGAGAACGCACGGCATCTGACGCTGATCGCGCGACTCGCGCCGCGTTCGGCACGGCCGTCCGCGCAGCCGGCGAACTGGCGTTCGGGGCTCAGGCTCTGATCCGGATGCTCAGCTGAGCGCCAAGCTGACGGAATCCCAGCGCCCGCGCCACTCGGCGCGACGGTTCCGGTCGAGCCCGCCACTGCGGCAGCAGATGGTTCGCCAAACCGTCCGCGACTGCTACGGAGGCAACGGCACGCGCCAGCCCGCGCCCACGTTCATTCGGCTTAGTAAGTACGCACATGTGGGCCACCAGCCCCGGCCAGCGCCGGTAGCCAGCCGCCGCGACAACGTGATTCCCGCGGCGCACCACGAACGCGTCGGAGGTGATGTCGGCCAACCCGCATTCGTCGGCGTCGTTCGCCGTGACAGAGGCCAGAAGCGTGGCGAGATCGGCATGTTCTCCAGGGACCACATCCACAGTATCGAGTCCGGCCGGCTGGAAGTCGCGCTCATCGAGATAGGCCAGGCTCGCCGGACCCAGCACCTCAGCGACCGGCAGGACGGCGCGCAGCCGGTCAGAGTCGGTCAGAACCCCGACGGGCAACCCGTGCAGCACCTTGCGCACGATCCCCGCCCAACTGCCCGCCGGCACGGTGACGATGGCGGCGTCGCCCAACGCGACGATCCCGACCCAGCCCGGTGGACAAAGCAGCGACCTGGCCGAGACGGCTACTTCAACGCCCCCATCAGCGGGGAAGGCCATCGGAACGCCAGCCATCTCGACCCAGAGCTCCCGAGCCCGAGCGAGCAACCGATCATGGGCCATGGACGTATCCTCGCGCCTGGCCCAGTGTTCACGCCACCCAGTTCGCAGCCGTCAGGGTCGGCGCCCTCTTCTTAGCCACGATCCGCGCACCCTGACGACGGCAACGGCCTCGCGATCGGCGGCTGGCAACGTGACAACCGGCTAGCGGAAGTAGTAGAACCGTCCTCCGCCAGCCTCGATCTCAGGCACAGACGTGAAGTACAGGCGGAAGCTCGGCAGCGCTTCGGCGGGATAACCCCTTTTAGCAAGAACGGCCCGTGCGCGTTCCTCCAATGCGGGGGCCTCCTCACGAGCGGCCTGGGCCTCCTCGACCATGGAAAAGATCAACCACGCCCGCATCTCTTCAGAACTGCCGTCGAACGACGGAATGACCTCAAGGTCCACGACATGGTGCCCCGAGTCCTTGAACGCTTCGGCCGTCAGGGCCTCGGCGACCAGCCTGCCGATCCGGAAGTGATTGATCCCCACCACGAAGCCCATCTCACCACCCCTGCCTGCGTGTGGCTACTGAGGAGCTCGATCGGGACCCCCTTACCGGCGCGGCAACATCCGCTTCTGCCGCCATCAGGAAGGGCTATCGCACGCGGTTCCAGAGCGGTGTTGCGGCCAACGCGTCCAGAACGGTTCGTTCAAGGGCTACCGCGGCCAGCCTGTCTGCAGTGGTGGTCCAACGGAGGTGCAGGTCGGCCCACCGCATGGCGTCTTGGGCCCAGACGGCAGCGCGCTTCGGCTGACCGGCGAGGAGTTCCTTGAGGCGCACCTGCACAAAAGCTGGATCGGCGAGTGCTCGATCCAGCACAGCTTCCCCCAGTCCACTGACCGCAGCCTTCCCGCGGCGGTACACCGTCAGCCGTCCTCGCAGTCCCTGACCGCGGCGCTCGCCGGCCATCCCTACGTACACGCAATCACCGTCGGCTCCCTGCCGAGCAAGGTAAGCGCCAGGAAGTTGCGGTGCCGAGACAGCCGCATCGTCAAACGGCAACCAGGGTGACCAAGAAGCGAGGGAAACAACTACGTCTTCATCTGGCACCAGACCAGCATGCCGCAAGCGGATCGACACAGATCTAGCAGGAGCACCCTCAAGTAGCCGCAAAGTCCGCGCGGCGGCGGGTCGTCTGCGAGCTACGCAGCATAACGACTCCAGCTGGCCCACGCGCCTCCCGCAGGAACGGTAGCGGTGCCTCATCTGACCGACCGATTGTCCCGGCGAGTGTCGCGGCGGGCAGTGGCACGTACGAGCGCAGCTCGGTCACCCAAGACCGGGAACTCCGCGTTGCAGGCGGCATCACGACGGTGAGTGCACACAGCGGCGGCCAGACACACCAACGTCCACAGGGCCACCCACACTCGAGCGCGGCGACGTCACATGACGCCGACGAGCCGCGGCGCGGGTGTCAGATTGAGGCGGCCTACGGCGTCGCGCAGGTCCCCTGGCCAGATCCACAACCGGTACTCCGGGTCGATGTCAACGTAGTCCTCGGGGCCGTACAGGACCCGCGTGCGCATATCAGCGCAGTACCGCTCGCGCCACGACCGCTCGTCGACCGTGAGCGGCTGGTCGGCGACCTTCTTGCGGGTGATCTGGAACAGCTTCTCCATCGCCCGGTACTCGTAAGCCAGCAGGGTCTCGGGATCGGCCCAGATTCCGGCGCGTGTGGTCCGGGCGTCGGCAGCCGCCTGGATCAGCAGGGCCAGATCCTCAGCGCCGGGAACGGACGGGTAGATCACGAACGCCGCCGCCCAACCCGCGGTGACAAGGTCGAGGTTGAACGTGGGCCGCTGGTGCTTGGGGATCTCCCGGCGTTCCTTCTCGCTGTAGTCCGGGGCGACGTAGGCCAGCAGGCGGTGGTTGGTGTCGAACGGGCTGTCGGCGGTGCGGATGAAGATCGCCCGCGGGGTGCCGCTCGGCCGGGTCAGGCGGGTGGTGATGTTCTGCTTGCCGAACGCGGAGGCGGCCTGGCCTTGGGTGAAGTGCAGGCTTCCCGCCCGCCCGGTCGCCAGCTTGGGAAGCAGGAACTCCGCCAGGCCGGGATCGATGGGCGCTTTGCCCTGCCCGATCCACTCCGCGAGCTGCGCGAACTCCTGGTCGATCGCGCTGGCCCGCTGCGCGCTGCGGGCGGTGACCTCGGGAGTATCCACCGAAAGCATCCGCACCGGCATCCGCAGATTCGGGGTGTCCCCGTCGGTGACATCGACCAAGGCGCGGGACCCCAGCGACGGCATGCTCTCCCCCGCTGGCGACCAGAAAATCTGCACAGGCTCGATCACGGGTCGCCTCCAACACCTGACCGCCGTAAGGCGTGCTATCACCGGCAAGTTCACCACGACCCGCGCGGGCAGCCAACGCAGTGGTAGAAACCCGACCACGAGGTCACGTCCTCGTCGGGTATAGAGGCCTGGGTGAGCGGCGGAACAGCGACCGCACGGTCTACCCCGACGGTGGCGCGCGATGCCCGGCTGGTTCTGGTCATGCTGCTCGGTGCCCTCGTTGAGGTTCCCCCGGTAGCTCGGGGGCTTCGGGCTACGCCGTGCAGGCCGGTCAGGTGAATGCCCAGGCCCCAGACTCCTATTCACTCCTCCTGCACGTACCGGCTACCGTGACTGCGGCGTCATTGCCCAGGCAGCGCTCAGGAGAACGAGGAGACTCGAACCCAGTACAACCTCTTGTTGAGCCTCGTTCAAGGCTTGTCATTGCTTGTCAAAACCCCTTGTTACCGACAGTAACCGAATCAAGCTTGTCATTGCTTGCCGAAAGTGGCCGCTGAGCTGCGGAGACACCGCCCGGCGTAGATCTTGTACCAACCGGACCTGCGGCAGCCCGTCCTCGGTCAACACGATCGTCACCGGGACATTCACGCGGTGGCGGTCTCTCGGTGGTCTCGCGCAACGTACGGTGCGCGGGACTTCGCAGGATGGCTGCATCGGGTCCGGGCACCCGACGATGGCAGGCTTCAGCCGCTGGACCCCGTCGGCGTCGACTGGCCACGACCAGTCCATGTCCCACGGCTCCTCCCACGGCGGGTGGAAGCAATCGTGATCAAAGCGCACCAGAAGGCCAGCCCCACACTCCGGGCAGGCCACCACGCTGCTCCAGCGGTAGTTGACCTCGTGCCCCGAGGCGCCATGCGGGACGGCCAGCAGCTGATGAGCACAACCGTGCGCTGATCCGCCCGGCACACGACGCAGATGCCCATGGCTGCCCCTCCCCTGCCGTACGCCCGCAACCACACCCTAGAGATCGACGACAACCACCGGACGAGGCAGAGGAAGCGAGCGCTGCGAGGGTCGAGATGAGGTGGGCTCGATACCGTGACGAGGTGATTCCGAGTTGTCCCGACTGCCACGCGGCGGGCGTCCCTCTGCTCTTCGGCCTCCCGGTGCCGGAAGCCAGGGAGGCCGCAGCGGCAGGCGAGCTTGCGCTCGGCGGGTGCTTCGTCCCCGACGAACCGGTACCGAACTGGCAGTGCCCGCGGCAGCACCGATGGCGCGACGCCGATGAGCGGACATGGGACACGCAACTCCTAGCCGCGCTACTCGCACACGGCTACACCGGGTGGGGTGCCGACGCTTGAGCCGGCAGCGGGAGCGGGCGCGGGCGCCGGCAGGTGCGGTGCTCCGGCACCATTCGTGGCCGAGCGCGAGGGCATCGCGGTCGCCATTAGCCCGGTGCCGTAGGCGCGAACCGGAGCGCCGTGACTCCGGGGTACTTCCCGGAGGAGGTCCAGATCTCCTGCCGGGCCGGTGTACGTGGCGAAGGCCTCCTGGTTGGCGGAGCGGTTCCTCGACAGCTCCACTCCACAACCGGAGGCCTTCACCTACCTACGACATCAAACCGTGTCGTCACACAACCTCAACCAACCTCCCTGGACAGCACAACTAGTGCGGCTCCGGACCTTCCCACCACGTCACCGTCTCGTCCCACCGGCTCGCAGGCGTCCAGCGGCAACAACACCTCCGTAGCGGCGGCAGCTGGCGTGCGATCAGCGACGACGACTCGTGGCTTCGCCGTCCACACCGGACCCACTCGTAGCCGCGCTGCCCGCAAACCCGCGGCCGCAGACCGGTTCGGCTTCGGCCTCGGCGGACTCAGCCGTCGCGCAGCACACTCCTCCGCTCGACTTCGCCGTCTCGAAGGATCGCGCGGCGGCTGCCTCCCATCTGCGCAATTAGTCCATCACGGGCAAGTCGCACACCACCTCCACGGAGTCAACCCGTGACCCGATGCATGGCAGTTATTCATATCGATATAGATCGTCGCTTAACTGTTCCCGGCGGGCCGATGTTGACCCCTTGACGAGGGGCTTCTGCCGCAGTCTAATTTGGTGTCCATATAGGGGAGGCCGACTTGCGGGAGAGTTCCAGTTCGCCGTTCCGACGTCCATGCGTCGGCTCGCGCGGCAGTCGGGATCCCGAACAAAGCCAACGACATTCGCTGCCCGATAAAGGCGGCAGGAGTGCGCGCCCCCGCCCGCTGGAGATCGACCCTTCGGAAGGAATCGGAGATGAGTATGAGTTCCTTGAGTCGGCGGGATTTACTGCGTCGAGTGGGAGGCACCTTTATTGCCGGCGCAGGCATCGCCTTGTTTCCGGCCGGGTTCGCCTCGGCATCGCCCAAGACCGGCCTGACACCAACCCCCGGCAGTACAGCCGGCGGACCGGCGTATCCGGGAGACCCCGGTTTTGTCGCCAGGACGCCGGGGGAACTGGGTGCCGCTAAAGCCAGTTGGGAAACGCCAGAATATGGCTACTACACCGGCCACAATCCTGCCAACCCTGGCACAGCGATCGACTCCCCCTGGCAGCTCGTCGCGGTAAACGCGTCCACCGCCTACGCCCTTGGGTACCGCGGGCAGGGCGTCGCGCTGGGCATGATGGATTCGGGCTACCGGCCTACCCACGAAGGATTCCAGACCGGGCTGATCGTTCCGGTGAGAGCGGAGGGGTTCTACGGAACGTCCGGCTTCGGGTACCGGAACTCAGTAACCCCGTCGAACCCGTTTACTGCGGGCCAGCGGTTCACTGTGGCCGGCGACCAGGCGCGAACGAGTGACTACAGTCACGGGACCGGCATGCTTGGCGTCACCTCTGGCATTCGCGATGGCAAAGAGCAGCACGGCATCGCCTTTGGCTCGACGATGTATGTCGCCATGACCGGCGGTTCCGATACCCAGTCCCACGGCCCCTTCCACGATTACGTGTACTGGCGTACGGCCAATAAGGCCCTGGTTGACGCAGGCGCCCAGGTCATCAACAGCAGTTGGGGCTCTTATGTCCAGACTCTTGACAGGAGCCGCTTCGACGGCCTGGGTAACGACCTTGGGGTCAATGGCAACCTCGCCAACGCTTACCAACTGCGCGGCAAGGACAGCGCCAGCGCCACGGCGATGGCGATCATCATCCCCAACGAGCATCTGAAGGACCTGGAGTACCAGTACTTCCTCTTCAAGAAGAGCTATTCGGAAGACGGTATTCAATACAACCCGAACTACCCCGGACGCTCCTTCATGGATGCCATCTGGGACGCTATCAAGGATAGCGGTACCGTCAACGTGAGGTCGGCCGGCAACAACGACTGGAGCAACCCGTACTTCCGCCCGGCGTACCCCTTCTTCAATCCCGCGGCGGAGGCGCAGTGGGTATGCGTCGGCGGGGTGCAGCCTCCCACTGCGGCCAACCCCGAATACACGAAGCAATTCGGGTACAACGAGGCGGGGCTCGCCAAATGGTGGACCGTGTCCACTCCGTCGAACAGTGTTCGGACCACGAACAGCGGTGGCGACACCAACTATTCGAACTCGAGCGGAACGTCTCCGGCGACGCCCGTTGCGACAGCGGTGATGGGGGTTCTGCTCTCCCGCTATCCGAACATGGACGCCAAGCAGGTCCGTGATCTGATGTTCACCACGGCGAACAACAAGATGTCCGACGGTGTGAGGTTCCTCGGCACGGGTCAGACCTCCCCCTCGGGGGCATCCATCGCCTGGACCGCTCCCGACGGGGTTCCGGACGCGCGCTGGGGCTGGGGCATCCCCGATCTGGACAAGGGCATGTATGGCCCCGGCCAGTTCCTGGGCCCCATGACGTACAACATGGACAAGGTGCCCCTGGACGTCTGGTCGAACGACATCAGCCAGATCGCGATCAAGGAAAGGGAGCGGGAGGATCGGGAGTGGCTGGCGGCCTACAAGAAACAGGGCATCGCCTTCGCCGGTGAATTCAGCCCCAACGTACTGAGCCCGGACGGCAAGCTCAGCGAAAACGCCTTCATGCTTCAGGGCATTCTGGCTGATCCTTACGTCCAAGCCATCACCAACGGCCACCCGGAACTGTACGACAAGATCAACTATGAGGACGCCACCAAGTGGCGTAAGGAATGGATGGACGCGCGCGCGGCCTTCATTCAGAACAACATCGACAACAGCCTCTACACGGCGTCTTTGACCAAGCGGGGCTCCGGGATGCTGATCATGTCGGGCCACGCCACCTACGAGGGCGGCACGACGGTGGAAGGCGGCAAGCTTTCGATCGCCGGCTCGCACGCAAGCTCGGTCGCCGTCAAGGGCGGCACGCTCGGCGGCAGCGGTTTCGTAGGAGGCAGCATCCGCGTCAACAGCGGCGTGTTGCAGCCCGGCCTGTCGGCCGCGGAAGCGGCGTCCGCATTGTCCGTCAGTCTCACCGACGTTCCGCAGGGCAACGTCCTGAAGGTCGGCGGCGACGTGACCATCAGCCGAGCGGGTCGCCTCGCCATCACCATTTCCGGCGACCGCGACTACACGAGCGTGCGGGCCATGGGTGCCCTGGTGCTGGACGGCGAACTCACCCTGGACGTCCGCGCGCCCATCACCCCGGGCACGGTACTGACGATCATGAGCGGGGCCTCGATCAAGGGCAACTTCCACTCCATGCCGGAACGGCGGGTCCTGAACGTGGGCGGCCACATGTTCCGGGTGTCCTACAAGGGCGGCGCCATGACGCTGACCGCCGAGCGGACGCTGCCGGGGGCACGGTCCGGCAACGCCTAGCCACACGTGGTCTGGTCAGCCAGGCTCAGGGTTCGCCTGAGCCTGGCTGACCAGGCCCTTACCCGAGTAGAAATCACGACCCTGGTGGATGCGCTCGCCGACATCCTCGCCTGGTTGATCCACCGACGCCGGCACCACGAACACGCCAAGTTCCGCCCCTACGTCCCGCAAGCGGATGGGTTGCCTCGGCCCCGTTCAGGGGTAGCAGAGGGATGCGGTGCGTGCTCATGCCGATGAGCGAGCGGTGAGTGGGCTGGTGGATCAAGCAGGCTGGATGTCGAGAAGTTCTGGCGATGGGAGTTCCTCTGGGTCCGTCACCTCGACGCCGATTCACTCGATGCCGCCGAGGACCTCCCCCCGCCGAGGGTCCTCGATCGTGTACAGGAACAGGCCGTCGTGGGAACACCGAACACCCGCATTGACTTAAATGGCCATCCCGAGGCCGCGACCATTATGAAAATCGATGGACGGGCATCCGCACCCGCAGGTGCCGACAACGACCGCTTCCGCCGTCTGACGGCGCAGGGGTTCGACATCCTGGAAATCAACGGCTAGCAGCGCCTCAAGCACCGCTCGCTCCCGCTGGGTCAGTGGTCTCGCGTCCATGCTAATGATCATCTCATCATGGACCGAGGTCGGCATCTGCTATTGCCGCTGACTGCGCTGGTCGCAGCTCCGGTAATGCGTCCTACGCGATGGTCAGTCCGACCCGAGGCCGTGTGAAGGCCCTCATAGACTTTGTTGGTACAGGACGAGGACCGTACGCTGCCGGCCGCGCTGGCCACAGCCCACGCTGGAGGCTTCTCCGCCGACCATGACGGCCACGACTTCGAGCCGTACGACGAGTTCATGTGGTCCGTCGAAACGCTTGAGTGGTGGCGGTCCTGGACCGGCATCCCGACCGCCGGCACGGCACCGTTCCGAGTCTTCGGACAAGACGGGTCTGGCGGTCTGGCCGCCTTCTGGATCCGCGTGCCTGACGCCCCGATCCAGACCCAGCCCATCGTGTTCCTCGGCTCGGAGGGCGAGCTGAATGTGATCGCCAGCAACCTCGGCGACTACTTGTGGCTGCTGGCCAATGGCGTCGGCCCCCTCGAGATCGTCGACGGCATTCACCGCACGACAACGCCCATCTCCAGGCTTACCGCAATCGCACAGCGCTACACCGGCGACATGCACCGGCCGACCGCGTCGGTGATCGGCGCAGCCCAAGCCGAGCGCCACGCGCTAACGACGCTGGTCGACACGACCGCGCGGTAGTTGTTGGGCACGCCCTTTCACGGGCTTTGTGTCCCGGGGCAGGTGGTCGGCGAGCACCTGGGCGACATCGTCGAAGGTGATGTTGCGTTGACTCATTGACTGCTCCTACCGGTGCCGGATGGGACAGGGAAAGCATGTCAAACGGCGCCATAGTGGAGGAAGCGAAACCGGCCGGGAGCGCTGTCCGGCGCGTCACGGTCAAACGGGGGCCGTTCCGGCGTGGTCGCACACCGGGCACACGCAGACGGCACCGCAAAACTTGCACGTCCCCGGCGTCTTGGTGCCACCGTCGACAGCAACAGCCGACCGGCAGTGCTCGTGCCGGCCGTGCAGACACGCGGTGCTCAAGTAGACGTGGTCGCCGTCAGCACCGATCTGTGGCGACGCCACCGCGGCTTGGCGCTCAGCGGGTGATTCAGCCACGGCGCACCGGCTCATGGTCGCGGTCCCCGCCGTAGGTCCGCCACAACCAGCGGTCCACCCAATTGCCCCACAGGTCGGCGTGAATGGCCTCACCGCACCGCCCACACGCTGCCTTCACAGTCTCGGCCATGGGCCCACCTCATTGATCACGTTCGCCAACGGTTCAACACTCGCCACGGTCATGATGGCGGTTGACGCCTGGATCTGCTCGGTCAAGCAATGCGGGTAGCAGCCGGGCGTGTAGTTGTCCAGCTCGCCTGCCCGCGCCCCCATGCTGCTGCGGTAGGTGACAGCGAAGGCAACCGGGTCGGATGGATCGCACGGCTGGTCGCCGCGCTCAGGACGGTACGCCCTGCACTGCTGGGCACCGAAGGTGTCGTTCATCGAGGCAGCTCCGATACGTTGGTCGGGTTCTTATAGCCGGGAGCCGCCACGTGCCGCTCCCGGTTTTGCTTGTCCGGCGCTGGCGGGTCGGGCAAGGCGTCAACCTCGGCGGGGCTGCCGAACGCCAACACCGAATGCACCTCGAACGCCCACGCCCGCCAGCAGTCCCAGCGATCGTTGATCGCCTGATGCCAGCAGGCCAGCAGCACTTGATGCCGGGTCAACGCGTACTCGTCGCACACTTTCGCCACGGTGTCACCGCCCACGATCATGCCGGTGATGTCCACGGTGGCGGTGCGGGTGCCCACAAGGATGGGGCAACCCCAACGGACGGCCGGGTCAACGACGATGCGGGGGCGGGTCATGGGTTGGTTTCGGCGAGCACATCTGCCAGCGGCGCGATCCCGGTGACGGCCATCGCTCCCGCGGCGACCTCCCTCGTTGCCTCGGCCGCGCAGTGCCGGTAGCAGCCGGGGGTGAAGTCGGTTAACTGCCCCACCTGCTTCCCGCTCCCACGCCGGGACGTGACAGCGAAGCGGATCGGGTCTCCGGGGCGGCACGGCTCGTCGCCGCGCTCAGTCGGTACGCCTGGCATGTCGGCCCTTTTTGGGCGTGGGCGGCGGTGACGGCGAGGTAGGCGTGGGCGCACAGACCGAGAGTTATGTGCCGGTACCAGGCGTCGTACCGACGGACCTGGTAGTGGTCCAGGCCGACCTCGGTCTTGGCGGTCTGCTCGTTGACACCGAGTCTCGGACCTACACCTTCTGAAACGGCCGGGTCGGCGCGCGTTTACCCAACCTCACTGATAGCCTCAGCGCACTCGCCACACCACGCGCCGGTACCTGCAAGCGGGGTTGGTTGACCTCCGAGCTACCGCCGAAGACGCGGATCGTCTCGGTGGAGTTCGCACCGTTCGGCGGCCTGCCCCTCACCTGGAAGGTCCGCTAGGGCGGCATATCAACGCCGCCTCAACCGTGACTGAGGGGCAGTTGCCCAGGCAGTCCTCGTGGGAACGAGGAAACTTGAACCCAAAAGAACCCCATGTCGAGCCTCGTTCAAGGCTTGTCATTGCTTGTCAAAACCCCTTGTTACCGACAGTAATCGGACCAAGCTTGTCATTGCTTCCCGAAAATGGTCGCTGAGCTGTAGAGACACCGCCACGCGCTCATCGCCCCTTGTCACCGTTCGTCAACGATTGGCCGGGGTTTTCGGGGGGTAAACGGGGGCACCGTTGATCGTTGCCGGTACGTTCACGGCCCCACCAGCCGGCCGCCGTATCCGGTCAACCCATCACCATCCTGAACCCCCGTGACAACACCACCTCACGTACATCACTTGGGCGACAGCAACAGCCGGCCATCCCGGCGCATCGCCATGTCGACGAGAGCGCACTCGATTTGGCTTGATGGCCCTGTCCCAATGGCGGCCCACACCGTCTCAGTGACTGTCGATGCGCCGGTCCACGGAGCCTGGACACCCCCGTCTGCGCATGAAGTCGTTGAAGTCCGGCATGCGTCTCCCGTGAGAGAGCGCCGGCCGCCAGCCACTGACCTTCATCGCCCAGCGGTCACCCGATGCCGTTCGGTCCGGGTTGTGGTCGACCTCCACCGGCCAGCCATGTCCGGCCGCCGCCTCGCGGACCCGGCGGTACATCCGGTCGGCGACGCCCCTCTCACGGAACTCCTCGCGCGTGTCGACGCGCTTGACCTCCCCCACCGTCAGCCCGGCTTCAAGGCCGTCGAGGCGCCCGCCTGGCCGAGTGATCGTCCAGGCCAGGTGACCGATCCAGGCGAGGGTGTTGGCCGCGAGCGCCACAACGACCGCGCTCCCCTCGCGGTGGAACACGACGTGCACCTCCTCAGCCGCCGCCGAACTCCCGTCAACTAGATCGACGATCGGATCAGGTTGCCGCGTGCTGACGGCGTCGGCATCCTGCAACGAGCACACTTGGTCCACGCTGTCCGGGATCGCCAGCCCCGTCCAGGCGTCGACACCAACCAGTTCCCGCGCGGCCCGGCACAGAGCAACGCCGACGCCGCGCTCCATCTTGTCCTTGCGGACCTGAGTGTCCGACTGCGACGCCTCATCCGGGCTGGTCCGAATGGGCGGGCCAGCAGGAGGTGATCGAAGCCGCCATGGTCGTGGACCAGGCGGCCTCGACACGTTGGCCCAAGGCGTATGCCGGGGTGGCCGTCGACGTGCCCGTCCAGCTCCTGCTGGTGCAGCGCATCCCCACCCTCGGTTTCGACGCCGCCGTCCGAGGGCTGGTTCCGGGCATGACGGTGCGGTTCGCCGACGCCCGGTACCCCAGGCTGACCCTCGACGCGTGGGTGGCGGACATCAGCGCCGATTACGACTACTGGCAGCGGCGAGGCGTCCCGCTGCGCCACGTCAGCGCGGCACCCGGCCAGTACGTGGAGGTGGGCACCGACGACCCGCAACACGACGCCGGGAAAATCCGCGCCCACTACCCGCACATGACCCTGCATGTGGTGCAGGGCGTTATCGCGGTGCCAGCCACCGCACGCTGACCGTTGATGGCTTGCTGGTCCTGCCACCTGACAACAGCAATCACTAGCAGGACAGACGATTCACGGGAGGCCATGCTTGATCTCTTAAGTGCTCCTCGCGCGAGGCGACGGGTGTTGCCCACATAGCCGCCTGCCGAGGGTCCCTCAGTCCGACCTGGACTCCGGCAGGCCCGCGAACCTGAAGAGGCGTCTGCCATTCCAGAGGGGACGGCCCGGGTCAAGGTAGCGCTGCCCTCCCGTCGATGAACACCCTCTCGTCACATCCGCGGTTGCTTTACAGATCGACGCGGGGGCCGCCGGAGTGCTCGTCACCCACGAGGCCCGACATGCCGCACATTGATCGAATGCACTGGCTCGACTGATGCGAATGAAGCCATTATCGTGGCAACCACGGTAGCTTCTACCGGCACCTCGGCCACGCCAGGGCTGTCAGCTACTGGTGGAGGGCACGGAGGAGTTGACCGCTTGAGGTCCGACCATCGGGTGTCACTTCCTACCGACGAGCAGATCCGGGCGCTGCACGAGCGGTTCGCACCGACCGGGGATGCCTTCGAGCTCGTCTACACCCATTGCCAAATCATCTGCGCGGTCGCGGAGCAACTCCTGTGTGACTACCCCGCTGCCCTAAATGCCGCCCTCGTGCGGGTGGGCAGTCTCCTGCACGACATCGGCGTCTACCGCCTGTACAACGCGGCGGGACAGCTCGATCACGGAACCTATGTCCGTCACGGGATCCTCGGGCACACGTTGCTGCGTGAGCTCGGGTTCCCCGAGTCGGTGAGCAGGTTCTGTTCCCATCACACGGGCGTCGGGCTTACCCGTGACGACGTGCTGCAGCAAGGCTTACCGCTGCCGGTTCGCGCCTACACGGCTCGCACCCTGGAGGAGCAATTAGTGATGTACGCAGACAAATTTCACAGTAAAACGACACCCCCCACGTTCGTCACCGCCAGCTCCTACGCTGCCAGTGTGCGGCGCTTCGGCGACGACAAAGTTGACCGTTTCGCGGCGATGGTCAAGAGGTTCGGCGAGCCGGACCTGCCATCACTCTCCCGCCGCTACCAGCAGCCGCTGATCTGAGACGCCGCGCCGACGATCAAGGCGTCGAGGTTGAGGCCGAGGGCGGCCTCCCGGCAGACGTTGTCGGCCAACGCGGTCGCCTCGGCGGCCTGCCCTCGCAACGTCGCCATTCATGGACGTTGACCTACCGCCGACGCCCGCGCCGCTTCGGGGTTCCGCAAGCATCGACGGCCCTAACGTCGTCCGAGGGATCGTCGCGGCGCAAAGCCGACATGGAGGGCCGCGGGGACGTGCGGCTGTCGGTGATGAGGACTTCAGCGAGGTGCGCGACTTCTTCGATCTTTTCGGTCCCGACCTTCTCGATCAGATGCGTAACGTCGCTGAAGCGGCCTCGCTCCCGCCGGTTGCGCAGCCAATCCCGCAGTAGCCACCACAGCCCAGCGGAGCCGGACGCCGTCGCGAGCGCGGCGGCGATTATGGAGCCATCGCCCCCGCTCATGAGTTGCTCCGAAGGTGCGAACGTGCCTCTTGGGCGCGCCGGTCTACTCGGTACTGCACGAAGGCCGCTCGGCCGGCGTCCCAGCCCTCCAGATAGCTGCTGAGTTGCTCAGCCAGAGCCGTCGGATCCCGACGAATGAGCAGCGGACGCCATGGCGGGAGTAGCTGGCTGCCCTGCATGAGATTCGCCCCTGGTTCCCGCCTAGGCAGCACGTCGGCGGGTCGGAATATAGGGCTCCCCAGTGCTCGCGCCGCCACGCTGTAGGGCTCGCCGGTGATCGCCATACGGGCCCGGATGGCTTGCTTATGGTTACGCCTGTTGGTCATGACACGCCCTCCGGCGGACCCACGCTCCACCAGGACGAGAGACCGGTGTGCGACTATGCGCGAGTCGGGCGAGACCCTTGTCCGTCGATGTCCCGGCGGCGTGGGTGACCGGAACGCGGAGCCGGCTGGCGCGTGCAGCCGCGCATCAGGATAGCGGAAGCAGTCGCCCTGCGCAGCCTGCCGTGCCTTGTGGCGGAACTGCCGCCGCCCGGCACGGGACGGAGATGACCGGCCGTGCCTGTTGATCGGCGGCCGGCGGTGGCAGTCATCACGGCGGACAGCCGTCCGCCGTCCCCGCACCTGCGCTCGGGTTGTCCAGCCGTGGCCGACACCGGGCTCCGCGGCCACCTAGCGGGACCAGTCACCTTCCTGACACCCCGGCATCCGGTCGGCCGATCACTGCCGCCGTTCAGTCCCGGCACACTCGCGAAGGTGACGCCCTTGAAGCCCGCGCAGACGCTCGTACTCACCGCGGCCGCAGTCGTCGGCATGGTCATCTGCGGGGCAAATATCGGCGACGACAAACCAGCCTCCCAAAGTCATGTT
Source organism: Micromonospora sp. NPDC023888 (assembly GCF_040639415.1). Lineage (NCBI taxonomy): Bacteria > Bacillati > Actinomycetota > Actinomycetes > Micromonosporales > Micromonosporaceae > Micromonospora > Micromonospora sp. NPDC023888. The sequence continues at coordinate 2,634 of NZ_JBEZZW010000063.1, read as the reverse complement.
CACCTGTCCGCGTCGGCTCAGGTGCAGCGCATCACCGCCACGAACGCCAGCACCAACAGCCCTGTGCCGATGCCGCGGCCCACCGCCGTCGCCGTCGCGCCCACCAGCACGGCGCCGGCCCGGAAACCGGCACCCACGCCGACGCGCACCAGCAGCCCACCCACAACGCCGTACTACAAAGACTGCGACGCGGTACGAAACGCCGGAGCCGACCCCTCTTTCCGGGAGAGCCCGGCTTCCGACCCGAACTGGACCGGGACGGGGACGGGGAGGCCTGCGAACCCGACGGCGGCAACGGTGACGCCGGCCCGGCCCCAGACGGCGACGTGTCCTACGCCAACTGCACAGAGGTTCGGGCGGCGGGCGCCGCCGACCCGATCCACAAGGGCGACCCCGGCTACTCGCGGAAACTCGACCGCGACGGCGACGGCATCGGCTGCGAGTAGCACCATGACGCGACCAAGCCCCGACCAGACAGGATGTCAGGGCTTCGGCTGTCCGGCGCCCGATCGGCGCTACCGGACGCCGGAAGGATCGACGCGAACAGCGATGTGGGCGTCGGCGAGGAAGCGGTCACGGTCGTCACCGTGGGCGACTGCCGCGTTGTAGACGGCGTCGATCGCAGCGGCCAACGGATCGTCATTCGCCAGGGCGATCAGAGCGGGGAACGCGGCGGCCTGCTGACGCGCCTCGGCAACGCGGCGTGTGCCGAATGCTGTCGAATCCAGGTGCAGCGTGACGGTGGTGTGGGGCACCTCGGGATCAGACAGGAGCCGGTTGAACGCGGCGGTGCCGCTCTGCTCGGTGAAGGATCGGGGCAGCGGGCGGTTGGCCTCGGCGTCGGCGAGTACGTCGGCGATCCACCCGATCTGCTCCAGTCCGGCCACCCGCATCGCGCGGCGGGCCGCCCAGCAGGCTGCCTCTCGCCGGCGGGCGGCGGGCAGTGCGTCGATGTTGTCGAGCAGCCGGCGGTCGATGCGGGCCAGGGACCGCGCCTGGCTGAAGAGTCCGGAGAGTCCGCGGACGCGATCCGACGGTGGCGCACCTCCCCACCGCTTGGCGTCGCGTTCGGCCTGCAGGCGGCGGTACTTGTCGGCCAGCGCGGTCGCCTCGGCGGCCTGCCCACGCAACGTCTGCACCCACGGATACGACCCGTTGGCGTCGAGCAGATGGTCCCAGATCAGGCCGAGGGCGAAGGCGTGCCGGCCCAGCACTCCCTCGTGTCGCAGCGTGAAGCCGTCGGGGCCGGACGTCAGCCGTACGGTGGTCGGCTCATCGTCGGGCAGCGTGGTCAGCGGTTGAGGGAAGATCGGTTCGTCGGCGGTGGACCACGACCACCGCAGAGTCTCGTCGTCGACCCGCTCCAGCCGAACCTCCAGATCGCCGGCGGGCAGCACTCCGGCTGGGACCTCGACCGGCGCGGGCCGGTGGCGGACCACCGCCACCCGGGGCAGGCCTGCGTCGTCCTCGTACGGATCGGGTGGCAGCGGCGGCAGCAGGGCCGGACGACCAGACGGGCGCGGAACCAGTGACAGCATCCCCCACTCGGCGGCCTTGACCGGTTTTTGCACCCAGTCGCGGGCCCCCGGGTCGGCCTGCACGGTGCGCCAGGGCGTCTCCTCGGACACTGCCCAGATGTGCAGCTCGTGCCGCTCGGGCGGGTCGTCGTCGGTGCGTACGGTCTCGTGCAGGCGGTCGCGCGCGTGCACCCGCACCCGGATCAGCCCGCGCGGGACAGCGACGTCGGTGAGGGGCTCCGCGGTGCCGCCCATCAGGCCGACGACCGACAGCCGGCCGCTGGGACTGAAGAGGGTCGCCTCACTGATCGCGTCCCAGCCGGCCTCGGCTGCCCTGGGAGGCTCGGGCAGGACACGGACACGCGCCTCGATCCAACCGGTGTGGATGCCGCAGAAGCCGGTGAATTGATACGGCGCGACGACGTGTAGCAGGCCGTCGCCGAGGGTGTAGATCCCCATGCCGAACGCGCCCGGCACGGTCGACACCTCGTACTGACAGTGGCTGACGGACAACCTCGCCCAACTGGTCGCGGATGCCGGACTTCGATGATCTGCGTCATTCACGTCGGCCACTCCCAGATCCTACGGCCGGTCTCACCGAACCCACGCAGTGCAAGATCGCGTTCGACTCTGAACCGAGGTGAGGCTCTACTGTCCGGTCACGCAAGTCCGCCCACGGTAGCGGCCAGGAAGACCGACACCGCGGCGCGCGAAACGAGCTGAACGGCGGCGGTCGCGCTGGTCAGGAGGCGCAGGTGTTGAGCATGCTCTGTAGTGCGGACTTCTCCGAGGACTGCAGAGTGAGGCTCCAGTTGTACTTCACGGTGATCCACATTTTGCTGTAGGTGCACCGGTACGACGACAGGGACGGCTGCCAGGTGGAGGGGTCCTGGTCGCCTTTGGACTGGTTAACGTTGTCCGTCACCGCGATCAACTGGGCGCGGCTCAGGTCGTTGGCGAAACTCTGCCGGCGGCTGGTGGTCCAGGAGTTGGCGCCGGAGCGCCACGCCTCCGCGAGGGGCACGACGTGGTCGATGTCGACGTCGGAGGCTGCCGTCCAGGTGGCACCGTCGTAGGGGCTGTACCAGCGGCCCGAGGTGGCAGCGCACGAGCTGTC
>NZ_JBEZZW010000062.1:0-28516 GCF_040639415.1 Micromonospora sp. NPDC023888 | reverse complement strand
ATCGTCGACCAGGCCGATCGCGACCGCCAGCAGGGCGGCCTGGATCACCAGGTTGACCACCGGTCGACGGTGTGTCGCCAGCGCCCCCGCGAACGTCGTGCTGCCCGGCACCGCGAGGGAGATGTCAGGCGACCGCGCAGGCGGTGCCGTTGAGGGTGAACGCGGACGGCTGGCCGGAATTGCCGGTGTGGGTTGCCTGGAAGCCGATGTCGACCGAGGTGTTCGCCGCGATGGTCGAGTTGTAGGAGACGTTGCGAGCGGTCACCGCCCCGCTCGACGGGGAGTAGCTGGCATTCCAGCCGCTGGTGATGGTCTGCCCGCTGGGCAGCGTGAACGCCAGAGCCCAACCGTTGACCGGCGTGCTGCCCGTGTTGGTCACCGAGACGGATGCGGTGAGACCGTTGCCCCAGGCGTTGACCGTGTACGCGACGCGACACCCGCCGGACGGCGGGGGAGTGGTGGGTGGAGCGGTGGTCGGCGGCGCGGTGGTCGGCGGAGCCGTGGTGGGTGGAGCCGTGGTCGGAGGCGTGTCGCCGCCGATGCTGCCGGGCACCGACCGGAGAGCGTCGTACCAGGCCACGGCCATCTTGCGATAGCCGGTCGCGTTGGGGTGCACCCCGTCGGCGAGGTCGCTGAGCGTCAGGGCGCGGTACATGTCGACCAGGTGCACGCGTTTGCCGGCGGCGGCCCGGGTCTGCACGATCCCGGGAATCGCGGCGTTGTACCCCCGGACCTGGTTGTCCGCGCCCGACTTCGGGATGATCGTCGCGACGAACACGTCCGCGTTCGGGGCGGTGTTGGTGATCCGGTCGACCAGGGCGGCCAGCCGGCCCGGGGCGCCGGAGGTGTCGCCGTACATGTCGTTGGTGCCGATGTGCAGCAGCACGGTCCGGGGATTCGTGGCCCGCAACCAGGTGACGACGTTGGCGTCGATCTGGGCGATGGTCCATCCGGAATGGCCCTGGTGGTCGTGGTCGCCGAGACTGGCCGGGCCGTTGAACTGCGAGCCGACGAAGTCGATCCGGTAACCACCTGCCGTGAACCGCTGCCAGAGCTCGATTCGGTATCCACCCGGGACGTTGAACCCGTCGGTGATCGAGTCGCCGAGGGGCATCACGCGTACGCCCCCGTTGGACTCCGCGCTCGCGGGAGTGGTCGCGATCGGTACGGCCGCGGCCACGGCTGCGACGGCGGCCAGGGCCGCCCACCACAGGCGGGCTCGTCGGGGCCTCGGCGTCGTCGCGGTGGCGGGGGGTGACGGAGGGACGGGATGGCCGAGCGTTGCACTGCTCATGGGACTTCCTCTGGTGGTGAGGGTGCGCGACCACAGCGGCCACCAGGAGGACGGTCACCGCCAGGACGCGGTACGCGGGGGAGCGGGCCGCGCGGTACGACCAGGAACCCGGACGTCTGCACTGGTGGTCGTGGCGCTGCCGCTGACACTGCTCATCGATGGCCGGACGTGACAGGCCGATGAACCGTGGCGGAAGTGTGCCCTGCACCTCGCCTGAGGCACCCTAACGTGTTATCGCTAACAACGGCAATAGATCGGCGTCCGGCTATGAGTATCGACCCGGGCGGTGCTCACGTTCCGGCCGGGTGCAGCATCGAGCCGAGCCAACGTAGCTGACGTCGGACGTGCACGGCCTCGCCGCCCTCGTGACCGTTGAACGGGTAGACGTGCATCTCGCGTGCGGGCGGAACCGGCGGCCGGGCCGCCGCACCGTACTGGTTGTAGGCGGCGAAGCCGGTGCTCGGCGGGCAGACGGTGTCCCGCAGCCCGATCCCGAAATGCGCAGGCGCCGTCGCGCGTCGGGCGAAGCTCACCCCGTCGACGTAGGACAGGGTGCGCCACACCGCGTCCTCGGCCTCCCGGTGCACGGCCAGGTAGCGGGCGATCTCGCCGTACGGCGCGGGTTCGCTGAGCTGGACGGCCCGCCGCATGTCGCAGAGGAACGGGGCCGTGGTCAGCACCGCGCCGAGATCGCCGACCAGGCCGGCGACCGCCAGGGCGAGGCCGCCGCCCTGGCTGTTGCCGACCACGGCGACCCGGGTGCCGTCGACCCCCGGCAGAGCGCGGACCGCCTCGACCGCCCGGACCGCGTCGGTGATCAGACGCCGGTAGTGGTAGTCGCGCGGGTCGAGGATTCCCCAGGTGGCCGGCCAGGGCCCACCGGGTGCGCCGTGCGGGTCGGGGGTGTCCCCGGCACCGTACTGACCCGCCTGGCCCCGGTTGTCCATCAGCAGGTGGGCGTACCCGGCCGTGGGCCAGGTCAGCCGCTCGTGGGGCAGGCCGCGACCACGGCCGTAGCCGGCGTACTCGACGACGGCGGGCAGTGGCCCCGATGCCCCGGCGGGGCGGGTGTACCAGGCCCGGACGGGGTCGCCGCCGAAGCCCGCGAACGTGACGTCCCAGGAGTCGAGCAGCCGCAGGTCGGTGGACTCGGGGCGGACGTCGACGAGCACCGGCCGGGCGGTCGCCTCGGTGAGGGTGTCGCGCCAGAACTCGTCGAAGTCGTCAGGCTCGACGACCTCGGGCGCGTACCGCTTCAGATCGTCGAGCAGGGTGGCGGCGTGGGGCACGGGTCCTCGCAGGGGCTCGGGTCAGTGCGGGCTGGCGGGGGGTGCGGTGCTCTCCCGGACGACCAACTCGGTCACCAGGTCGATCCGGCTGGTCGCTGGCTCGTTGCCCCTGGTCAGGTCGAGCAGCATCTGGGTGGCGATGCCCGCCATGTCGCGCAACGGCTGGTTGATCGTGGTGAGGGCCGGGTCGGTCCAGGTGGAGACCGGCAGGTTGTCGTACCCGATCACCGACAGGTCCTCGGGCACTCGCAGGCCGCACTGGCGGGCGGCCCGCAGCACCCCCATGGCCTGGATGTCGGAGCCGGCGAAGATCGCCGTGGGTCGGGACGGCAGGCGGAGCAGTTCCAGCCCGTGGGCGTGCCCGGCTCCCGCGGAGAAGCTGCCGTAGCGGATCAGCTCACGGTCGACCGCGAGCCCGGCTTCGTCGTGGGCCGACTGGAAGCCGGCAGCGCGGGCCCGGCTGCAGAGCACATCCGGCGGCCCGGAGATGATGGCGATCCGCCGGTGCCCCAACTCCAGGAGGTGCCGGGCGGCCAGCAGGCCGCCGTTCCAGTTGTTCGACCCGACGGTCGGCACGGAGGCCGAGGTGGCGCTGTCGGTGTCGACGACGACGAACGGTATGCCCTGACGCCGCAGATGCTGCTGTTGGGCCTCGGCCAGGTGGGAGAGGACGAACACCACGCCCAACGGGCGGTCGGCGAGGATCGCGTCCAGCCATCGGGCCGGGGGCCGATGCGCGCCGTTGAGCTGGGCGACCGACAGGCCGACGCCGGCCGCGCTGGTGACCGCCTCGACACCACGCAGGATCTCCATGGCCCACCCGGTGTCGAACTCGTGGAACACGAGGTCGATCCGCCCCCCGCTGGTCGAGGGTCGCCGGGTGCGGCGTTGGTACTGGTGGCGGTCGAGGCTCGCCTCCACCCGCGCTCTGGTGCCGGGGGCGACATCACCACGTCCGTTGAGCACCTTGGACACCGTGGCGACCGAGACGCCGACGTCGTGGGCGATTGTCGCGATGGTGGTGGAGGCGGGTGGGTCGAGCGGGCGGTGCTCTGTCATCGCAGCCCCATACAGCATCCGAAATTTTCGGGAGACCTTAACACGATCGGCCGATCACGCCAGCCGTTGCGGCAGTCGTCCGGTCCGTTCGCGCGTCATTCTCCGGTGGATTTGCGACGGTGTGCCGACGGTGGGATCACCGTGTGCAGGGAACAGCCGCCGGAGTCCCACTGGGACCCTTGACACCCATCGATGGGGCACTTAGGTTGCCGAAAAGGTTGCGCAGGCTTCCGGAAAGTTTCGGATCGCGTGAACGTCCGCCACGGACCTGGTTCCACCAGGACACGGGGATGTGGCCGGAGCTAAGGGGTCATGGCATGAGAAGTCAGTTGCCCGTGCACAGCGACGCCGCGCCCTGGCGCGATCCGCGGCTGTCGCCGACCGAACGGGCCGAGGCGCTCCTGCCGTTGATGACACTCGAAGAGAAGGTCGCGCAGCTCATCGGGATCTGGGTCGGCGCGGACGCCTCCGGTGAGGGCGTCGCCCCACACCAGTCCGACATGATCACCGAACTTCCTGAGTGGAGCAGCCTCATCCAGCACGGGTTGGGTCAGCTCACCCGGCCGTTCGGCACCGCGCCGGTCGACCCGGTGCTCGGCGCCCGGTCGCTCGCCGCCTCCCAGGCGCAGATCGTCGCCGCCAGCCGGTTCGGCATTCCGGCGCAGGTGCACGAGGAGTGCCTCACCGGGTTCGCGGCCTGGCGGGCCACCGTCTACCCCACCCCGCTGAGCTGGGGCGCGTCCTTCGACCCCGAGCTGGTCGAGGCGATGGCCGACCGGATCGGGCGCTCCATGCGCGCCGCGGGCGTGCACCAGGGGCTCGCGCCGGTCCTCGACGTCACCCGCGACTACCGCTGGGGCCGTACCGAGGAGACGATCGGCGAAGACCCCTACCTGGTGGGGACGACCGGTGCCGCGTACGTGCGGGGCCTGGAGGGCGCGGGAATCGTCGCGACCCTCAAGCACTTCGCCGGCTACTCCGCCTCCCGGGGCGGGCGCAACCACGCGCCGGTGCCGATGGGTCGTCGCGAGTTGACCGACGTGATCCTGCCGCCGTTCGAGATGGCCCTGCGTCTCGGGGGCGCCCGCTCGGTGATGAACTCCTACGCCGAGATCGACGGTCTGCCCGTCGCCGCCGACGAGGACCTGCTGACCGGCCTGCTGCGCGACGAGTGGGGCTTCACCGGCCTCGTGGTCGCCGACTACTTCGCCGTCCGTTTCCTGCAGACCCTGCACGGTGTCGCCGCCGACGCCGCCGACGCCGCCCGGCTCGCCCTGCGGGCCGGGATCGACGTCGAGCTGCCCACCGTGGACGCCTTCGGCGCCCCGCTGGTCGAGGCGGTACGCCGCGGCGACGTCGACGAGGCGCTCGTCGACCGGGCGCTGCGGCGGGTGCTGATCCAGAAGATCGAGATCGGCCTGCTCGACGAGGACTGGCGGGAACTGCCAGACGACGTGGCTTCCCTGCGACTCGACGACGAGGTCAGCCAGGACGTGGCCCTACGCCTGGCCTGGGAGTCAGTCGTCCTGCTGCGCAACACCGGCGTCCTCCCGCTGCCCGTCGGTACCCGCGTCGCCCTGGTCGGCCCGGTCGCCGACGACCCGATGGCCATGCTCGGCTGCTACTCCTTCCCCAACCACGTGGGCATCCACCACGGCGACCACGGGCTCGGCCTGGAGATCCCCTCCCTGCGCGACGAGCTGGCCCGACGCGTCCCGCTGCTCAGCCACGAGCCGGGCTGCGCCATCACCGGTGCGGACACCTCAGGCATTCCGGCCGCGGTCGCCGCGGCAGCCGCCGCCGACGTGTGCGTGCTCGCCGTCGGCGACCGCGCGGGAATGTTCGGCCGGGGCACCTCCGGCGAGGGCTGCGACGCCGCCGACCTGCGGCTGCCCGGCGTACAGGCTGAACTCGTCCGGGCCGTCCTCGCCACCGGCACCCCTGTCGTCCTGGTGCTGATGACCGGTCGGCCGTACGCGCTCGGCCCGGAGTTCGACACCGCGGCGGCCGTGGTGCAGGCGTTCTTCCTCGGGCAGCTCGGCGGGCAGGCGCTCGCCGAGGTGCTCACCGGCGCGGTGAACCCGTCCGGACGGTTGCCGGTCAGTGTTCCCCGCGACGCCGGCGGACTGCCGAGCACCTACCTGGCGCCGCCGCTCGGTCGTCGCAACAAGGTCTCCTCGGTGGACCCCACCCCGGCGTACCCGTTCGGCCACGGGCTGAGCTACACCACCTTCGAGTGGTCCGACGCCACTGTGGTCGATCCGGCCGACGAGACGCCTGACACCCCGGCGGCCTGGCCGGTCGACGGCGAGGTGCGGGTGCGGATCACCGTCACCAACACCGGTGACCGTGCCGGCACCGAGGTGGTGCAGCTCTACCTGCACGACCCGGTCGCGCAGACGACCCGCCCGGTGGTCCGGCTGGTCGGCTACACGCGACTGCCGCTGGAGCCCGGCGAGGCGGCACACGTGACGTTCGGCGTACCGGCCGACCTGGCCTCGTTCAGCGGGTTGTCCGGCCGGCGGATCGTCGAGCCCGGCGAGGTGGAGCTGCGCTTCGGCCGGTCGAGCGGCGACGCGGTGGCGACCCTGGCGCTGCGGCTGACCGGCGTCGAGCGCCAGGTCGGCCACCAGCGGGAACTGCTCACGTCGGTGCGGGTGGAGCCCCTCGTGGCCGTCCCGCATTCCGCCTAGGAGGGGCCGAGGATGACATCGACTTTACGGCCACCACCGCCGGCGCCACCCCGGTCACCGGCGGAGGCGGCGAGCCCCGCCCCGCGGGCGCCGCGTCGCCGCCGGAGCTGGCGGCAGGCGCTGCGCCGGGACTGGCAGCTCTACTCGCTGGCCGTCCTGCCGCTGCTGTTCTTCCTGATCTTCAGGTATCTACCGATGCTCGGGAACGTCATCGCGTTCCGCCGGTTCAAGCCGGGCGGCAGCGTCTTCGGTGAGTACTGGGTCGGTCTGCGGTACTTCCGGATGTTCCTGAGCGACCCGACGTTCTGGGAGGTCTTCACCAACACGCTGGTGCTCGGGACGCTTACCCTGCTGTTCTGCTTCCCGTTGCCGATCGTGCTGGCGCTGATGCTCAACGAGGTGCGCGCCCGCCGGTTCAAGCGGTTCGTGCAGTCGGTGTCCTACCTGCCGCACTTCCTGTCGATCGTGATCGTGGCGGCGATGGTCATGCAGTTGACCTCGGTCGACGGCGCGGCCAACCAACTCGTCGGCCTGTTCGGTGGCGACCCGGTGGCGTTCCTGCAGAAACCGGAGTGGTTCCGCACCATCTACGTCTCGTCCGAGGTCTGGCAGACCGTCGGCTGGGGCACCATCCTCTACCTGGCCGCCCTCACCACCATCGACGAGGACCTGTACGAGGCTGCCCGGATCGACGGCGCCAGCCGGCTGCGGCAGACCTGGCACGTGACGTTGCCGGGGATCCGGCCGACGATGATGACGCTGCTGATCCTCAACATCGGCAGCTTCCTGGCGGTCGGGTTCGAGAAGATCCTGCTGCTCTACAACCCGCTTACCTACCCGACGGCGGACGTGGTCTCCACCTATCTGTTCCGGATGGGCTTCCAGTCCAGCAACTTCAGCTACGCCGCGGCCATCGGCCTCTTCGAGGCGGTGATCGGGTTGATCCTGGTCCTGACGGCGAACCTCATCTCCCGGCGCACGGTGGGGACGAGCCTGTGGTGATCCTCGGTGCCAAGAGCGACGCCCCGAAGACGCGGGGCCCGGTGGACAGTCGGGGTTACCGGATCTTCCGGATCGTCAACACGGTCGTCCTGATCGGCGTCGTGATCGTGACGCTGTTCCCGTTCCTCAACATCGTGTCCCGCTCGCTCAGCGACGAGGCGTACATCATCACGGGAAGGGTGAGCATCGTCCCGCGCGGCTTCAACATCACCGCGTACAAGCTGGTGATGTCCGACCCGATGTTCTGGACGAACTACCGCAACACAGTGGTGTACACGGTGGTCGCCACGCTCATCTCGATCGTGCTGACCACCTGTTACGCGTACGTGCTGTCGAAGCCGCAGCTCAAGGGGCGCGGCGTCCTGGTCGGCATCGCGCTGTTCACCATGTTCTTCACCGGCGGCCTGATCCCCAACTACGTGCTGGTCACCAGCCTGGGCATGAAGAACACCATCTGGGCAGTCGTGGTCCCCAACGCCATAAGCGTGTTCAACCTGTTGGTCATGAAGGCGTTCTTCGAAAGCCTGCCGACCGAGTTGGAGGAGGCCGCGGCGGTCGACGGGCTGAACACGTACGGCATCCTGCTGCGGATCGTGCTGCCGTTGTCGAAGGCGATCATCGCGACGATGGTGCTCTTCTACGCGGTGGCGTTCTGGAACTCGTGGTTCAGCGCGTTTCTCTACATGGACCGGCAGGAACTGTTGCCGGTCACCGTGTACCTGCGCAACCTGATCGTGGGTGCCACCGACGCGCAGGAGGCGGGGGCCGCCGAGGCCGATGTCGTGCAGGCCGCGGCCACTTTGCAGGCCGTGACGATCGTGCTGACCACCCTGCCGATCCTGGCGGTCTACCCCTTCGTCCAACGGTACTTCGTCCGCGGCGTGATGCTCGGCGCGGTCAAGGGGTGACGCCACGCCACACCGCTCCACATTCGAATCCCCACCACCGAAAGGACGAGCCATGCTCCACAAGACGTGGCGCCGGGTGGCGTTAGCCACCGCGGGTCTGCTCGCGCTCACCCTCAGCACCGCCTGTTCCGAGGACCCCGGCGAGTCGACGGACCTCTCGGAGAACAAGGTCGGGGCGATGGCCAGCTACGGCGTCGGCGACCAGTTCAAGGCCACCGAGGCGCTCTCCTTCTCCACCCTCTACAACAACCACACGTTCTACCCCCTCAAGGAAGACTGGCTGTTCTGGTCGGAGCTGACCAAGCGGACCAACGTCAAGATCGAGCCGGTCGCCGTTCCGCTCAGCGACTACGAGCAGAAACGCAGCCTGCTGATCGGCGCCGGGGACGCCCCGCTGATCATCCCGAAGACGTACCACCCGCAGGAGGACGCGTTCGTGGCCTCCGGGGCGATCCTTCCGGTGAGTGACTACCTGGATCTGATGCCCAACCTCAAGGACAAGATCGCCAAGTGGAACCTCAAGCCGGAGATCGACAACCTGCGGCAGGCCGACGGTAAGTTTTACCTGCTGCCCGGCATGCACGAGAAGCCCACGCAGGACTACACGGTGCTGGTGCGCACCGACATCATGCAGGAGCTCAACCTCCCGGTCCCGAAGACCTGGGACGACCTGTACACGGTGCTCAAGGCGATGAAGGCGAAGTACCCGAACGTCTACCCGTACTCCGACCTGTTCAGCAAGCCCAACCCGACCGGTGCGCTGCTGAACCTCCTCGGCTCGGCCCACGGCACCTACGCGGGCTGGGACTTCCAGCACGCCACCTGGAACCCGGCGGAGAAGAAGTTCACCTACACCGGCGCGTCCGAGCAGTACAAGCAGATGGTCACGTTCCTGCACAAGCTCGTGGCCGAGGGCCTGCTCGACCCGGAGAGCTTCACCCAGACCGACGACCAGGCACGCCAGAAGCTCGCCAACGGCAAGTCCTTCGTGGTCACCGGCAACGCGCAGACGCTTGTCAACAACCACCGGCCCGACCTGGCCAAGACCCTGCCGAACGCGAAGATGGCCAAGATCCCGCTGCCGGTCGGCCCGGCCGGTGAGATCAACCCCTTCCCCCGGCTGGAGAACGGCATCATGATCTCCTCGAAGGCGCGGGAGAGCAAGAACTTCGTCGCCATGATGCAGTTCATCGACTGGCTGTGGTATTCGGACGCCGGCATGGAGTTCGCCCGCTGGGGCGTCGAGGGCACCACCTTCACCAAGGACGCGTCCGGCAAGCGCTCGGTCACGCCCGACGTCGACGTCCTCGGGCTCAACCCGAAGGGCACCAAGCACCTGCAGAAGGACTTCGGCTTCTACAACGGCGTCTTCGCCTACGGCGGCACTCCGGATCTGGTCCGTGGGTTCTTCTCCCCGGAGGAGCTGGAGTTCCAGAAGGTGATGGACGCCCGCAAGCCGAGGGAGGTTCCCCCGCCGCACCCGTTCACCGACGAGGAACGCGAGCAGGTGTCGCTCTGGGAGACCCCGCTGAAGGACTTCGTCACCCAGAACACGCTCAAGTTCGCCCTCGGTCAGCGGCCCCTCAGCGAGTGGGACGCCTACGTGGCCGAGCTGAAGGCCAAGAACTCCGAGCAGTACATCGAGCTGGTCAACAAGGCGTACGAGCGGTTCCAGAAGGACAACGGCTGATCAGCGGGGAGTCCGGGCGGGCGGTCACCAGGGCCCGACCGGACTCCCCGACGACCACCGGCCCGGGGCGCGCGGGTGACCCGCTCGCCCGCGGGCAGGACCACCGGAGGACGGCAATGCGCAGCACCGTGCCCGACCAGCCCACCGGCCGCCGCACCGACGCGTGGCGGCGCTGCGTCGGCAGCTGCCGTTCCGAGCGGAGGGACCAGCCGTGAGCACCGCGCGCACCTGGCGACAGTTCGGCGACGGGCCACTGTCGCGGATCACCTCGCGGGTCTACATCCTGCTCGTCGTCGAGCTGCTGTTCCTGCTCACCACAGTGCCCGGCCTGCTCCCGATACTGCTGCTGGGCCGCGATGCGAGCAACCTGCCGCTGGCCGCCGTCCTGCTGGTGCCGGTCGGCCCGGCGATCTCGGCTGCCCTGTACGCGCTGCGCCACCAACGCACCGACCTGACCGACCTGCGGCCCGCCACCGTCTTCTGGCGCGGGTACCGGGCCAATCTGTCCGGGGCGCTGCGCGTCTGGGTGCCGGCGCTGCTGTGGCTGACCGTGCTCGCCGTGAACCTCGCCTACCGGGGCGCGGTCGGCCTGCCGGGGTGGTGGGCGGTGCCGCTGGTCCTGCTCGCCGTGGGTGTGACGCTCTGTGCGGCGAACGCCCTGGTGATCACCTCGCTGTTCGACTTCCGCACTCGGGACGTTCTTCGACTGGCCGTGCACTTCCTCGTCCGTACCCCGGGTGTCACAGTCGGCAACGCGTTGCTGCTGGCGGCGGCGGCCGCGGTCACCGCGGTCTTCTCCGAGGTGGTGCTCGCGATGCTCGGCTCGGTCGCGGTCCTGGCGTTGCTGCGCGTCAGCGACCCGATGGTCCGGCTGATTCAGAAGGAGTTCACCCGATGAGCCTGCCCGCCACCGTCAAGGTGCCCTTCGGGGGCGACTACAACCCGGAACAGTGGCCCGAGGACGTCTGGAAGCAGGACTACCGTCTCTTCGACACCGCTCGGATCGACCTGGTCACCATCGGCGTGTTCGACTGGGCGCTCTGCCAGCCCGCCGAGGACGTGTACGACTTCGCGTTGCTGGACCGGATCGTCGAACGGGCCGCCGCGGAGGGGCGCGGGATCTGCCTGGCGACCGGCACCGGCGCTCACCCGCCGTGGCTGGCGAAGGCGTACCCGGAGGTGACCCGGACCGACTTCGAGGGTCGCAAGCACCGGTTCGGCCAGCGGCACAACTCCTGCCCCAGCTCCCCGGTCTTCCGCCGGCTCTCCGTCGAGCTGGCCCGCCGGATCGCCCGCCGGTACGCCGACAACCCGGCGGTCATCGCCTGGCACGTCGGCAACGAGTACGGCGGGGCCTGCTACTGCGAGCTCTGCGCGGCCGGCTTCCGGGACTGGCTGCGGCACCGCTACGGCACCCTCGACGACCTGAACGCGGCCTGGTACACCAGCTTCTGGTCGCACACCTTCACCGACTGGGACCAGATCGAGCCGCCGTCGGCGCTCACCGAGCACTGGCGGGGGCCGGACCACACCGCGTTCCAGGGCATCACCCTGGACTACCTGCGGTTCACCTCGGACGCCATGCTCACCAACTTCCACGACGAGAAGGCCGCCATCCGTGAGTCCAGCCCGGACCTACCGGTGACGACAAACTTCATGGGCCTGTACCGGCCTATCGACTACCACCGCTGGGCCGCGCACCTGGACTTCGCCTCGTGGGACAACTACCCGCCGAACGACGAGTCGGCGGCCCGGATGGCGCTGACCCACGACCTGATGCGTGGGCTCAAGGACGGCCAACCGTTCTGGTTGATGGAACAGTCGCCGGGCGCCACCTCGTGCCGGGACGTCAACCCGCTGAAGCGACCCGGCCTGATGCGGCTGTGGAGTTGGCAGGCGGTCGCGCACGGCGCCGACGCGGTGCTGTTCTTCCAGCTCCGCGCCGCCCGGGGCGCGAGCGAGAAATACCACGGCGCCGTCATCGGTCACGCCAGTCGCTCCGACACCCGGGTGTTCCGGGAGGTCGCCGAGCTGGGCGTCGAACTGGACCGGTTCGGCCCGGTGTCGCTGGGAGCGCGGACCCCGGCCCGGGTGGCGCTGCTGTTCGACTGGGACAGCTGGTGGGCGTTGGAGATCTCCGACGGCCCGTCCCGGCTGGTCCGCTACCAGGAGGTCGTGCTCGCCTACCACCGCGCGCTCTGGGACGCCGGCGTGGACCTGGACGTCGTCGCGGTGACCCACGACCTGTCCCGCTACGACGTGGTCGTCGCGCCGGCCCTGCACATGCTCAAGGGTGATCTGCCGCAGCGCCTGGAGGCGGTGGCGGCGCGCGGCGGTTCGGTGCTCACCACCTACCTGTCGGGTCGGGTGGACGAGAACGACCAGGCTTTCCTGATGGACGTGCCCGGCCCGCTGGGTCAGCTACTGGGTGTCCGGGTCGACGAGTGGGACGCGCGCGGCCCGGAGACGGTCAACCCGGTCCGTCTCGGCGCCGGCCCGGACCAGCTCGACGTCGAGGCGCGACTGCTGTTCGAACTGGTGATTCCGCAGGGCGCGGCGGTGGTCGGCACCTACCAGGCCGACTTCTACGCGGGCACCCCGGCGGTGACCCGCAACTCCTTCGGCGCCGGCGACGGCTGGTACGTGGCTGCCGGTCTGGACCAGGCCGGGGTGTCCTGGGTGGTGCGGCAGGTGCTGGCACGGCACGACGTGCTCGGCCCCTACCCGGACGTACCGGACCTGGAATCCGCCGTGCGGGTCGCGCCGGACGGAACGCGGCTGCTGTTCCTGCTCAACCACAGTGCCGAGCCGGTCGAGGTGACCGCCGGAAGCAGTGGCGTCGACCTGCTCACCGGTCACCGCACGACGACCGGTGCGGCCTTGCCGCTGCCGGCGTACGGTGTCGTCGTGCTACGGGAGGATTGATGAACGCCGAAGAGTGGGTGGACCTGGAGCAGTTGATGTTCGTCGAGGAACCACTGGGCAGTGACGAGCCGCCCGTACACCCGGCCTGGCTGCCACCGGAGGCGTTCCGGACCCTCGGCGCGCGCCGCGTTCTCGTCCACGGTGACGGGTTGCTCGTCGACACCGTGCTCGACGAGGTCTCGCGGGCCTGCGCGCGCTACGGCGGGCGGGTGTGGCACAACCCCTCCTGGGACGTCGACGTCGACCTGGTGCTCGCCCTGCGTGGCGCGGGCGAACTGCCCGCTGCGGCGGCGGCGGTGGCGCGTGACGAGGTCGGCGGCGGGACGCTCGGCGACGAGGGGTTCCTGCTGGCCCGCGACGGACAGGTGACGGTGGTGCTGGCCGAGGCGCCCGCCGGCCTGCTGTACGGGCTCTTCCACGTGGTCCGGCTCTGCGCGGCGGCCTTCGACCCGGCCCGCCCGCCGGAGCGGCACCGGCCCGCGCTGCGTCGGCGGATGCTGAACCACTGGGACAACGTGGCAGTGCACCCGGTGATGGGCCAGGTCGAGCGGGGTTACGCGGGCGGCTCGATCTTCTGGCAGGACGGCCGACCGCGCGGCGACCTGGCCCGGATCCGGGAGTACGGGCGGCTGTTGGCGGCGAGCGGCGTCAACGCCATCTCGGTGAACAACGTGAACGTCGCCCGTACCGAGGCGCTGCTGCTCACCGACCGGCTCGGCGACGTGGCCGAGATCGCCGACGTGCTGCGCCCGTACGGCATCCGGGTGCACCTGTCGGTCACCTTTGCCGCGCCGATGGTCCTCGGCGGCCTGTCGACCGCCGACCCGCTGGACGAGAAGGTGCGGGGCTGGTGGGCGGAGACCACCCGCAACGTCCACGACCGCATTCCCGACTTCGGCGGCTACGTGGTGAAAGCCGACTCCGAGGGACAGCCCGGCCCGTTCAGCTACGGGCGGGACCACGCCGACGGGGCGAACCTGCTCGCCGACGCGCTCGCCCCGCACGGGGGAGTGGTGCACTGGCGGGCGTTCGTCTACAACCACCACCAGGACTGGCGGGACCGGTCGACCGACCGGGCCCGCGCCGCGTACGACCACTTCGCCCCACTCGACGGGCGGTTCCGCACCAACGTGGTACTCCAGGTGAAGTACGGGCCGGTGGACTTCCAGACCCGTGAGCCGGTCTCCCCGGTGATCGCCGCGATGCCCGCCACCCGACTGGCGGTGGAGTTGCAGGTCACGCAGGAATACACAGGCCAGCAGCGACACGTCTGCCACCTCGGCCCGTTGTGGAGTGAGGTGCTGCGGTTCGAGCCCTGGGGGCCGGGCGGGCGGGCGGTGGCCGACCTGGTGGCGGGGGCGGCGGGTGCTGGCGGTGGCCTCGTCGCGGTCGCCAACACCGGCGACGACAGGTTCTGGACCGGGCACCCGTTGGCGCAGGCCAACCTGTACTCGTTCGGGCGGCTCGCCTGGGATCCGCGGCTGGACCCGACGGCGGTCCTCGACGAGTGGATGACGCTCACCTTCCCGCCGTCGGCCACCGCCGACCCGGAGCTGGTGCGGCGGACGCTGCACGAGATCATGGACGACTCGTGGCGCACCTACGAGCGGTACACCGCCCCGTTGGGCGTCGGCTTCATGGTCAACCCCGCCGGCCACTACGGTCCGGGTGTCGACGGGTACGAGTACTCGCGGTGGGGCACCTACCACTTCGCCGACCGCGACGGCGTCGGCGTGGACCGCAGCCGCGCGTCGGGCACCGGCTTCGCCGGGCAGTACCCGCCGTACTGGGCCGAGGTGTACGAGACGCCGGAGAGCTGCCCCGACGAGCTGCTGCTCTTCTTCCACCACGTGCCGTACCAGCACGTCCTGCGCAGCGGCTCGACAGTCATCCAGCACATCTACGACACGCACTTCGCCGGTGTCGAGGAGGTGGCGGCGATGCGACGGAGGTGGCAGACGCTGAACGGGATGATCGACCCGGCCGTGTACGAGCGGGTGGCCGAACGCCTCGACGAGCAGATGCGGTCCGCCACCGAGTGGCGCGACCAGATCAACACGTACTTCTTCCGCAAGTCCGGGGTGCCGGACGAGCGGGGGCGGCGCATCCACTGAGCCGGCCGGGCTACGGCGGCGCGGTCACCAGGGGTGGACCGTGCCGTCCTCCAGCCGGTTCACCGGCAGGTACGCCGGCGAGTACGGGTAGCGGGCCGCCGCCTCCTCGTCGATGTCCACCCCGAGGCCGGGCGTCTCGGCCGGGTGCAGGTAGCCGTCCGCGAAGTGGTAGCCGTGCGGGAACACCTCGTCGGTCTGCTCGGTGTGCCGCATGTACTCCTGTAGGCCGAAGTTGGGGATGGAGATGTCGAGCTGCAACGCGGCGGCCATGCAGACGGGGGAGAGGTCGGTGGCGCCGTGCGACCCGCTGCGGACGTGGTGCAACGCCGCGAGGTCGAAGATGCGGCGCAGGTGGGTGATCCCGCCGGCGTGCACCACTGTGGCCCGGATGTAGTCGATGAGCTGTTCCCGGATGAGCTGGGCCGCGTCGAAGATGCTGTTGAACACCTCTCCGACGGCGATCGGGGTGGTGGTGTGCTGCCGGATCAACCGGAAGCCCTCCTGGAGGTCGGCGGGGACCGGGTCCTCCATCCAGGTCAGCGCGTAGGGCTCCAGGCTGCGGCCGAGCCGGGCCGCCTCGATCGGGGTGAGCCGGTGGTGCACGTCGTGCAGCAGCCGCAGCGTCGGGCCGAACTCGTCGCGTACCTGGGCGAACACCTTCGGCACGTGCGCCAGGTAACGCGGGGTCGACCAGGTCGCCTCGCTGGGCAACGCCGCATCCGCCGGTTCGTAGAAGAACTTGTCGGTGCTGACCCCGTACGTCTTGGGTAGGCCCGGCACGCCACACTGCACCCGGACCGCCCGGTAGCCGAGGTCGACGTAGCGGGCGACCTCGACGAGCACCTCCTCGACGGTCTCGCCGTTGGCGTGGCCGTACACGGTGACGCCCTCGCGGGACCGACCACCGAGCAACTGGTAGACCGGCAGGCCGGCGACCTTGCCCTTGATGTCCCACAGCGCCGTGTCCACGGCGGCGATGGCGCTCATCGTGACCGGGCCGCGCCGCCAGTACGCCCCCTGGTACAGGTACTGCCAGGTGTCCTCGATGCGGGCCGGATCCCGGCCGATCAGCAGGGGCACCACGTGGTCACGCAGGTACGACGCGACGGCCAGCTCCCGGCCGTTGAGGGTGGCGTCCCCGACGCCGGTCACCCCCTCGTCAGTGACGATCTTGAGAGTGACGAAATTGCGGCCCGGACAGGTCAGGATGACCCGGGCGTCGACGATCCTCACGGAATCTCCTTCATGCCCACGGGCGTCGTCGGCGGACGCACACCGGGGCGGGAGGGATGTGAAAGTCCGGCACGTTTCGAGAACCTCCCGATAATAGCCGGCCAGCCGCCGTCGGCGGGTGGGCCCGCCGGTGGCCCCGGTTGCGCAGGTGGGCCCGGAATCCGTTGCGGCGAAAGGTTTCCGGAAGTCTTGACAATCGAGTGTGCTCGATCGAAGCTGACTTCGTCACGCGAGCCGCGGTCAGGGTCGGGCGAAGGGCAGTCCTCGACTTCAAGTCCCCTTCCACGCGCCTATCTCCCGAGGGATCGCGATCGATGACACTCAAGACAAAACTGTTCGGCGCCGCCATGGCGGCCCTGACGCTTGCCACCGCCGCGCTGACCTTCGCCACCCCGGCGTCGGCGGCGACGCTCACCCAGGTGACCGGCTTCGGCACCAACCCCACAAATCTCCAGATGCACCTGTACGTCCCGGACCGGGTGGCCACCCGACCGGGGATCCTGCTGGCCCTGCACTACTGCACCGGGTCGGGTCCGGCATTCCACTCCGGCACCCAGTACGCGTCCCTCGCCGACCGGTACGGGTTCATCGTGATCTACCCGTCGGTGACCCGCAGCAGCAAGTGCTGGGACGTGGCCTCACCGCAGGCCCTGCGCCGTGGCGGTGGCAGCGACCCGGTCGGGCTCATGTCGATGGTCGACTACGTGAAGCAGCGCTACGCCGCCGACCCGGCGCGGATCTTCGCCACCGGCACCTCCTCCGGAGCGATGATGACGAACGTCATGCTCGGTGACTACCCGGACGTGTTCGCGGCGGGCGCCTCCTTCGCCGGGGTGCCGTTCGGCTGCTTCGCCACCGGGGGCAGCTCCGAGTGGAACAGCGAGTGCGCCAACGGGCAGCTCATCAAGACCGCACAGCAGTGGGGCGACCTGGTCCGTGGGGCGTACCCGGGCTACACCGGCCAGCGACCACGGATGCAGATCTGGCACGGCACCAGCGACGAGACGCTGCGCTACCCGAACTTCGGCGAGCAGGTCAAGCAGTGGACGAACGTGCACGGGTTGAGCCAGACCCCGACGTACACCGACTCGCCGCAGTCCGGCTACACCCGCACCCGGTACGGCAGCAGCGGCCCGATGGCGCCGGTCGAGGCGATCAGCATGCAGGGCGTCACGCACAACCTGCCGGTCGACGCCGCGCAGGTCATCCGCTTCTTCGGGCTGGACGGCGTCATCGGGACCACGCCGCCTCCGACCACGCCGCCTCCGACGACTCCGCCGCCCACCACGCCGCCCCCGACCACTCCGCCGCCCACGACTCCGCCGCCGACCACGCCGCCGCCCAGCGCGGGCGCCTGCCGGGTCGGCTACACGGTCAACGCCTGGAACAACGGGCTCACCGCGAGCGTGACCATCACCAACACCGGTACGGCCGCCGTGAACGGGTGGGCGCTGGCCTTCACGTTGCCCAGCGGGCAGGTCATCACCAGCGGCTGGAACGCGCAGTACTCGCCGACGAGCGGCGCGGTGACCGCCCGCAACGTCTCCTACAACGCCACCATCGCCCCGAACGCGTCGGTCGAGGTCGGCTTCCAGGCCACGCACGGAGGCGGCACCGGCAAACCGTCGTCGTTCACCCTGAACGGCGCCACCTGCTCGGTGTCCTGACCTTCCTCCCGCCCCACCACCAGAAGGAGTCGCACGATGAGAAACACGAGATGGAAGGCGGCATCGAGAGCCGTGGTCGCGCTTGCCGGCGCGGGCGCCCTCGCCGCCGGCATGGCGCTGTTCGCGACGGCACCCGCCTCCGCCGGGACCACGCTTGGCGCGTCCGCCGCCGAGAAGGGTCGGTATTTCGGTACGGCGGTGGCTGGTTTCAAACTCTCGGACAGTGCGTACACCACGATCTTGAACCGCGAGTTCAACATGGTGACGGCCGAGAACGAGATGAAGATGAACGCCACCGAGCCGCAGCAGGGGCAGTTCAGCTACGGGGCGGCGGAGCAGATCGTCAACCACGCGCGCAGTCGTGGGATGAGCGTGCGGGGTCACACGCTGGCGTGGCACTCCCAGCAGCCCGGCTGGATGGAGAACATAAGTGGCAGCCCGCTACGGCAGGCGATGCTCAACCACGTGACGCAGGTGGCCACGCACTTCCGGGGCCAGGTGGTCGCGTGGGACGTCGTCAACGAGGCGTTCGCCGACGGCAGCTCCGGGGGCCGCCGCGACTCGAACCTCCAGCGCACCGGCAACGACTGGATCGAGGCGGCGTTCCGGGCCGCGGACGCAGCGGATCCGAACGCGAAGCTGTGTTACAACGACTACAACACCGACAACTGGACACACGCGAAGACCCAGGGTGTCTACAACATGGTGCGGGACTTCAAGGCCCGCGGCGTGCCGATCGACTGCGTCGGTTTCCAGTCGCACTTCAACAACGACTCGCCGTACGTGAGTAACTACCGCACCACGTTGTCGAGCTTCGCGGCGTTGGGTGTGGACGTGCAGATCACCGAGTTGGACATCCAGGGAGCGTCCGCAGCCACGTACCGAAGTGTGGTGGAGGACTGCCTGGCGGTGGCCCGGTGCAACGGGATCACGGTGTGGGGCATCCGCGACAGTGACTCGTGGCGGGCCTCGCAGACGCCGCTGCTGTTCAACAGCAACGGGTCCAAGAAGCCGGCGTACGACGCGGTCCTGGCCGCACTGAACAACGGCACCCCGCCGCCGACCACCCCTCCGCCCACGACCCCTCCGCCGACCAGCCCGCCGCCGACCACTCCGCCGCCCACGACTCCACCGCCGGGGCCGGGTGGCTGCACCGCGACGGCGACGGTGAACCAGTGGACCGGCGGCTTCGTGGCGAACGTACGGGTGACGGCCGGCTCGTCGGCTCTCAACGGCTGGACCGTGACGATCACGTTGCCGTCCGGCGCGGCGGTCACCAGCTCCTGGAGCGCCAACCCCAGCGGTAACACCGGCACGACGAACTGGACGAACGTGGCCTACAACGGCCAGGTCGGCGCCGGGCAGTCCACCGAGTTCGGCTTCCAGGGCAACGGCACCGCCGGCAGCCTCAGCCCCACCTGCTCAGCCGGCTGAAACCGACCGGCCGGTGCGAAGGCCACCGCCTCCGCACCGGCCCCACCCCCAGCCCTCGTTGATCAAGAGGTTTGCGTCATCGTGCCTGGCGTGTCATGACGCAAACCTCTCGATCACCGGGCGTGCTGGCGGGGCGGGCAGCACCGAGCTCCTTCAGGTGTTCCGGGTTAGGCCTGGGCGGCGACGAGGAAGATCGGCACGACGACGAGGATCCGGTTCGCGCGGGCGCGCTCGGCCTGCTCGGCGAGCCAGGTCTCCTCGTCCGTGATCCGTTTCAACACGTCGAGCGCGGTGTCGTCAGTGAACACAGCGGTGTGCACCTCGACGATCGGGTCGGTGAACCCGGCGTCGAGCA
Organism: Micromonospora sp. NPDC023888; assembly: GCF_040639415.1. NCBI lineage: Bacteria > Bacillati > Actinomycetota > Actinomycetes > Micromonosporales > Micromonosporaceae > Micromonospora > Micromonospora sp. NPDC023888. Next base: position 8,853 of record NZ_JBEZZW010000062.1, on the reverse strand, counting down.
GCAGGTTGCGATACCTACGGGCAACGCGCGGCGACGGCAGCGAGTCCGCCTTCTCGTGGACCAGCCGACGGGTGGTTCCCGAGTCGTCCGAGTCGATGGCGATCAGGTCCCAGTCCTGGCCGATCAGCACGGCTCGGCCGCCCGGCGCGAGCACCCGCCGGGCCTCGGCCACGGCTCGCGCCGGGTCGTCGAGCACGTGCAACACCTTGTCCGCCCGGTAGTAGGTGACCGATCCGGTCTCCAGCGGCAGCTCGGTGGCGTCGCCGACATGGAACTCGCCGGCCGGCCAGCGCTTGCGGGCCACGGTGATCATCTCGGGATCGAGGTCGACGCCGACCGCGTGGGCTCCGCGCTCGGCCAGTTCGGCGACGGCGCGGCCACTGCCACAGCCAGCGTCGACGACGGTTCGGCCGGTGAGGTCGCCGAGTAACTCGTAGGAACGGGCGCGCAGTTCGACGGCGGCGGGCTCGCTCTCGATCGCATCGAGGACAGCTAGAAGACTGGACATGCCCGCCATGCTCGGACTTAATGGCGACATGAAGTCAAGCACGATGGCGATCGGTGAGGTGGCCGACCACTTTGGCCTGCCGGCGCACGTACTGCGGCACTGGGAGTCGGTGGGCCTGCTCTGCCCCGCCCGGGTCACCGGCGGCCGTCGCCGCTACACCCGCGACGACCTGTTCCGGGTGGCCTCGATCCTGCGCGCGAAGCAGGCCGGCCTGTCGCTGCCGGACATCCGGGCGTTCCTCGCCGCAGGCGACCCCGCCGTTCGCAAGGACGTGCTGCGCCGCAACCACGGCGCGCTGCGAGCCAGGATGGCGGCGCTGAGGTCGGCGCTCGATCTGTTGGAGGCCGGGCTGAACTGCTCACACGAGGACGTCGCGACCTGCCCGAACTACCGCAGCCAGTTGGCGGCGCTGGTGGAGGTCGGGGGCAGTGGCTAGCCGTCGATGCGGGTGATGTTGCGGATCTTGTTGGACGCGTCCAGGGCGGCCACCTTGTACGCCTCGGCCAGCGTCGGATAGTTGAACACCGCGTCGACCAGGTAGTCGATCGTGCCGCCGCAGCCCATCACCGCCTGCCCGATGTGGACGATCTCGGTGGCGGCGGTGCCGAACACGTGCACCCCGAGCAGCCGGCCGTCGTCGGGGGAGACGAGCAGCTTGAGCATGCCGTACGAGTCACCGACGATCTGGCCCCGGGCCAGCTCCCGATAACGCGCGATCCCGACCTCGAACGGAGTCGAGGTGTCGGTGAGCTGCGCCTCGGTCTGCCCGACGAAGCTGATCTCCGGGATGGTGTAGATGCCGATCGGTTGCAGGCCGTGCATCTCCCGGATCGGTTCGCCGCAGGCGTGCTGTGCCGCCAGTCGGCCCTGCTCCATCGAGGTGGACGCGAGCGCGGGAAAGCCGATCACGTCGCCCACCGCGTAGATGTTCTCCACCGAGGTGCGGTAGTTGGCGTCCACCTTGATCCGGCCGCGCCGGTCCGCCTCCAGCCCGGCGGCCTCCAGGGCCAGGTCGTCGGTCTGGCCCTGCCGGCCGGCTGAGTACATGACCGTGTCCGCGACGATCTTCTTGCCACTCTTGAGGATGCACAGCGCCGCCGTCTGGTGCTTCTCCACGGCGGCGACCTCCTCACCGAAGCGGAACGCCACGGACAGGTCCCGCAGATGGTATTTGAGTGACTCGATGACCTCGTCGTCGCAGAAGTCGAGCATCCGCTCGCGGCGCTCCACAACCGTCACCTTGGTGCCCAGCGCGGCGAACATCGACGCGTACTCCATGCCGATCACGCCGGCGCCGACCACGACCATGCTGCGCGGGACGGCCTGGAGGTTGATGACGCCGTCGGAGTCCACGATCGTCCGGTCGTCGAAGTCGACGCTGTCCGGGCGGGCCGGGCGGGTGCCCGCCGCGATGATGGCCTTGTCGAAGGTCACCCTCGACTCGCGGCCGGAGCCGCCGTCGACCCAGATCGTGTGCGCGTCCGCGAACCGGCCGGTGCCGGTGATCATCGCGACCCGGTTGCGGGCCAGTTGATTGCGGATGACGTCGGTCTGCCGGGTGATCACGTGCTGGGTCCGGGCCGCCAGGTCGCTGACCGTGATGTCGTCCTTGACCCGGTAGCTGCTGCCGTAGAGGTCCCGCTGGCTCAGCCCGGTCAGGTAGAGAACAGCCTCACGCAGCGTCTTGGAGGGGACCGTGCCGGTGTTGATGCACACCCCACCGATCATGTCGCGGCGGTCCACGATGCCGACCCGCCTGCCGAGCTTGGCGGCAGCGATCGCGGCCTTCTGACCGCTGGGTCCGGAGCCCAGCACCAACAGGTCGTAGTCATACACAACCGCTAGCGTCGCAAGTTGTCGCGACTGGCGCCAGACCCCGGAGCCGAGCGTTATTCGTCTGCCACCACGCAGAGGCCGCCGTTGAGCGTGACCTCCTCCGGCAGTTGCGTGCCGGTGGCGACGAGCCCCAGCGACACCGTGCCGCCCGGCGGGATCACCGCATTGTGGCCGGTGTTGCCCACCCGCAGGTAGCTGTTGTTGGGGCGGTCGACGACCTTCGCGCCCCAGATGCCCTGCACCTGCTGGCTGGCCCAGAACCGCCAGGTCATCGTCCACCCGTCGACCGCCGTGGTGCCGGTGTTGCGGACGACGAGGTGCGCGACGAAGCCGTCCGGCCACTGCCGCACGACCGACCGGACCGCGCAGCTCGGCGGTGGCGGCAGGGTGGTCACGGTGACCGGTGCGGACAGTGGGGACAGGTTTCCGACCTCGTCGCGGGCCCGCACCACGAAGGTGTACGTGGTGTTCGGCGTCAACCCGCTGATCTGGGTGCTGTTCACGGGCGGGTACTGGGACACGTCACGGACCAGGGTGAGAGTGCCGCCAGCGTCGACCCGGAACACCTGGTACCGGTCGAGCACGACGTTCTCCACCGAGTGCGCCCAGCGCAGCCGAACCACAGTGGCGGTGACGTCGTACGCCACCGGTTGGCCCGGCGCGCCCGGCGGTTGGTCGTCCCCCGGTGGCATGGTCACCCGCAGGGTCGGGTTGGACAGTGAGCTGTTGCCGGCCGCGTCCAGCGCCGCCACGAAGAAGGTGTACGTGCGCGACGGCCGCAGGCCGGTGATCCGAATGCTGTTGGTGTCGGTCGAGTAGATCGCGCCGTTGTCCTCGAATTGCGCGGAGACCGGATAACGGACCACGCCCACGTTGTCGGTCGAGGCTGCCCAGGTCAGCTCGACCGAGGTGGTGTCGATGGCGACGACGGTGATCGGGCCGGGGGCGGTGGGGCGTTCGGTGTCGTCGGCGGCGGCGTACGCCGGGGTCGCGCCCGTCGCCACCACGGCCGCCGTGAGCGCGCAGGCAGCCAGTGCGGCGGCCCTGGACCGGACGCCGCGCCACGCATGATCGCGCAAGATGATCGCCTCGCTTTCGGGTGACCGCAGCGGACCAGTCATCGACTGATGACGATGGTAGGTCAGTGGTGGTCGCGCCGCTGTCCCCTCAGCCGACGAGGCGGCGTTCCCAGGCCCACGCGGCGATCTCCACCCGGTTGCGGGCCTTGAGCTTCATCTGCACGCTGGCCAGGTGGGTCTTGACCGTGCCGACGGCGATGAAGAGCCCGGCGGCGATCTCGGCGTTGGTCAGGCCCCGGGCGACGAGCTTCACGACGTCGAGTTCCCGTGGTGACAGCCCGGTGTCGCCGCGCGCCGGGGCGGGCGAGCTGAGGTGCTCCAGCAGCCGTACCGTGATGGAAGGGCTGATCAGCGCGTCACCGGACACGGCCGCGCGGACCGCCTCCACCAGCAGCGTCGGGCCGGAGTCCTTGAGCAGGAATCCGCAGGCGCCGTTGGAGAGCGCGGTGTGCACGTACTCGTCGAGGTCGAAGGTCGTCACCACGACCACCCGGATCGGGTCGGCGACGCCCGGCCCGGCGATCAGCCGCAGTGCCTCGAGTCCGTCGAGGCGGGGCATCCGGATGTCCAGCAGCACCACGTCCGGGCGCAGCCGCCGGGCCAACTCCACGGCGACCACCCCGTCGGCGGCCTCGCCGACCACCTCCATGTCCGGCTGGGCCCCAATGATCATGCCGAAGCCGGTCCGGACCATCGCCTGGTCGTCGGCGATCAACACCCGGATCATCGCCCCACCGCCGCGCGCAGCGGGAACGCCGCGTCGAGCACCCAGCCACCGGCGACGCCGGGCCCGGCGGTGATCGTGCCGTCCAGGGCGCGTACCCGCTCGGTGAGGCCGACCAGGCCGAAGCCGTGCCCCCGGGCGGGCGCGGTCCGCCCGGCCGTACCGTCGTCGGCGACCCGGACCAGCAACCAGTCCGGGGTACGACGCACGGCGACGTCCACTCGTCGGGCGTCCGGCGCGTGCTGGCGGGTGTTGGTCAGCCCCTCCATCACCACCCGGTACGCCGACGTCGACACCTCCACCGGCAGTCCGTTCAGGTCACCGTCGACGTGCAGGCGTGCCGGGGCGCTCGCCGTGCCGTTGAACCCGGCCAGCAGCGGCGGCAACTCGGTCACGCCGGCCAGTGGTGCCAACGGCGCGTCCGGCGGGGCATCCGGGTTGCGCAGGATCCCCACCATCCGGCGCATCGAGGCCATCGTCTCCGTGCCGGCCCGCTCGATCTGCTCCAGCGCGACGATCACCCGACCCGGGTCCTGCTCGGCGACGAACCGGGCGCCCTGCGCCTGCACCACGATGCCTGTGACGTGGTGGGCGATGAAGTCGTGCAGGTCACGGGCGAACTCCGCGCGTTGCTCGGCGCGCACCAGCGCGATCGCCCGATCCCGACCGGCAGCCATGATCCGCAGGTAGAGCCCCACCCCGGCGGCGCCGGCCGCGGCGAGCACCTGGAGCAGCCCGAAGATCACCAGCAGGTTCTCGGTGCCGGAGCGCAGCGGCAACGCGGCGACGGCCAGCCCGACGGCCGCCGCCGCCCACGGGGCGAGCCGGGGCGCACCCCAGCGGGTGACCACGAAGACCACCCCGATCAGCCCGGCCGACTCGGCGAGCCCCCAGCTACCGCCGATCAGGTAACTGCTGCCGGAGAAGACCACAACGGCCGCGGTCACGGCCAGTGAGGCGCAGGCGAGCGCCAACGCGGCCAACGGCACCACCCGTGAACCCGGTCGGTGCACCGGCAGCCAGAGCGGCACCGTCGCCACCGCCAGCCCCATGCGCACCAACAGGAGCAGGAGAGCGGCCATGCTCTCGGGCGCGCCGAACCGGAGGTCGAAGAGGGCGAGCAGACCAAGGGCCAGCAGGCCGGCGGCCTGGGCCAGGCGTACCCACCAACGTCGAAGATCCGGCGTGCTCATGGTGACCCAGCGTAGCCAGCGGACGGCGCCTGCAGATCGGCCGAAAGACAGACCCGGCGCCGGCGATACCCGGCCACGGGCCGATGTGCCCACCCGCCGGTGGCGGCGACGCTGTCCGGGCCACATCGCAGCCACTGGAGGAACAATGACAACCCACGCCCCGCCGGAGACCAGCCACGCCGCGGTCGCCGCGGTCGACCTGGTGAAGGTGTACGGCAGCGGCGACACCGCCGTCCGTGCACTGGACGGGGTCTCGGTCGGCTTCGGCCGGGCCGAGTTCACCGCCATCATGGGCGCGTCCGGGTCCGGCAAGTCGACGCTCATGCACTGCCTCGCCGGTCTCGACACCGCCACCTCCGGCCGCGTCCTGCTCGGCGGCACGGAGCTGACCGGCCAGTCGGACCGGACGCTGACCCGGGTACGCCGGGAGCGGATCGGCTTCGTGTTCCAGTCCTTCAACCTGCTGCCGCAGCTCACCGCCGCCCAGAACATCACCCTGCCGCTTGACCTCGCCGGCCGGGAACCCGACCGTCAACTGCTGGAGCACCTGGTGCGGGTGCTGGGCCTCGGCGACCGGCTCAACCACCGGCCCAGCGAACTTTCCGGTGGTCAGCAGCAGCGGGTCGCGTTGGCCCGCGCCCTGGTGGCCCGGCCCGAGGTGGTCTTCGCCGACGAGCCGACCGGCAACCTCGACTCCCGTTCCGGCGCGGAGGTGCTCACCATCCTGCGCGACTCGGTACGCGACCTCGGCCAGACCGTCGTCATGGTCACCCACGACCCGATCGCCGCCGCGTACGCCGACCGGGTGGTGCTGCTCGCCGACGGGCGGCTCGCCGGCGAGATCGACAAGCCGGACCAGGTGTCGGTCACCGACGCCCTGCGTGATCTGGCGGCCCGCCGATGAGGGCGACAGTGCTGCGTACCCAGACGACCGCCGCGGCCCGGCGTCCCGGCCGGCTGATCCTGACCGGCCTGGCGATCCTGGTCGCCTCCTTCGTCGTCTTCGGCACCGTGCTGGTGCAGCAGATCACCGAGCGGACCGTGCGGGACAACCTCAGCGGCACCCCGGCCGTCACCGACCTGGTGATCGGCAGCGCCGACGTCCCGCAACCCACAGTCGCGGACGTGCGGCAGATCCGGGCCGTGCCCGGTGTGGCCGAGGCGGTGGCCCGGGTGGCGACCGGGGTCTCCATCGGCGACGGCTACCTCAACCTCCAGTCCGATCCGGGGAGTGGCCCGTTGACCACGGTCCGGGTGATCGAGGGCAGCTACCCGGACCAGCCCGGCGAGATCGCGGTCACCCCGCGTACCGCCGAACGGCTCGGGCTCTCGGTCGGCGCCACCACCAGTGGTACCGGCGGCGAACTCACCACACCCGCGCCACTCACCGTGACCGGCCTGGTGGACGTCGGCCGCGACGCCGGTTACGACGCGTACGCCCCGGACAGCGTCGTGATCGCCTGGGCGCGCCTGACGACCGTGGAGCGCGTCGACGTGCGGGTGGCACCGGGCGCCTCGGCCGACGCCGTCCGCCAACGGGTGGGCGCGGCGGTCGCCGGCCAGCCGATCCGCTCCGGTGCAGAGGTGCGCGAGGCGGAGGCGCAGGCGGCGGCCCAACAGGTCGGGAAACTCTTCATCCTGGTCGGCATGTTCGTCTCCATCGCGGTCGTCGCGGCGGCGTTGGTGGTCACCTCGACCTTCCGCATCGTCTTCGCCCAGCGGATGCGGCAGCTCGCCCTGCTGCGCGCGGTCGGCGCGGATCGGGGCACCCTGGTGGCCGCGTTGACCGCCGAGGGCGCCCTGACCGGGCTGGTCTCCGGCGTCGCCGGAGTCGCCGGCGCCCTCGCTCTCGGGTACGCGCTGCCGGCGATCCTGCGCGCCGCCGGCCAACAGGTCTCCTCGCCGGGCCTGCCCCTGGCGGCGGCGGTCACGGTGGTGATCGGCGCCGTCGTGATCACCGTGCTGGCCGTGCTGGCGCCGGCGTTCTCGGCTGCCCGGGTCTCCCCGCTGGAGGCGCTGCGGACGGCGAGCACCACCGCCGGCCGGCGCGGCATCGGGGTGCTGCGGCTGGTCTTCGGGCTGCTCCTGGCCGTCGGCGCGGTCCTGGCGGCGGTCGGGACGATCAGCCAGTTGCCGAAGCCGGACCAGTCGGACTACGACCCTTCGATGCCGCTGCTCCTGCTTGTCGCGTCCGGCGCGCTGGCGTTCTTCGCGCTGGTGGCCCTCGGTCCGCTGCTGGTGCGCCCGGTGCTGGCCGTGGTGGGTTGGCCGCTGCGCCAGCTCGGGCCGCTCGGGCGGATGTCGGTCGGCGGGATCGGCGGGGCGCCGCGCCGCGCCGCAGCGGTCTCCGTCGTGGTCGCGCTTGGCGTGACCCTGATCTCCGGGGTGGTCATCGGCGGCGCGTCGCTGCAGATCCTCGTCGACCGCGAGGTGGCGCTCTCGGCCCCGGCCGACTTCGAGGTCACCGGCAACGGTGGGACGCTGCCGCCGGCCGTCGTGAGCCGGGCCGAGGCGGACCAGCGCGCGCTGGCGCGGGTGGTGCCGTACCGGATGGTCGACGACGCCACGCTGCTGCGCGGCGCCGACAAGCTCGGCGGCGTCGAGTCCGGTTACCCGACAAGCGACCTGGACCTGGCGGCGTTGCCGAGCACCGGGGACCTGGACGTGGCCCAGGGCACCCTGGCCGATCGTGGCCCCGGCCGGATCGTGCTCAACAGCTGGGTCGCCCGGGACGCGGGCCTGCGGGCCGGCGACACCGTCACCCTCGCCATCGCCACCCGCAGGGTCGACGTGCGGGTGGCAGCGGTCCTGCCCGGTGACGGCCCGCTGCACGCCGGCATCCTCGCCGACCCGGCCGACCTGGACCGGATCGGCGTGCCGGCCGCGTACAGCGGTCTGCTGGCCGACGCGGCCGGCAACGGTGAGGACGGTCGCACCGCTGGCGTGCGGGCGCTGCGGCAGGCGATCGGGGGCAGCGACGGGGTGGGCCTCACGGTGCTCGCCGACGAACGGGACCGCAACGACTCGTTGGTGCGCACCCTGGTCTGGATCGCGGTGGGCCTGGTCGGCCTGACCGTGCTGATCGCGGTCGTCGGCGTGGGCTCCACGACCGCGCTGTCGGTGGTGGAGCGGGTACGCGAGTCCGGGCTGCTCCGGGCGATCGGGCTCTCCCGGACCGGCCTGCGCACCATGCTGACCGTGGAGTCCGGCCTGTACGGGGTGATCGGCGCGACCATCGGCCTGGTGCTCGGTGTCCCGTACGCCTGGTTGGCGGTCCGGACCCTCGGGATCGAGGCCCCGCTGACCGCGCCGCTGCTGCCGCTGGCCGGGCTCTTCGTGGCGCTGGTCGGGCTGACCGCGCTGGCCGGGGTGCTGCCGGCGCGTCGGGCATCGCGGGTCAGCCCGGTGGTGGCGCTGGGGGTCGACAACTGAGCACCGTCGTTCCACCCACCCTCGGCGGTGAGAGGAGGCGTAGCCGTACCAGCCGGTCGACGCCAGCGGGTCCCCCCACGG
>NZ_JBEZZW010000061.1:0-28895 GCF_040639415.1 Micromonospora sp. NPDC023888 | reverse complement strand
GGGCGCGGGGCGCGGGGCGCGGGGCGCGGGGCGCGGGGCGCGAGGCGCGAGGCGCGAGGCGCGAGGCGCGAGGCGGCACGACGAAAAAGAGCCGGGCCCGTTCGGGTCCGGCTCTTCTCGGCGTACGTCGAAGGGGTCAGCGGCCCCGCGACTGGCGGAAGGCGCCCGGCGGCCGCATGTTCTTCGGGATCGCGCCCTTGGGCATCTGCGGACGGGCGGTGAGCGCCTTGAGTCGCTTGTCCAGCGAGTTGACGTCCTTGCCGGAGAGCGCGCGGGGCAGACGCAGCAGCGTCGTGCGGAGCTTGCGGATCGGCAGCTCGCCCTCGTCCTGCCCGATCACGTAGTCGTGCAGGGGCGCGGAGCCGATCACCTTCGACAGCCGCCGCTTCTCCTGCCCGAGCAGGCCACGCACCCGCTGCGGGTTGCCCTCGGCCAGCAGGATCACGCCCGGCCGGCCGATGACCAGGTGGACCATGTCCATCTGGGTGGTCGAGCTGACCGCCGGGGTCACCCGCCAGTCGCCGCGCATGTTCTCCATGATCTGCGCCGCCGCCCCGGGCTGGCCCTCGGCGGCGTTCATCATCGCCTTGTTGGACCGCAGGTTGAGCACGATCAGCACCGCGAGCAGGACGAACAGGATGCCGATCGGCAGCCAGATCCAGCTCCAGAGGATGACCGCGACCACGGTGAGGGCGAGCGGGATGAGCACCGCGGCGGCGACCAACGGCGCGAACCACCGGTCCTGCTTGGCGGTGAACTGGAACACCATCCCGATCTGCTTCAGCCGCTGGCCGAACGAGACCTTCTCCTGGGGCTTTGCCATGCCGCAGAGTCTAGTGGTCGCCGCCCGCCCCGTTGATCCGCGTCCGGGTCCCGGCCGGCTGAGTACCTTACGTCGCTTCGCCGGTGCCGGCCGGGCGAGTAAGGAGGGCGTCGACGGTGAAGATCAGGCGCTGTGCCCATGCCCGGGTGGGGCCTTCGCGCGGAGAGTCATCAGCAGCGGACGACACCACGACGAAGGAGACCGACATGTTCGGCAACGACGCGGAATTCCTGCTCTCCCTGCACCGTACGCACGCCGCCGAGCTGCGCGCCGAGGTGGCCGCGGACCGGCTCGCCCGCGCGGTGTCACGACGCCCCGGCCGCACCTGGCTGGGCCGCCGCCAGCAGACCCGCCGCCTCGGCGACGACCGCCGGTGACCGCGCCCGCCCCGGCGGCCACGCCCACGGTGCCCGCCCTGCGCGACGGTCGACCGGAGGCCGTCCCGCCGATCGGCGGGCCCGGGGCGGGCGGCCGTCATGGCATGCTCGCTTCCGTGACCGTACGCGCCGCCAGTTCCGTCCTCGTCGGCCGTCAGCGCGAGCTGGCGACGCTGCGCGAGACGCTGGCCCGCGTACGGGCGGGGGAGCCGAGCACGGTGCTGGTCGGTGGCGAGGCGGGCGTGGGCAAGACCCGGCTGTTGGAGGAGTTCTCCGGCTGGGCCGCCGACGGCGGGGCGCGGGTGCTTGTCGGCCAGTGCCTGGAGTTGGGCGAGGCGGGTCTTCCCTTCGCCCCGTTCGCCGCCGCCCTGCGCGCGGTGCTGCGCGTCGACGGCCCGGAGGTGTTCTCCGGCTACGAGGCGGAGTTCGCCCGGCTGCTGCCGGAGCTGGGCCGGGCGACGCTGGCCGCGCCGAGCGCCGCGCCGGTCGGTGACGCCCCGCGCGGCTACCTGTTCGACCTGGTCGCCGAGCTGTTCCAACGGCTCGCCGAGGCCCGGCCGTTGGTGCTGCTGATCGAGGACCTGCACTGGGCCGACCGCTCCACCCGCGACCTGATCGGCTTCCTGGTCCGGGCGGCCCGACCGGGCCGGCTGCTGCTGGTCTGCACCTACCGCACGGACGAGTTGCAGCGTGGTCACCCGTTGCGCCCGTTCCTGGCCGAGCTGGACCGGGTTCGTGGCGTGCGCCGGGTCGAGCTGGGCCGGCTGGACCGCGACGGCACCGCCGCGATCCTCGCGGATCTGCTCGGTGCCGAGCCGTCCGCCCGTGCCGTCGACGACGTCCACGAGCGGACCCAGGGCAATCCCTTCTTCATCGAGGAGTTGGCCGTCGCCGGCGATCCGGTCGGCTGCGCGGCGCTTCCCGAGACCCTGCGTGACCTGCTGTTGGCCCGGGTGGACCGGCTGCCCGAGCCGTCCCAGCGGGTGCTGCGGATCGCCGCGGCCGGCGGCACCCGGTTCGCCCACGACCTGCTCGCCGAGGTCGCCGGGTTGCCGGACACCGAGTTGGAGGACGCGCTGCGTGCCGCCGTCGCCGCCCAACTCGTGGTGGCCGACCCGGACGGCGACTACGAGTTCCGGCACGCGCTGGTCCGCGAGGCCGTGCACGACGAGTTGCTGCCCGGCGAGCACGCCCGGCTGCACGCCCGCTTCGCCGCCGCGATCGAGGCGCAGCCGCACCTGGTCGCCGTCGGCCGGGCCCCCGCCGAGATCGCCCACCACTGGTACGCCGCGCACGACCACCCGCGCGCCCTGGTCGCCGCGCTCGCGGCGGCCCGCGCCGCCGCCGACCGGTACGCCTACGCCGAGCAGCGCCGACTGTTGGAGCGGGCGCTGGAGCTGTGGGAGTTGGTGCCCGACGCCGCCGACCTGCTCGGCATCGACCACCTGGCGTTGCTTGAGCAGACCCTGGACGCCGCGATCACCGCCGGTGACTTCAGCCGGGCGATCACCCTGACCCGGGCCGGGCTGGCCGAGGTGGACGCCGACGCAGCGCCGCTGCGTGCCGCCCGGCTGCTGAACCAGCGGGGTCGACTGATGGCCCTGCTCGGCAAGAGTGACGGCAGCCGTGAGCTGGATGAGGCGTACCGGTTGGCTGCCGGTGGCCCGGTCGGCGTGGAGCGGGTCCGGCTGCTCGCCGACATCGCCTCCCACCTCGCCAAGATCGCTCCTCAGCAGGCCGCCCGGGTGGCCGCCGAGGCGAGTGCGGCCGCCGCGGCCCTCGGCGAGGAGTTGGCCCTGCTGCCGACGCGGATCGCCCTGCTCTGCCACGGCCAGCGGGATCTGGAGCGTGGGCTGACCGGGCTGGCCGAGGTCGAGGCCGTCGCCCGTGCGGCCGGGGACACGCCGGCGCTGGTGCTCGCCAAGGTGTTCCAGTCGGACGTGCTCTGCGAGCTGGGTCGCTACGCCGAGTCCGCGCAGGCGGCCGAGGCCGGTGTGGCCGAGGCGCGGCGGGTGGGGATCAGCCGCTCCACCGGGGCGTACCTGCTGTCGAACCGGGCCGAGGCGCTGATCGCGCTGGGTCGGTGGGACGAGGCCGAGGCGGTGTGCGCGGAGGCCGCCCGGATCGACCTGTCCGGCGTCACCGGGCTGCACTGGCTCCAGTTGGGCGCCGGGCTGCGGCTGGCCCGCGCCCACCCGGGCGCCGAGGAACTGGTCGACCGGGCGTTGGCCTTCCTCGGCCGGCCCTACCTGTGGCCGAACCACCGGCTGCCCCTGCACGAGCTGGGGATCGAGGCCGCGTTGGCCGCCGACGACAAGATCGAGGCGGTACGCGCCGCCCGCGCCGCGCTGGCCGACGCGCATCTGCCGCAACTGCCCCGGGAGGGCTGGCCGGTGCTCAGCGCCGTCGCCCGTACCGCCGCCCGGGTGGGTGACCGGGAGCTGGCCGCCGCGGCGTCCGCGCTCGCCGCTGACCTGCCGGCCCGGCATCCGGCGGCGCGGGCGCACGCCGCCCAGGTCACCGCCCTGCTGGCGGTCGGCGACCAGGTGCTGCCGGCCTGGCGGTCGGCGGTGGACGCGTGGCGTGCCGACGGGCAGCCGTACCCGCTCGGTCGGGCGTTGCTGGCGCTGGCCGAGGCGGCCGCCGCCGCCGGCGAACGGGACGAGGTGTCGGCGGCGGTCACCGAGGCCACGGAGATCGCCCGGCGGTTGGGCGCGACGCCGCTGGCCGAGGCGGCCGCAACCCTGGCGCGGCGGGTCGGCCTGCGCGGCACGGGTCAGGGCGGGGCCGGCGCCGATCTGTTGACCGCCCGGGAACGGGAGGTGCTGCGGCTGGTCGCCGAGGGGCACAGCAACAGCCGGATCGCCGAGCAGTTGTTCATCTCCCCGAAGACGGCGAGCGTGCACGTCTCCCGGATCATCGCGAAGCTCGACGTGACCAACCGGGGAGAGGCCGCCGCGCTGGCCCACCGCCTCGGCCTGCTCGCCGAGCCCGCGCCACCCCGCTGACGAGCGTGCCGGCGGCCGGGGGCGGCGGTCACCGTCGGGCCGGGCGCGCGGGGTCAGGCCGACGGCAGGTAGATCCGCCAGCCGTCGATCGTGACCAGGTTCAGGCTGCCCGGGGCGGTGCGCAGCCGCTCGTCGAGGGTGTGCGCCAACGGCGAGCCGGTCGGCGCGACCCAGACCGGCGCCGCCGCGCCGTCGACCTCCCGCCGGTACGCGGGGTAGCGGTCGAAGCCGGGGCGCAACGCATCGTCGACGACCGCGCAGACCACCTGCTCCGCTGTTGCGAAGGTGAGCCGGTTGCAGGTCCAGTAGCCGGCGCGGACGTGTCGCACGCCGAGCTGACGCAGGGTGGTCACCAACTCGGTGTGCCGGGCCTCAGCGGCCCGTGTCGCGGGTGCGGTCCGCGCTGCCTGCCAGGTGGCGTGGCCGGCGGTGCCCAGGGTGGCCACGAGCAACGCCAGCGCGACCGGGTGGGCCAGCGCCGGCCCGACGCCGCGACTGTCGCTCGCCGGCTGTCGCAGACCGCCACGGGCCGTCGCCCAGACCGGCCACAGCAGTGCCGGCAGCGAGATGAGCAGGCAGGACAGATAGCGGGAACTCTCCACCGGGGTGAGACCGGCGGAACTGCTCACGGTGTACGCGCCGAGCGTGCCGACCGCGGCCAGCACGAGCGCCAGCCAGATCGCCGCCACCACCCGCGGTGCCGGGTCGGCGGGGCCGCCGGGGTCTGCGGAGGCGGTGGGGCCAGCCGGGGCGGCGGCCGATTGACGCAGCGTCCGCCAGGCGGTGGCGGCGGCGAGGGCCAGCAGCAGCGGCAGGGCGAGCGCCCACCACAGTTGCCAGGTGGCGCACCGCCCGGGACCGCAGAACCCCATGCCCAGCGCCGGGCCGAGCAGCAGGCCACCGTGCAGCCGGTCCGCCCAGCCCGCGCTGGCGTTCGCGCCGCTGGCGGCGAGCACCGCGTTCAAGGGGTTGCTGCCGGTCAGCACGCTGTCCAGCAGCAGCGGGGCGGCGCCCAGCACGGCGGCGGCCCCGAGCAGCGCCCCGGCCGCACCCCGCAGCTCCCGGCGGCAGAACCCGACGAGCACCGCACCGAGCGCCACGACGTACGGCAGGACCAGCGGGTCGACCCAGACCATCAGGCCGGCCAGGAACCCGCACAGCGCCCAGCGTGTCAGCCGCCACCCCGGCCTTCCGGCGGCCAGATCCACGGCGAGCACGGCCAGCGCCATCCCGACCGCGTTCATCTCGGGGTAGCCGCCCCCGGCGATCAACTGGTTCTTGACCACCCGGTCGGAGCCGAGGGCCAGCAGCGTGACCACCAGCAGCCCGAACCACCGGTCCCCGGTCAGTCGCAGCGTCAACCGCCAGGCCAGCAGCAGGAACAGCACGTACAGCGCGAGGGTGGGCAGTCGCAGACCGAGCAGCGACGGTCCACCGGCCAGCGCGAACACCGGCGCGGCCAGGTACGCCTCCAGCGGCCCCATGTACTGCTGGCCGTAGAACCAGACCGGGAAGTCCTCAGCTCGGGCGATGTGCAGCGCGGCCAACCCCATGGCGGCCTCGTCGCTGTTGGTGGGTGGCGCGGCGTGGCCCAGCAGCCAGAGCCGGTAACCCACCCCGGCGAGCACGGCCAGCCCGGTCAACCAGCCGACCAGGCCGAGACGCCCGCCTGGCCGTGGACGCGGGGATCCCGCGTCACGCGGCTGCTGGCGTACCCCGGCGGTCATCGCACGATCATGACATTCGGCCGCCGGGCCGGTGCGGATCAGGCGGTGGTGGCGACCGGGGTGGCGGCGCGGGCGTCGAGGGCCTGCTTGTAGAGCCGACCGGCCCGGTACGACGACCGCACCAGCGGCCCGCTCATCACGCCGGCGAAGCCGATCTCCTCGGCCTCCTCGCGCAGCTCCACGAACTCCTCCGGCTTGACCCAGCGGGTCACCGGGTGGTGCCGGGGGGAGGGGCGCAGGTACTGGGTGATGGTGATCAGCTCGCAGCCGGCCTCGTGCAGGTCGCGCAGCGCCTGCGAGACCTCGGCGCGCTCCTCGCCCATGCCCAGGATGAGGTTGCTCTTGGTGACCAGACCGTCGGCGCGGGCCTGCCGGATGACGTCCAGCGAACGGTCGTAGCGGAACGCCGGCCGGATGCGCTTGAAGATGCGCGGCACGGTCTCCACGTTGTGCGCCAGCACCTCCGGGCGGGAGCCGAAGACCTCGGCGAGCTGCTCGGGCACGGCGTTGAAGTCCGGGATCAGCAGCTCGACGCCGCAGCCGGGCTGGAGCGCGTGGATCTGTCGGACGGTCTCGGCGTACAGCCAGGCGCCGCCGTCAGGCAGGTCGTCGCGGGCGACACCGGTGATGGTGGCGTAGCGCAGCCCCATCGAGACCACCGACTCGGCCACGCGGCGCGGCTCGTCGGCGTCGAACTCGGCCGGCTTGCCGGTGTCGATCTGGCAGAAGTCGCAGCGCCGGGTGCACTGGTCGCCACCGATGAGGAAGGTGGCCTCCCGGTCCTCCCAACACTCGTAGATGTTGGGGCAGCCGGCCTCCTGGCAGACGGTGTGCAGCCCTTCGCGCGAGACGAGCCCGCGCAGCTGGGTGTACTCCGGACCCATCTTGGCCTTGACCTTGATCCACGGCGGTTTGCGCTCGATCGGCGTCTCGGCGTTGCGCGCCTCGATGCGCAGCAGACGCCGCCCCTCGGGGGCCGCCGTTGCGGTGCGCGCTGCCTGGCCGGTCGTCGGCGCGGAGTGCTCGATCGTCACGAAAATGAGCCTACGCCGGACGGCAGGTGTCTATGTACGCCAGGCGACCGGCGTCACGCTCCAAACGTTGTGACGCCGGACACCGGATAGCCGAAAAAAGGCGTCACACCCGTCGGGATCCGGTGCTACGGTCTCCGCCAACAGCGACGACGGAGCCGAGTAGCGCGCCGACCCGCCAGTGCAGAGAGCCGCCGGTGCTGAGAGGCGGTCTGGCGCCGGCGCGCGAAGACCCTCCTGAGCTGCGGGAAGAACGGTTACGGGTCACCCGTGCCCAGTAGAGCCCGCCCGGTTGGCCCCGGTCATCAGGCGACGAACGAGGCCCCCGCTTCGGCGGGGGTGAAGGTGTGGTGGCACCGCGAGGTTCCCGCTCGCCCACACCTCCCTGGGGCTGATGCGACGCTTCGCCTCCCCAGGGCGGCGACGGCGTGGCGATCAACCGAGGAGCAGCCCGCCATGCAACGAACCCTGTCCCACCACCTGCCCGCCCAGATCGGCGCGACCGTGCGGATCGCCGGGTGGGTGCACCGCCGCCGACTGCTCAAGTCGGTGGCCTTCCTGATCGTTCGGGACGCCGCCGGCCTGGCCCAGGTGGTCGTCACCGACCCGGCCGTCCGCGCCGAGCTGGAGAAACTTCCCGAGGAGACGGTCGTCGAGGTCACCGCCACGGTGACCGCGAACGACACGGCGCCCGCCGGGGTCGAGCTGACCGACCCGGAGGTACGCCCGCTCGGGCCGCCCGCCGTGCCGCCACCGTTCGACCTGTACCGGCCGGCGCTCACCGCCAGCCTGCCCACCCAACTCGACAACGCGCCGATCGCCCTGCGCCACCCCACCCGGTCGGCCGCGTTGCGGATCTCGGCGGCTGCGGTCGCCGGGTTCCGGGCCGCCCTCGACGCCCACGACTTCGTGGAGATCCACACCCCGAAGGTGGTCAGCTCCTGCACCGAGAGCGGGGCGAACGTGTTCGCGTTGGACTGGTTCGGCGGGCCCGCGTACCTGGCCCAGTCGCCGCAGTTCTACAAGCAGTTGATGGTCGGCGTCTTCGAACGGGTCTACGAGGTGGGGCCGGTGTTCCGGGCCGAGCCGCACGACACCGTCCGGCACCTGGCGCAGTACACGTCGCTCGACGCGGAACTGGGCTTCGTCGCCGACCACCGGGACGTGATGCGGGTGCTGCGCGACACAGTGGCCGGGATGCTGGGCACCGTGGGCGAGCGGGCCGGTGGCGCCCTGGCGACGCTCGGCGTCACGCCGCCGCAGGTGCCGGCGGAGATCCCGGCGGTGCACTTCACCGAGGCGCTGACGATCGCCGGCGCTCCCGCCGACGAGCCGGACCTCGCGCCCGCCCACGAACGGGCGCTTGGCGAGTGGGCCCTGCGCGAACACGGGTCGGACTTCCTCTTCGTCACCGGCTACCCGATGGCGAAGCGGCCGTTCTACACCCACCCGGACCCGGCGCGGCCGGCGTACTCGAACGGTTTCGACCTGCTCTTCCGTGGTCTGGAGCTGGTCACCGGCGGGCAGCGGCTGCACCGGCACGCCGACTACCTGGCGGCGCTTGCGGCCCGCGGTGAGCCGGTCGAGCCGTACGCCGGTTACCTGGACGCGTTCCGGCACGGCATGCCACCGCACGGTGGCTTCGCCATCGGCCTGGAACGGTTCGTGGCCCGACTGGTCGGCGCGGCCAACATCCGGGAGGTCACCGCGTTCCCGCGCGACCTGCACCGGCTCACCCCGTAGGACTCGCGCCGGCTGCGCGCTGGACTCGGTCGACCCCTGTCAACAGTCGGCGAGCCGGTCGCGCAGCCGGGCAGCCTGCGGGCCGTTGAGGTCGAGCGCGAGCGCCGCCCGGTTCGCCGTGGCGGCCACGCCTCGCCGGCGACGTGGCGCTCAGACCGTGACGAGGGTGGACAGTCGGCGTTCGACCACCGGCAGCACGTCGGCGACGCTGATCGGGCGGCCCAGCTCGGCGGTGAGCGAGGTGACGCCCGCGTCGCGGATGCCGCACGGCACGATCCGGTCGAAGTAGGTCAGGTCGCAGTCGCAGTTGATCGAGAAGCCGTGCAGGGTGACGCCCCGGGCGACCCGGATGCCGATGGCGGCGACCTTGCGGGCCGGCCCCCGGTCGTCCTCGGGCACCCAGACCCCGCTGCGCCCCTCGACCCGGCCGGCGGTCAGCCCGAACTCGGCGCACACGTCGATGAGCAGCTCCTCGGTGCGGCGCACGTAGGCGACCACGTCCACCGGGTCGGGCAGCCGCACGATCGGGTAGCCGACGAGCTGCCCCGGGCCATGCCAGGTGATCTTGCCGCCGCGGTCCACGTCGACGACCGGGGTGCCGTCCGTCGGCCGGTCCCACGGCTCGGTGCGCTTGCCCGCGGTGTAGACGCTCGGGTGCTCCAGCAGCAGCACGGTGTCGCCGCGTTCGCCGGCCACCACCGACTCGTGCAGGCGCCGCTGCTCGTCCCAGGCGGCCTGGTAGTCGAGCAGGCCGGCGCGGACGGCCGTCAGGCCGGGGGTCGTCGTCGTCACGCGTCCAGCCTAGTCCCGCTACCGACGATCATCCCTGGTGAGCCGCCTCACGAGGACCTCGTCGTGCCCGTCGCGGCACCGCTCGGCGGCTCGTTGTCACGCCGGAGCCGGGCCCGTCGCGGCGCGGCGGCGACGAACACGCCGAACGACGAGGGCGACGGCGAGCAGCGGCGGCACGGCAAGCGTCAGGTAGACCCAGAGCGGGGCGGCGAACGGTGACGGCCGGGGCTCCGGACCACCGAACGCGGCCCGGCTCAGCAGGTCGCCCGGCACCATCAGGTCGGTCGACCCGACCGGCGTGGTCACCAGCACCTCGCGACCGCCGTCGGGCGACAGCGCGGCGAGAACGGTCTGCCGGTCGGTGTGCTGCTTCGTTTCGCTCACATATCGCAGGACCGGGTCGTCGCCGCGCCAGCCGACGATTCCGCTGACCGAGGTGCCGGCCGGCAGGGCCTGGCCGACGGCCTGGCCGGTGGCCGCGTCGAGGAACTCGATCCGCCAGGTGCGCGCGGCCGCCTGCTCGGAGGTGCACCGAGGCCCGGCGCAGCCGTCGAAGGCGAGCAGCGCGAGCCGCCGGCCGTCGGGATGCCAGGCGGCCGGGCCGGCCAGTATCCGCCGGTCGCCCAGGTCGACCTGCCAACGAGGGCCGCCGCCGGCCGGGTCGACGACCACCAGTCGCTGACGCTCGGCGAGCTGGGCCGGCACGTCCGGTGAGCCGGTGACCGCCATCAGGTCGCCACCGGGTGACCAGGCCGCTGCGGTGTGCGCGGCGAAGGTGCCGACGCCGACCATCCGCTCGGTGCCCCGGAACGGGTCGACGACGAGCAGGTCGTCGGGCTTCTCCGGGTCGTTGAGCTGCTGATTCTCCGGCCCGAAGCTGATCACCTCGTCGTCGTTGTTGCGGGTGCCCAGCACCTGCTGCCCGTCCGGCGACCAGGCCAACGGGTGAACGCCCGTGCTCACCGTGCGGCGCTGCCGGCCGGTGGTGAGGTCCAGCAGCTCGCCGGAGCCCGGCCGCAGGTAGTGCCGTCCATCCGGGGAGAGCAACCCGTGCCCCTCGGCGATGCCGATCGGGATCAGCCGGTATGCGCCGTCCCGGTCGACAAGCACACCTGTCGACTCGAAGTAGCGGGTGCGGTCGGTGAAGAACACCAACGCGGCCCGGCCGGCCGGACGTTGCCCCACGGTGGCCTGCCACAGCCACGGATTGTGCACCCGGGTCGGCACCGCGCCGGCAGTGCTGCCGGAAGCCGTGGTGCTGCCGGTGACAGTGCTGTTCGCAGCCGTGGCGGCCGGCGCGCTGATTGCCACAAGCCCCAACGCGACCCCGACCACAGCGGCGCGCCACAGTCGTCTGCCGGTCGCTGCCATCAGCCCATTAGACGCGACGCGAGCCGGTCGCGATGCCCCGCTCGGTCGTGGCGCGGTCTACCGGTCGGCCGGTGGGATGCGCCAGAGCCAGACGTCGTCGACCCGCTGCGGCTCGCCGAACAGGGCGGTGCCGGTACGTCGCAGCGCCTCCTCGTCGACCTCGAACTTCGCGCCGTGCACCCGGTCGGCGAGCACCACCGTCTCGATCCGCCAGTGCCGCAGGTCCGACTGGACCTCCCGGATCGTCCCGTCGGTGATGATCGGCACCAACCCGGTCCGGCCGGCCTGGTCCATCAACGCGCTCAGGGTGCGCGGCACCGGGCCGATCCGGCCGCGCCCGTCCGGCCCGCCGGGGCCGAGGAAGAAGCCGCCCGGGATCTCGAACTCGCCCTGCCGGTGCGACAACGCGTACGCCTGCCAGCGTTGACCGTCCGGGTAGATGTCCACGGTCAGCGGCACCGGGGTGAGCACCCCGTCGGGTGAGACGTAGTCGCGCCAGGTGCCGGAGGTGATGAACCGGGGGATCGGCTCCCGCTCGTCGGTCAGCAGCGGGGTGGGTAGCAGCGGCACCAGGGCCGCCGCGAAAGCGAGCACCCACGCCAACTCCGTGGGGCGGTACCGGGGTGGCGCGGCCCGGAGCTGATCAATGGTGTACGCCAGCACCAGCCCGATCACCGGCGCGACCACCAGGGCCAGCCGGGCCGGCAGCGCGGCGTTCACCACCGGCAGTTGCCCGAGCAGGTCGAACGGCATGGGCAGGTCGGTGCGCCGCCCGTCGACCTTGGCGATCGGGCCGAAGGAGAGTACCGAGAAGATCAGCGCGAGGACGCCCAGCGCCCAGAGGGTGGCCCGGCGGCCCGGGTCGGCCCGCCGCCAGAGCGCGACGAAGCAGACGACGGTGAGCACCAGCAGCGGGACGCCGAAGAACGAGTTCTCCTCGGTCGGGTTCGGCGCCAACGAGGTGCCCAGTCCCGCCTCGCCGGCCAGCGAGCGGCGCGGGAAGGCGGCGAACGCGGCGATGTCCTCGGAGTGGATCACCGGGTCGAAGCCGGTGCCGTGGAACCGTTGCGGCCCGGCGAAGTGCAGCCACAGCGGGTACGCCAGCAGCACGCCGGCCACCACGGCGGTCACCCCGAGCCCGCGCAGGAAGGTCGGCAGCGCGGCGCGTGCCTCGGCCCGGTTGGCCGGGTGCAGCGCCCAGATGGCGACGAACACCCCGAGCGCCAGCGCCGCGAAGAAGAGCCCCTCGGCGGCGATCGAGAAGGCCACCGCGACCAGCACGCCGAGGATCACCCCGTCGCGCAGCCAGTGCCCGGCGCGGCGCAGCGCGAACAGCCGCCAGATCAGCAGCGGCACCAGCCAGCCGGCGGTCCAGTTCAGGTGCGCGTTGGCGTGCGAGACCATGCCGGGGGAGTAGGCGATGAACAGGCCGCCGACCCCGGCGGCCAGCCGGCTGCGGACCAGGTGCCGGGACAGCAGCCAATACCAGGTCAGCGCCGTGGCGAGCAGGTTCAGGGTGAGGATCACCAGGAAGGTGGCCGGCGGCCCGATCAGGTACGTGAGCGGGGCGAAGACCACCGCGTACACCGTGATCGAGGTGTTCACCGCGAGGTTCACGCCATCCGGGACGTTGATCAGGTAGGTGAAGAGCGGGTTGTCGCCGTGGGTGACCGCGTGCCCGCCGAAGGCCAGCAGCCACTCGAAGAGCGCCTGGTCGCTGGAGTTGACGGTGATGGTGCGGACGTTCGGGTCCCGCCACAGCCCACTTGTCACCCAGACGGCGAGCGCGAGCGCCACCAGCACGACGATCAGGTCGGCCCGGCGGTCCCGGACGACGCGCGGCGGTGACGCGGGTGCGGGGCCGGTGGCCAGCGACGGGGAGGACGGCACGCAGCGGACGTTACCAACCGGACCTGGACAGGCCGGTCAGACCTGCGAGGAGGGGACCGTTGTTGTCGCGTGGGGTTGGGGAGGACTCGCGTCGACGGTCCGGCGTACACCTCGGCGGCCGTGAATGTGTGAGCGCGCCCCATGTCATGGCGGCGACACATCGTCGTAACGTCACGGCAATTCGACCGTGACCCAGTTCACAGTCCGCCCCTTTCAGGAGGCCGCCGTGCGCCGCTCCTCGTCCATCCTCACCCGGCTGATCGGCGTGGGCGCCGGGCTCGTCCTCGCCGCAGCCGGCGCGGTCGCCATCGCCGCACCCGCCCAGGCCGCGACCCTCACCCAGGTCACCGGGTTCGGCTCCAACCCGGGCAACCTCGCCATGTACGCCTACCGGCCGGACAACCTGCCGGCCAACTCCCCGGCCGTGGTGCTGCTGCACGGCTGCACGCAGACCGCTCCCGGCTACTTCGCTGGCTCCGGCTGGCAGAAGTACGCCGACCAGTGGAAGTTCTCCCTGATCGTCGCCCAACAGCCCTCCGGCAACAACGCCAACTCCTGCTTCAACTTCTTCGAGGCCGGCGACACCACTCGGGGTCAGGGCGAGGCGCTGTCCATCAAGCAGATGGTCGACCACGCCAAGGCGAACTTCGGTGTCGACGGCTCCCGGGTCTTCGTCAGCGGGTTGTCCGCGGGTGGGGCGATGAGCGCGGTCATGCTCGCCACGTACCCGGACGTCTTCGCCGCCGGATCGATCATCGCGGGCATCCCGTACCGCTGCGCCACCAGCATGGTCAACGCCTTCAGCTGCATGAATCCGGGTGCGGACAAGACCCCGGCCGCCTGGGGCGACCTGGTCCGGGGCGCGTACTCCGGCTACACCGGCCCGCGGCCCCGCGTGGCCATCTGGCACGGCACCTCGGACACGACCGTCACCCCGTTCAACGGCACCGAGTCCCGCGACCAGTGGACGAACGTGCGCGGTCTCTCGCAGACCCCGACCAGTTCGTCGTCGCTGCCGGCCAACACGAGCCTGGAGGTGTACGGCAACGACGAGGTGCGGCTGTACCGGGTCGCCGGCATGGGTCACGGCACCCCGGTCGACCCGGGTTCCGGGGCCGACCAGTGCGGCACCGCCGGGGCGTACTTCCTCGACACCATCTGCTCGACGTACCGCGACGCGCTCTTCTTCGGCCTGAACGGCGGCGGCACCACCCCGACCCCGACACCTACGGCCACAGCCACGGCCACCCCGACCCCCACGCCCACCGCGACGCCCACCACGCCCCCCGTTTGCGTGACGGCCAGCAACTACGCCCACGTGGCGGCCGGCCGGGCCTACCAGTCCGGCGGCTACGCCTACGCGAACGGCTCCAACCAGCGGATGGGCCTCTACAACACCTTCTACACGAGCGCCCTCAAGCAGACGGCCCCCAACTACTGGGTGATCGGCTGCTGACCCCCCACCCTCCTTGCCCCCGTTGATCAAGAGGTTTGCGTCATCCGGAAGCCGGAATCCGACGCAAACTTCTTGATCAATGGGGCGTTGGGGCGGAGGGGAGGGGGCGGGTTTAGGGCAGTCGGGCCAGGACCGGTGCGAGCGGATCCAGCGCGTCGACGCGGACCACGAACCGGGTCACCCCCCAGCGCTGTTCGTGCGCGGCGATTGCCGTGATGATCTCGTCCACCGTGCCGATCAGCACGAACGGGGTGGCCAGCAGCTCGGCGACGGTCATGCCGTTGCGTCGGGCCTGCTCCGCGGCGGCAGCCTCCGCGTCGTCGGTGACCACCACCGTCTGCACCAGCGCCTCCAGCGCCGGCGGGTCGGTCCGGCCGGCCGCGCCGGCGGCCACGCAGGCCAACTGCGCCTCGATCTGGTCGGCCCGCCAGCGCGCCTCGTGCTGGTGGCCGTCGGCGAGGGTACGTCCGAACCCGGTCAGCCCGACCACGTCGGCGTGCGCGCCGGCCCATCGCAGCAGCGTCGAGTTGGCCGTGCCCATCGTCAGCGGGATCCGGCCCTGCACCGGCCGGGGTGCGCGCAGCACCGCCTCGCGCATCGTCAGCTCGGCCGATTCGACGGTGACCGACGCGCCGTCGAGCAGGGCGCGGACGGCCTCGGCGACAGCCAATGCAACGGCGGACCCGGCCTGCCACGTCGGGGCGTTCCCGGCCCACCGCGCGCCATTCCGCAGGGGTGTGACCGGCGCCGACACCGAGCCGGGCCCGGCCACCGGAGATCAGGTCGAGGGTGGCCACGTCGGCCGCGAGCAGCATCGGTTCCCGTACGCCGAGGTTCGACACGTACGAACCGAGCCCGATCGTCGAGGTGACCGGGGCGGCGGCGGCCAGCGCCACGAACGGTGACGTCACGTCGCCGGGGTGGTCGGCGGCGAGCAGGGCGTCGAAGCCGGCGCTCTCGGCCCGGCGGGCGAGCTCGGCCCAGCTCGCCGCGTCGGTCGGGGTGGCCTGGAGGGAGAAGATTGCCATTGGTCCAGCATCGGCCCACCGGTGACCGGCTGGCCGCCGATTCTGCGGAGGGCCGAACCACCTGGTCAGGTGGTGAGGGCGGCGTGCAGGGCCGCTGGGAGAGTCGGGTGGTGGTACGGGTAGGCGGCTTGGGTCAGGGCTCCGGGGAGGACTCGGGTGCTGGTGAGGGCCTCGTGGGCGAAGCCGCCGAGGGCCACCTTGAGGGCCAGCGCGGGGATCGGGATGATCGCCGGCCGGTGTAGTTGCCGGGCCAGCTCGCGGGTGAACTCGGCGTTGGTGACCGGGTTCGGACCCACCACGTTGACCGGGCCGGCGATGTCGTCGCGTTCCAGCAGGAAGCGGGTCGCGTCCAGCCAGTCGGCCATCGAGATCCACGGCAGCCACTGCCGGCCGCTGCCCAGCCGGCCGGCGATGCCCAGCTTGAACGGCAGCAGTTGCGGCTTGAGCAGCCCACCGTCGCGGTGCAGGGGCAGGCCGGTGCGCAGCCGGACCACCCGTACCCCGGCGTCCTCGGCCGGCCTGGTCGCGGCCTCCCACACCCGGCAGACGTCGGCCAGGAAGCCCTCGCCGGCCGGCGCGTCCTCCTCGACGGCCCGGTCGCCGGTATTGCCGTACCAACCCACGGCCGAGGAGTTGAGCAGCGCCCGGGGCCGGTCCGCGGCCGGAAGCCCGGCGATGGTGGTTGCGAGCGTGGCGGTGCTGTCCACCCGGCTGGTCCTGATCAACCGCCGGTAGTTGTCGTCCCAGCGCTTGTCGCCGACGCCTGCGCCGGCCAGGTTGACCACCGCGTCCGCCTCGGCGGCCACGGCCGGGTCGAGCTGCCCGGCGGCGGGGTCCCAGCGTCGCTCCCCGGGGTCGCGGGTGGGCCGACGGACCAGCCGGGTGATCTGGTGCCCGTCCGCCGTGAGCCGTTCGGCCAGCCGGGTGCCGAGAAAGCCGGACGCGCCGGCCAGGAGGATGCGCATACCCCCATCTTCGTCCAGAACGTCGCCGACGGATGCGTGGGGCGACCGGACGTCACCGGCTGCGGGACGCACGGCCGAAGAAATCTGCGGCCACCAAGCGTGCGACGCGGAAAACGCAGGTCAACGGGCCTCGCGGGGCCAAAAAAAGCTACCGCGCGCCTTCGGCGGTCAGCGCGTTTCCGCAGGTCAGAGCAAACGTGAATGCGGTGTTCGCGATTGCTTCGCGCATCGAGCTGGCTGACCATGAGTCAACCGAGAGCGCCCCCGAATGGCGGGGTCGACTCGCCGTGCCCACCGTCGGGCGATCCCGGAGGAGGAACCATGCCGATTTTGGTGACCGGAGCGACCGGGACGGTCGGAGGCAGCGTGGTCCGGCAACTGGTGAGCGCCGGCCACGACGTGCGCGCACTGACCCGCGATCCCGCGTCGCCGGCGGCCACCGCGCTGCCCGGTCGGGTGGAGGTGGTGGCGGGCGACTTCGCCAGGCCCCACACGCTGGTTCCGGCGCTGCGCGGCGTGACGCGCATGCACCTGGTCGCGATGGACGGGTACGGGCCGCTGACCACCGGTGCGGAGGTCCTGGAGTTGGCCCGACAGGCCGGCGTCCGCCGGGTCACCCATCTCGGCCACAACGATCCGAGCCGGGCGGACGACGACCCGATCGAGGCACCCCACCGGCCCCTGCACCGGGCCGTCGAGAACTCGGGCCTGGAGTGGACGCACGTCTTTCCGGGCGAGTTCATGGCGAACACCCGTGAGTGGGCGGCCGGTATCCGCACCGAGGGGGTGGTGCGGGCGCCGTTCGGGGACTGGAGCAGCGCACTGGTCCACGAGGCGGACATCGCCGCGGTCATCGTGGCCGCGCTGACACAGGACGGCCACGCCGGCCGCGTCTACCAGCCGACCGGGCCGGAGCCGGTCCGCCGCCGGGACGCGGTCCGGATGATCGGCCAGGCGATCGGCCGCCCGGTGCGCTTCGACGAGCTGACCCCGGAGCAGGCCCGCGAGTACTGGAAGGGCCACTACCCGACCGAGGTGATCGAGTGGTTCCTGGAGATGGGGCGTTATCCCGACGGCAGCGGCTGGGTCTCCCCGGACGTCGAGCAGGTGACCGGACGCCCCGGGCGCACGTTCCGGCAGTGGGCCGCCGAGCACGCGGACGACTTCCGGTGACGGCGCCCGGGGCGAGGGAACCTCCGGCGGTCAGGCCGCGTGGGCCGGGCGCAGGTCGGCGAGCAGTCGCTCCACCTCGGCGTACGCCTCTGCGCTCAGCGGGCCGAGGGTCAAGGTGGCGAGGTTCTCGTCGGCCTGAGCCACCGTGCGCAGGCCCGGGATCGGCACGGTACGCGGGCTACGCGCCAGCAGCCAGCCGAGCGCGCCCTGCGCGAGGGTTCGCCCGTCGGCGGTGAGCGCCGCCCGGACCTGGTCCACCCGGGCCGCCCAGCGCGGCGTCGGCCGGCCATCGGTGAACCAGTCCAGCCACTCCGGCGCCCGCCCGCGCACGTCGTCCGCCCCGACCGCCCGGGTCGACCCGGTGAGCAGGCCCATCGCCAGCGGGCCGCGGTTGAGGCTGGCCAGGTCGTGGCTCTCGCAGACCGCCAGCACCGCCGCGTTGTCGCGCAGCACCGACTCGTCGTGCTGGATCGCCGCGCAGTGCCGCCCGGCGGCCGCGAACGCCTCCGCCGAGGCGGGGTTGTCGGTGCTCCAGCCGTACGCCCGGATCTTGCCCTCGTCGACCAGAGCCTCCAGGGTGTCGACCAGGTCGAGCGCGGCGGGCACCGGCAGCTCGTTGATGTGCAGTTGGTACAGGTCGACGTGATCGGTGCCGAGCCGGCGCAGCGAGTCTTCCAGGCTGCGGACCGCGAACGCCGGGCTGGCGTCGGTGCCGAGCGCCCGCCGGGTGGCCTCCTCGCTGACGTTGCCGAACTTGGTGGCGATCACCGCGCCGTCCCGCCGGCCGGCCAGGGCTCGCCCGAGGATCCGCTCACTGTGCCCGGCACCGTAGTTGCTGGCCGTGTCGAACAGGGTCACCCCGAGATCGAGCGCCCGGTGGATGGTGCGGATCGACTCGTCGTCGTCCACCTCGCCCCAGCCGAACGGCTGCCGGCCGTCGCCCCAGAGCGGCCCGCCGATCGCCCAGCACCCCATCCCGATGGCGCTCACCGTGATGCCGCTGCGTCCCAGCGTCCGTGTCGTCGTCATGGTCATCAGCCTCCAACCTGGAGCGCGCTCCAGGTCAAGCACTACGATCTCGCGACATGAGCGGTTACGCCCCCTCGGAGGCCGCCCGCCGCAGCGGCTTCAGCCTGGACACCCTGCGGTACTACGAGAAGATCGGCCTGCTCGCCGACGTGGAGCGGACGGCGGGCGGGCAGCGGGTCTTCACCGACGACGACCTCGGCTGGCTGGTGCTGTTCCGCTGCCTGCGCGACACCGGGATGCCGATCGCGCAGATGCGCCGCTACGCGGAGCTGGCCCGCGAAGGTGAGCACACCGCAGACGAGCGGCGTGAGCTGCTGCACCACCACGCGGTGCGGGTCGAGGAGCAGATGCGCCTGCTCCAACGCCAGTACGACCACCTCCGCGAGAAGATCCGCTTCTACGAGCGGCTGCCCGAGCCGGTGGCGGAGGCCGAGCAGGCCACCGCCACCGGCTGAGCCGTCACTCGCTCACGTGCGGTGGCGCGGCCAGGCCGAGAAGCTCCTCGGCGGTCCCCGACCGGCCGGTGAGGGCGTTGAGCGCGCCGACCAACCGCTTCTCCTCGTAGCGGAAGTGCGATTCCAGCAGCGCGGCCAAACCGTCCAGCTCGGCGCGTAGCTCGGTGCGCGGTACCGCCGTGTCGCCGGTGAGCAGTGCCTCGACCCGCTCCAGGATCCCCGCCACCACCTCGTGGTCGGTGATCAGGTTCGCGATGACCGGGCGCAGCTCGGGGACCTGCTCGGCCAGCAGCCCGAACGCGCCCGTGTCCTCACCGGTGTGGTGTCGGCCGAGCGCGGCGCAGAAGGTCAGGCAGTGTGCCCGCAGGTCCCGGGACGCCCGCGCGTCGCCCGCGGTGTCGAGGCTGGCCCGCAGACGGGCCAGTTCCGCGCTGAGCCAGAGGTGGATTTCGATCATCTGATTGCCGACGGCGGCGAGCCGGCCGGCGGGTGAATTGCTCGGGTGCACGTTTTATCCCATGCTGTCCCCGCGCCTCCATGCCCACGGCGGCCTTCGTGCCGGGTGCACCGCGACGCTGCGCCGGAGTCTATCCCCAGCCGGTCACGGGGTGGTCGGCTCGTCGCTCTCCCGCACGTCGTGCCAGCGGGCACGCCAGGCGGCCTCGTGGGCCTCGTGGGTGGTGCGCTCCTGGAAGACGGCCGCCCGTAGCGCGTGCCGGGAACCCGACATCGTCAGCACCTCGACGGCCACCAGCCCCACGCAGATCACTGTCGCGAGGGTGAGCGCCCCCAACGCCGGCAGGTGTTGACCGACCGGCAGGGCGGCCGTCAGCACCACGATGACGCCGATCCTGGTCCAGGTGACGGTGTGCAGCGTCCGTAGCTGGAACAGCATGTTGACGGCGAAGTAGCAGATCAACCCGCCGAACAGCATCGGCACGGCCGGACCCTCGATCCGCTCGGCGATCCCGCCGGCCGGATCGGTGATCTTGTGCAGGATCTCCTCGTTGCCGATCGAGAAGAGGATCACCCCGGCGATCATCGGCAGGTACAGGTACGCGTACGCGTCGCGGGCCATGGCCACCCGGGGGCCACCCTCCGCCGCGTGCAGGGCGATCCGGGCGGCCGGCGCGATGAAGTCGAAGTGCGCCCACCAGAGCGCGGCCGTGATCACGATGCCGAGCGCCGCGGCCGCCACCGCCGGCCAGGTCACCGGCTTGCCGAGCAGATTGCCGCCCACACCTGTGGAGATGATGGACTCGCCCAACGCGATGATCAGAATGAGGTCGTAGCGCTCCGTCCAGTGCTCGGCGCTTGTCACACCCCAGCCCCAGGTGCCGACGATGAAGCCTGTCGCGTACTGCACCACCACCACGGAGATCCACAGCCCGTCGCGGACCATGGCGGCCTGGTCCGGGTCGGTGATCTGCGGCGGGATCAACGCGGCGGCCAGCAGCAGCACGATGCTCACCGCCAACTCCGGGGCGAAGCGCCGTAGCTGCCGCCGCTCCTGCGGGCTGTCCTTCACCACGTGCTGATAGAGGATCATGTGGACCGCCCGGACCACGACGTAGCTGATGGCCACCAGCATCGGGCCGCCGGCGCTCCCCCTCGGGTCGCTGAACGCCTGCGGCAGCGCCAGCGCGAACGCGAACAGGGCCACCATGGCGATCACCATGAGCACCGGTACGTAGCCCTCGCCGAGCCGGACCCGGGTGGCGACCAGGCTGTGCACCACCCAGATCCACCAGAGCACGGCGAGCACCAGACCGGCGTGCAGCAGCTGTCGGCCGGAGATGTTGGCGGCGGTCGCCCGGGTGATGATGAAGAACGAGAAGACGAAGACCAGGTCGAAGAAGACCTCGAACTTGTCCACCCGGGCACCGGGGGCGATCGGGACGGCTGGTCCCAGTTGTCCACCCCGCCGGTAGCCGCCCACGGTCCCACTCTGGCAGCGTCCGGCCTGGTCGAAGGCACGAACGGCAATGGCGGCGCGGCCGAGCGTTACCTCTGGCCCCGGCCGGGAAAACGCCCTGACTACGGCCTCCGGCAGCGGGCCGGCCGGTCCGACCCACCCTGGACAAGGATGGATCATGACGACGAAGAACCCGATCACCACTTCATTCGCCCATACCTCCACGGCCATGGACGTGATCCGGGGCGTGGACCTCGTCGGCCGGCGGGCGATCGTCACCGGCGGATCGTCAGGTATCGGCGTGGAGACCGCCCGTGCCCTGGCCAGCGCCGGCGCGGAGGTCACCCTGGCCGTCCGCAACCCCGACGCCGGCCAGCAGGCCGCCGACGACATCACCGGCACCACCGGCAACGACCGGGTCATGGTCGCGCCGCTCGACCTCGCCGACCAGGGGTCCGTCGCGGACTTCGTCGCCAACTGGGACGGCCCGCTGCACATCCTGGTCAACAACGCCGGCATCATGGCCGCGCCCCTGAGCCGGACTCCGCAGGGCTGGGAGATGCAGTTCGCCACCAACCACCTGGGGCACTTCGCGCTCGCCACCGGGCTGCGTCCGGCGCTCGCGGCCGCCGACGGGGCCCGGATCGCCTCGGTCAGCTCCGCAGCCCACCTGCGCTCACCCGTGGTCTTCGAGGACATCCAGTACGACAAGCGGGAGTACGAGCCGTGGCAGGCGTACGGGCAGTCCAAGACGGCGAACGTGCTGTTCGCCGTGGAGGCGAGCCGCCGCTGGGCCGACGACGGCATCATGGCGAACTCGCTGATGCCCGGCGCGATCCGGACCAACCTGCAGCGCTACGTCAGCCAGGAGGAACTGGACCGGCTGCGTGCGGGCAACGCGGCGGCCTGGAAGACAGTCGAGCAGGGCGCCGCCACCTCGGTGCTGGTCGCCGCGTCGCCGCTGCTCGACGGCGTGGGTGGGCGCTACTTCGAGGACTGTCAGGAGGCCGCCCCCGCCCAGCCCGGCGGGCGGACGGGAGTCGCGGCGTACGCGCTGGACCCGGAGGCCGCCGAGCGGCTCTGGAAGGTCTCGACCGACCTGCTCAAGGGCTGAGGCACACCCGCCGAAAAGGCGCCCCAGTCGACGACCGGGGCGCCTTTTCGGCGTTGCGTGGGATCAGGACAGGCCCAGCTCCGACTCGAAGTTGCCGGCCTCCAGCCGCTCCTTGACCGCGGTCAGGAAGCGAGCGGCGTCGGCACCGTCGATCAGCCGGTGGTCGTAGGACATGGCCAGGTAGACCATCGACCGGATCGCGACGACCTCGCCCAGCTCCGGGTCGTTGACCACGACCGGCCGCTTGACCACGGCACCCGTGCCGAGCATCGCCGACTGCGGCGACGGCACGATCGGGGTGTCGAAGAGCGCGCCCCGGCTGCCCGTGTTGGTCAGCGTGAAGGTCGCCCCGGCCATCTCGTCCGGGGTGATCTTGTTGGCCCGGCTGCGCTCGGCCAGGTCGGCGATCCGCTTGGCGATGCCGCCCATGTTGAGCTCACCAGCGTTGTGGATGACCGGCACGAGCAGCCCGCGCTCGGTGTCCACGGCGACGCCCAGGTGCTCGGCTGCCGGGTAGGTGATCGTGCCACCCTCCAGGTCCATGCTGGCCTGGATGATCGGGTGCGTCTGGAGCGCCTCGATGGCGGCGAGCGCGAAGAACGGCAGGAAGGACAGCTTCACGCCGTGCTTGGCCTGGAACGACTCCTTCGCCCGCGTCCGCAGCTTGGCGACCCGGGTGACGTCCACCTCGACCACGGTGGTGAGCTGGGCCGTCTCGTGCAGCGACTGCTGCATCCGCTTGGCGATTGTCGCCCGGATGCGCGGCAGCTTCTCGGTGGTGCCCCGCTTGCTGCTCGGCTGCGGCTTCGCGGCCGGCTTGGCCGGGGCCGCGGCGGCGGCAGCGGGAGCGGCCGCCGGAGCCGGAGCGGCCTTGGCGGCCTTCGCCTTCTCGGCCGCGTCGAGGACGTCCTGCTTGCGGATCCGGCCACCCACGCCGGTGCCGTTGAGCGAGGACAGGTCGACGCCGTGCTCACCGGCCAGCTTGCGCACCAGCGGCGTGACGTACCCGGCGGCCTCCTCGCCACCGCCCGGTGCCGGGGCGGACGGGCGCGGCGGCGTTGCGGCCGGCGCGGCCGGCTGGGCGGCCTGCTCGGTCTTCGCCGGCTGCGCCGAACTCTCGGTCTCCGCCGCCGGCTCGTTGTACGACATGCCCGGCGTCGGCTCCACGGTCTTCGGCTCGGCCTTCGGCGCCGGCTTGGCCTCCGCCTTCGGCTGGGGCTTCGGCTCGGGCTTGGCCGGCGCGGGGGCCGCGCCGGCAACGCCGATGATCGCCAGGTCGGCGCCGACCGCGGCGGTCTCGTCCTCGGCGACCTTGATCTCCAGCACGGTGCCGGCGACCGGCGACGGGATCTCGGTGTCGACCTTGTCGGTGGAGACCTCCAGCAGCGGCTCGTCGACCTCGATGGTCTCGCCGACCTGCTTGAGCCAGCGGGTGACCGTACCCTCGGTGACGCTCTCACCCAGGGCCGGCATCTTCACCGCGGTGCCCTCGCCCGACGAGGCGGCGGCCGGAGCCGGCGCCTCGGTCGGGGCCTCGTCCTGGGCCACCTCGTCGGCGGTGCCCTCGGCGGCGGCCGTCGGCTCGGTAACCGGCTCGACCGACTCGGCCGGGGCCTGCTCCTGCGGGGCGGCCTCGCCGCCGCCGGTCGACTCGCCCTCACCGGCGATGACCGCCAGCTCGCTGCCGACCTCGGCGGTCTCGTCCTCGCCGACCACGATCCGGCTCAGCACGCCCGCAGCGGGCGACGGGATCTCGGTGTCGACCTTGTCGGTCGAGACCTCGAGCAGGGGCTCGTCGACCTCGACCGTGTCGCCCTCCTGCTTGAGCCAGCGAGTGACGGTGCCCTCGGTGACGCTCTCGCCGAGCCGGGGCATGGTGACCGATACCGGCATTTTCTGAGACTCCTTCATTCCCCTGGTGGGATCTTCGCCCGTCGCCGGACGCCGCGGTTGTGGATGATCAGGCGTGCGCGTGCAGCGGCTTGCCGGCGAGGGCCAGGTGCGCCTCGCCCAGGGCCTCGTTCTGGGTCGGGTGGGCGTGCACGAGCTGGGCGACCTCCGCCGGGTAGGCCTCCCAGTTGTAGATGAGCTGAGCCTCACCGATCAGCTCACCCACCCGGGCGCCGACCATGTGCACACCGACCACCGGGCCGTCCTCGACCCGGACCAGCTTCACGAAGCCGGTGGTCTTGAGGATCTGGCTCTTGCCGTTGCCGCCGAGCGGGTAGTTGTACGCCTGGACCTTGTCGGCGCCGTACTGCTCCTTGGCCTTCGCCTCGGTGAGACCCACCGACGCCAGCTCCGGGTCGCAGTAGGTGACCCGCGGGATGCCTACCTCGTCGATCACGGCCGGGGTCTGCCCGGCGATCTCCTCGGCGACGAAGATGCCCTGCTGGAAGCCCCGGTGAGCGAGCTGGAGGCCGGGCACGATGTCGCCGACCGCGTAGACGTTCGGCACGCTCGTGCGCAGCCGCTCGTCGGTGAGCACGTAGCCGCGGTCCATCTTGACGCCCTGCTCCTCGTACCCGAGGTTGGCGGTGTTCGGGCCGCGACCCACAGCGACCAGCAGCAGCTCGGCCTCGACGGTCTCGCCGCCCTGAATGGTCAGCTTGACGCCGTTCTCGGTCTTCTCGACCTTCTCGAACGGCTTGCCGACCTTGAAGTTGATCTTCCGCTTGCGGAACGCCCGCTCCAGCGCCTTGGACGACTCCTCGTCCTCGGCGGCGACCAGCCGGGGCAGCGCCTCGACGATCGTCACGTCCGCGCCGAAGGACTTCCACACGCTCGCGAACTCGACGCCGATCACGCCGCCGCCGAGCACGATCACCGACGACGGGACCCGGTCCAGGGTCAGGGCGTGGTCGCTGGTGATGATCCGCTCGCCGTCGACCTCCAGGCCGGGCAGGCTCTTGGCGTACGAGCCGGAGGCCAGGATCAGGTTGCGGCCGGTGTAACGCTTGCCGTCGACCTCGACCACGTTCTTACCGACCAGCTTGCCCGCGCCGGCCACGAAGGTGATGTTCTTCGAACCGCCCACCAGACCCTGCAGGCCCTTGTACAGGCGGGAGATCACACCGTCCTTGTACGAGTTGACCCCGGCCATGTCGACGCCGACCAGCTCGGCCTTCACACCGAACTGCTCCGACTCGCGCGTCTGGTCGGCGATCTCGGCCGCGTGCAGCAGCGCCTTCGTCGGGATGCAGCCGTTGTGCAGGCAGGTCCCGCCGAGCTTGCCCTTTTCGATAAGCGCGACCGACAGGTCCAGCTGGGCGGCGCGCAGCGCCGCCGCGTAACCGCCGCTGCCACCTCCGAGGATGACGATGTCGAAGGTCGCTTCGTTCGGCTCGCTCACGTCCAACTCCCAGGTCGCGTCACTGCATCGGGGGTCACGGGGGTGTAACACAGACACACCCCACCTCGGTCATCTTGTCACCACCGGGCACAGGGTGCGTACCGAGGTGCCCAACGACACGTCATCGACACGTACCCTTGGCACCGTTGTCGATGACGTGTCGGTTGGGGGAGAAGTCCGGTGGGGTTGTTCCGGCGCCGCAAACAGACGGCTGTGTCGAGCCGTGACCGTGCCGCCGATCGTGGCGACCTGGACCATCTGGAGAACTTCATCCGGAGCCGGCGTGGCGTCGAGGCGTTCATCGAGCCCCGGACGACGGTGACGGAGACCACCGTCATCCTGATCGCCGACGACGGGGAGTGGACCCGGCGGCGCATCGACGGCCCGGACGGCGCGCGGCGCTTCGCGTACCGGATGGGCATCCCGGTCTACGACGTCCGGTTGATGGGCTACCCGCAGCGGATGCGCGACTTCAACGAACGGCGTAAACGCCGCCCCGAGCGGTACTGAACGCGACCGGGGCGCCCTCCAGGAGGAGGACGCCCCGGGTCGACAGACCGTCAGCCGTTGGCGGCGACGTCCTCGACGAGCTGCACGAGCATGCGGACCGGAACGCCGGTGCCGCCCTTGGTCCAGTAGCCGGTCGCCTCGCCCGAGTGGTAGCTCGGCCCGGCGATGTCGATGTGCGCCCAGGCCACGTCGTCGGTCACGAACTCGCGCAGGAACACCCCGCCCTGCAACATGTGCCCGGCCCGGTCCATCCCGGCGTTCACCTGCGAGATGTCCGCCACATCGGACTCCATGCCCTTGCGCACGTCGTCGGGCAGCGGCATCGGCCAGGCGGGCTCGCCGACGGCGTCGCCGACCGCCTGGACCCGCTCGCACAGCTCCGGAGTGCCCATCACGCCCGCCACCCGCTTGCCCAGCGCGACCACCTGGCCGCCGGTGAGGGTGGAGGTCTCGAACAGGTAGTCGGTGCCGTCCTCGCAGGCGCGAGCCATCGCGTCGCCCAGGATCATCCGGCCCTCGGCGTCGGTGTTGAGCACCTCGACCCGCTTGCCGTTGTACATGGTGATCACGTCACCCGGCCGGTAGCTGGTGCCCGACGGCATGTTCTCCGCCATCGGCAGGTAGGCGCTGACCGCCACCGCCGGCTTCAGCGCGGCGACCGCCAGCATGGCCGCGCCCACCGCGGCCGCGCCGCCCATGTCGGACTTCATCTCCCACATGCCCTGCGCCGGCTTGATCGAGATGCCACCGGTGTCGAAGGTGATGCCCTTGCCGACGAGCGCGACCCGCTTGCCGTTGCCGCCGTCCTGCGGCGTGTAGGTGAGCTTCACCAGCCGGGGCGGGGCCTCCGAGCCCTGCCCGACCGCGACGATGCCGCCGTAACCGCCGGCGGCGAGCGCCGCCTCGTCAAGCACCTCGACGCCGAGGCCCGCGTCCCGGGCGGCGTCGGCGACCGCGTCGGCGAACGACGGCGGACGCAACTCGTTCGGAGCGGTGTTCACCCAGTCCCGGGTGAGCCGGACCGCACCCGCCACCACCTGCGCCCGGGTGACCTCCGCCTGGGCGCCCGCGTCGCCCGCGTCCGGCACCGCGATGAGCACCTCGGTCACCGGCTCCCGCCGGGTCGGCTGCGGGCGGGTCTTGTAGCCGGCGAACCGGTACCCACCGAGCAGCGCGCCCTCGGCCACCGCGCGCAGCTCAGCCGACGCGTCCGCGTCGTCCGGCAGCGGCAGGGACAGCGCGACCTTCGGAGCGCCGGCCAGGGCCCGGATCGCCGAACCGGCGGCCCGACGCAACGTCTCCGGGGCCGGAGCGGCCCCCGACGGCTCCGGGCCGAGCCCCACCGCGGCGACCAGCGGGGCGGTCACGGTGCCCAGCGTGGCCAGCTTGATGACCTCACCCGGCCCACCGGTCGCGCCCAGCAAAGCCAGCGTCTCGGTCAGCTTGCCGTCGAACGCGGCGGCGATGCTCTCCGCGCCACTGGCGAGCAGCAGGGTGCCGGCGAGGCCGCTGGTGGCGCCCTGCTCTCCGGTCTGGCTGTGCACGCCGATCACGATCGCGTCGACGGCGAGCTCGGCCGGGTCGGTGTCGACCAGGCTCAGGTTGGTCGTGCGGGGTGATGTCACTGAAGCTACTCCGGGCGGGCCGGGCCGGTCGCGGCGTCGCGTACCAGCGGTGAAGGTCTCCGGCGGAACCTACCCGCCGAACGTCATGGCTGTCCCGCCGACAGCGCCAGCGGGTTCCCGCCGATGCTAACCAGCGACCCTGCCCCCGGTAAGTTGCCACCCATGACCGACGTGACCTTCGACGCCGCCGCGACCCGGCTGCGCCGTTCCCCGCTGCACGAGCGGCACATCGCCGCCGGCGCCAAGTTCGCCCCCTTCGGGGGCTGGGAGATGCCGCTGGAGTACGCCGGCGGCGGAGTGCTCAAGGAGCACACCGCGGTGCGTACCGCGGTCGGGGTCTTCGACGTGTCGCACCTCGGCAAGGCCCGGGTGAGTGGCCCCGGCGCCGCCGACTTCGTCAACTCCTGCCTCAGCAACGACCTGGGCCGGATCGGTCCGGGCCGGGCGCAGTACACGCTCTGCTGCGACGACGCCACCGGCGGGGTGGTGGACGACATCATCGCCTACCTGTACGCCGACGACCACGTCTTCCTCATCCCGAACGCGGCGAACACCGCGGAGGTGGTGCGCCGGTTGCGCGCCGCCGCCCCCGCGCAGGTCACCGTCACCGACGAGCACGAGGGGTACGCCGTGCTTGCCGTGCAGGGCCCTCGCTCGGGCGAGTTGCTGGCCGCCCTCGACCTGCCCACCGAGCACGGCTACATGAGCTTCTCCGCGGCGAGCCTGGCCGGGGTGGAGGCGAGCCTGGCCGGGGTGGAGTTGACCGTCTGCCGCACCGGCTACACGGGCGAGCTGGGATACGAGCTGGTGGTGCCGGCGGAGCACGCGGTGACCGTCTGGGACGCGCTGTTCGCCGCGGGGGAGGCGTTCGAGCTGCGCGCCTGCGGGCTGGCCGCCCGGGACACGCTGCGTACCGAGATGGGGTACCCGCTGCACGGGCAGGACCTCTCGACGGAGATCACCCCGGTGCAGGCCCGCTCGGGCTGGGCCGTCGGTTGGGACAAGCCGGCCTTCTGGGGCCGCGACGCGCTGCTCGCCGAGAAGGCCGCCGGCCCCCGGCGTACGCTGCGCGGTCTGGTCGCCGTCGACCGGGCCATTCCGCGCCCCGGGATGACCCTGCACCTGGGCGACCGGCAGGTCGGCGAGGTGACAAGTGGCACCTTCTCGCCGACCCGCAAGCAGGGCATCGCGCTGGCCCTGCTGGACACCGACGCCAACCTGTCCGAAGGCGACGAGGTCGAGATCGACATCCGGGGCCGCCGAGCCCGCCTGACCGTAACCAAGCCCCCCTTCGTAACCCCCTCGGTGAAGTAACCCCCCACCCACCGCCCACCCCCACCCCACCCCCCTCCCCGCCTCTCCGGCGTCGATCATGAGGTTGGCGGGGCCGTTGGAGATCAACGCCCCCGTTAACCTCACACCCGGCCACCGCGGTCATCCTGGCCGCGTACCGGGGCCGGGAGGAGCCGGCCGTCGAGCTGATCGACGCCTTGGCGAAGGAGGCCGAAACG
>NZ_JBEZZW010000060.1:0-29904 GCF_040639415.1 Micromonospora sp. NPDC023888 | reverse complement strand
GCTGGTGGTGGTGGACGTGCTGTCGTTCACCACCGCCGTGGAGGTGGCGGTCGCCCGGGGAGGAGGCCGTTCGAGCTGTAC
Source organism: Micromonospora sp. NPDC023888 (assembly GCF_040639415.1). Lineage (NCBI taxonomy): Bacteria > Bacillati > Actinomycetota > Actinomycetes > Micromonosporales > Micromonosporaceae > Micromonospora > Micromonospora sp. NPDC023888. Next base: position 29,823 of record NZ_JBEZZW010000060.1, on the reverse strand, counting down.
TCGCCGGCGGCGACCTCCGCCGGCGTACGCAGGTACAGGTCGGCGTTGACGGAGTACGAGTCGCTGGCGACGGCCTCGGAGTCGAAGGCCGAGACCAGCAGCTCCTGGTCGACGAGGCCGACGTTGTTGCCCGGCAGGGTCGCCTCGTCCAGCGTGGTCACCACCTCCTCGCCCTCGGTGACCAGGCCGGTCTCCCCGCCGTCGAGCAGGCGGGGCTTCCAGCCGAAGTGGTCGGCGGTGATCGGCGCCTGCCCGGAGCTGCCCGCGAAGTCGGTAGCGCTGCCGAGCACCGCCCAACCTGCCCCGTCGGGCACCTCGTCGGCGACGCGGGTGTCGGTGACCGTCACCGTCGGCAGCGTACCGACGAACTGGCGGACCAGCAGGGTCGAGCCGTCCTCGGACAGCGCGACGGCGTCGCCGGCGATGGACAGGGCGAGGACGCCCGGTTCCCTGATCTCGTCGATGTCGACGGTGACCCGCACGCTGGCGTCGTCGTCCGGTTCGGCCAGGGCGGGCGACGGCAGCACCGCGGCCCCGGCCAGCACCGCGCCGACGGCACCGGCCGCGAGTCGCTGCCGCCGTTTGTCTGTGTTCATGTGGTCTCCGTTCTCAGCCATGAGGGGTTATCCGCCGCAGGTGCCGGCGGGTTGGTGCACGGTGCGGACGGTCGTCACGTCCTGTCCGCCGACCGCCCCGGTCACCCGGACCGTCGCCGAACCCGCCGGCACGGAGACGGCACGCGTGTTGAACGACTGGTACGCGTTCGCGCCCGGCGCGACGGCCGCGAACGAGCGCTCGCCGTACGGGGTCTCCAGCGAGATCCCCACCGGCGCGTCATGGTCGTTGCGCGCCTGCACGGCCACGTAGACCTTGCCGCCGACGCACCGCGCCGACGCGGTGACCGTGACGGGCAGTTCGAGGGTGGCCGCCTGGAAGGACCAGTTGTCGATCTCGAAGAGGTCGACGCCCGCCGGGCCGGTGTAGGTGAAGTACACGTCGTGCACGCCGCTGACGCCGTCGAGTTCGGCGGTCACCTCGGCCCACTGGCCGACCGTTGCGTCGACAGCGACCGTGCCGACAACGGGACCGGTGGCGGTGTCCAGCCGGACCTGGATCTGTCCGCCGGCGGAGAGTGCTCGCACCTTCGCGGTGACGCTCCGCGCGCCCTTGTCGCCGAAGTTCACCGAGGACAGCGCGGTCCAGTCGCCGTTGTCGATGTCACGGACCACCAGGTTCGGTGCCGCGCCGCCGAACTGGGCGGAGCTGCCGTCGACCTTCGTGGTCGCGACGCCCTTGCTCCAGCCGAACGTCTCGGCCTCAAAGACGCGGTACGGATCGAAGTCGCGGACCTGGTTCACACCAGCGTAGGTGCCGACGACCTGCTGGATCGTGCCATCCGGGTTGAAGGCCAACTCCTGGATGTGCGGGCTGCGGTAGCCCTGCGTCGTGTTGCCGTTGATGCGCTTGTTCAACGTCGGGGCGTGGTAGGTGAAGTAGTACTTGCCCTCGAACTCGAAGACCGACTGGTGGTTGTTGCCACCGGTGCCGGCCCCGAAGAACTGCGACTGGTTCGGGAAGAGCACACCGGCGTAGGTCTCCTTCGGCCACGACATGGGGTTGTCGGAGATCAGGTAGCCGATCTGGCCACCCCCGGGGTAGCCGGGCAGCGGCTGCTGGCTGCCACCGAAGTCGTTCCCGCCGAAGTGCGACGAGTACGAGAAGTAGTACCTGCCCTCACGCTTGAAGACGTGACCCGCCTCGAACGCGACAGGGGCGTCGACCACCGCTGCCGTTCCCTGGGTGGCGACCATGGTGTCGTCGAGTTCGATCGCCCGGATGTTCTTCGGGTTGTTGAAGCGCTCGGCCGGCGGCATGCTCGTCGACGCGGGGCCACCACCGAAGTAGAGGTACGGCTGACCGTCGTCGTCCACGAACGGGGCCGGGTCGAACTTCCACGCGACGGTCTCGGCACCGGGGGTGCTGCCGTTGATCAGCGTGCTGGTGCGCTCGCTGGTCCACGGGCCCAGCGGCGACGCACCCGTGATCACGTTGCTGGAGCCGCCCCCGTTGGCGTAGTAGAGGAAGAACTTCTCCTGACCGTTCACCACCTTCTTGGTGATGCCCGGCGCCCACGAGTTGGCGGTGAACGGGGCCACCCCGTTCGGGCCGGCGACCTGGATCTCACCGTGGTCCGTCCAGTTCACCAGGTCCGCCGAGGAGATCACCGTGATCTGGTTGATGTCGCCGTAGTTGATCCCCGGCGAGACACCCGTGGTCGGGTTCGGAGCGTAGCCCTGGGTGTCGTTGGTCATGTACATGTAGACCCGGCCGTCGTGCACGAAGCCGAAGCCGTCGGCACCGAACTTGTGCCCGATCAACGGGTTGTGCTCCCCGGGCAGCTTGCCGACGACCTCGATGGTCTTCGACGCCGGCGCGGGCGGCGCGGCGCCGACCACCGACACGTCGTCGAGTTTGAAGTCCATGAGGTGCAGGTCCGGATCGGTGGACGGGGTGGCCGTCCACGGGGTCTCGAAGAACAGGCGCGCCGTCGAGACGGCCTGCCCCGCCGGGATGGTGAACGTCCCGTTGAACTGCGCCCACTGGCCCTTCGTCGCCGTCACGCTCAGCAGGTTGGTGTAGGTGCCGCCGCCGTAGTGCATGGTGGCGAAGAACTGCTTGGTGGCGGGTCCGCTCGCGTTCTCGTACTTGATGCGGGCCGTCAGGGTGTAGGCCTGGCCGGCCTGCACCTTGCCGCTGAGGTCCTGCATCGGCCCGGATCCGGTCGTCGTGCGGCTGGTCACGAGCGCGGCGTTCGCGCCCGAGTAGGCATCCGACGTGGCCGACAGCTGGGCGCCGTCGGAGGAGTTTCCGTTGTTGACGAACCAGCTCGCCAGGCCGTCCTCGAACCCGCCGTTGACGATGAGATTCGTGTCGGCGGCCTGGACCGGCGCCGCCCCGGTGACGAACCCTGCGGCCAGCATCAGGCCGACCGTCGCGAGCGCTGCGACCCGTCCTCGGGTCGCGCGTCGCCTTCGTTGTTCCACGAGACATCCTCCTTCATCTCTGACGTGCGGTCATCGGTGTACGGGGGATCGGTGGCTGTGGGTGGTCCGGACATCAGGGGTCGACCGCCACCGGCTCGACCACGGCCGGCGGCGCGGACAGGTCCGCTGTTCCGCGCCGCACGACCGGTCGCCGGTGATGCTGGTCGATGAGCCGAGGGCTCGTGGTGGGGTTATCCGCCGCAGGTGATGGCGGGGTGCTGCGCCGTGTGCACGGTGGTCACGTCCCGGCCGCCGACCGCTCCGGTGACCCGGATCGTCGCCGAGCCGGCCGGCACCGACGTCGCGCGCGTGTGGAACGACTGGTAGACGTTCGCCCCCGGTGCCACTGTCGCGAACGACCGGTTGCCGTACGGGGTCTCCACGGCGATCCCGACCGGCCCGTCCGAGTCGTTGCGCGCCTGCACCGCCACGTACGCCTTGCCGGCCAGACAGCGCGCCTGGGCGGTGGCCGTGACCGGCAGTGTCGCGAGCACTCCGAGCCGGGCCAGTTGGTAGCTGAGTGCCCGCTCCGGGGCGTCGACCTGGTTCTGGGTGCCGAACTGGCCGGCTCGCGCGGACGTCGCCGCCGCGAGCGCGGACCGCGTGGCGGCCCAGGCGTCGGCCGGGTAGTGACGCGCGTCGAGGGTCTGCGCGTGGGCGATGGCCGCGTCGAGGGCGGTGGTGTCCAGCGGCCGGCCCTGCGCGGTGAGCGTGTCGCTGAGCAGGTAGTTGTCGAAGTCGACGTGCCCGCCGGTCTCCTGCGTCGCGTAGGTGAACAGACCCACCCGGTGACCCATGAAGTGCGCGAGGCTGCCGTCCAGCGCCTGCGGGCCGACGCGGTTACCCAGCCGGGTCCAGGTCAACCCGTCGAGGCTGTAGTAGAACGTCGTCCACAACTGGCCGACCGGTGAGGAGAAGTCGAGATCCGCTTTCACGTGCACCTCGGTCGCGTCGCCCAGCGCCACGGTCGTGCCCGCCACGAAGTTCTCCAACGTCGACTGGTCGAGGTCTACCGCGAACGGCTGCGACCGGTTGACCACGCCGAGGGTGTTGACGCCACCGACGCGCTTGACCGCCACGTACGAGAACCCACGGTTGTACGCGGCCAGGCCCGCGACGTCACCGTTCTTCATGGCGGAGATGTCCATCCGGGTCTCCACCGACTGCCGTGGCCCGAACGTCCGCTGCGAGAGGGTGTTGCGGGCCTCCTCGAACCAGGCCAGCTCGGCCCGGTTGGACAGCTTCGTGTAGACGTACTGGCCGGTGACCACCTTGCCGGCGGTCAACCGCAGCCAGCCGTCGCGGTCGGTGAGCGACCAGTACCTGTTGTCCGGTGCGTGGTTCCACTCCCACGCCAGGTCCAGCCGCGACCCGTTCGGGGCGACCTCCGCCGGGTCGATCGTCTCGGGGATCGTCCACTGCTCGTCCTGGTACGCCTTGTGCGGCGCGTCGTTGGCGAAGTCGTCCGAGGCGACGATGCTCTTCTGGCGCTCGAAGACCTCCTCGGCCGGACTGAGCGGGATCGGCTTGTCGAACACGCCGTTGACCGGCACGACGCCGTTGGTGCCGAAGGTCGGCCACCCGTCCTGCCAGGTGGCGGGGATGAGCGCCGGGATCCGCCCGATCGGGAACGTGTCGCGGAAGAACATGCCGTGCCAGTCGGTCCGGCCGTCGGCGCGGCTGATCGGCACCAGGCTGCCCTGCGCGAAGCCGTTGGAGTTGAGCACCCCGCGCGCCTCGTAGGTGTTGACTCCGCCGGCCGAGGTGTAGCGCCCGAGCAGGTCCTTCGACCGGAACATCACGACCTGGCGTCCCTGCCCGGACGGCCAGGTGATGATGACGGCGTAGTACCAGCCGTCGATGTGGTAGACCTGCGCGCCCTCGAACAGCCCGCCGATGAACGGCTGCCCGGCGTAGTTGTTCGCCGTGAAGATGTTCGGATAGTCCTGCGCGACGGCCGTCAGGTCGGCGTTGAGGCGTACCGCGCTGGTGCCGCCGGAGCCGTAGAAGATGTACGGCGTGCCGTCGACGTCGAAGAAGAGCGACGGGTCGTGCAGACCACGGCCGAGGGCGGTGCGCTGCCACGCACCGTTCTCGATGTCGTCGGTGCGGTAGAGGTATGCCCCGTTGAGGTTGTTGGTGTTGAAGACGGCGTAGAACATGCCGTCGTGGTAGCGCAGCGACGACGCCCACTGGCCCTGGCCGTACGAGTTCTGGCCGTTGCGCAGCGAGAACGAGTCGCCGATGCTCGCCCGGTCGAAGACGTAGTTGACGATCTCCCAGTTGACGAGGTCGTACGACTTCATGATCGGCGCGCCCGGGCTCAGGTGCATCGTCGTGCTGATCATGTAGTAGATGTCGCGGCCCTCGTCGTTCTCGGCCGCGGGCACCCGCTCGACGCTGATGTCCGGCACGTCGGCGTTGAGCAGCGGCACCGAGTAGGTGCCGGCGCCGGTGTCGGTCGAGGTGTACGACGAGCGGGGTGTCCACGCCTCGGCGGCGTGCGCGGCGGCGGGTGTGACCACCAGGCTCGCGCCGAGGACGACGGCGACTGATGCGAGCGTGCGCACCGGGCCGGGCGGACGGGTGTGGACTGTGGATCCGAGGCGGGTCAACGCGTCGGCGAGGTGGTCGAGCACGGCGTTCAGGCTGGTCGGCAGGGATCTGCGGATGAGGCTGGAAGCTCGCAGGCGGATCGACACGGCCAAGGTGGACTCCAGACGCGAGAGCGGCGTGAAGGCCATCGTGTTATCGCTAACAATGCCTGTCAAGAGCATCAATGAAACCTGCCCGAAGTATCCCCGTAACACCGCGTACCCGGCCGGACTGGCTGTTCCACGTCGCCGCACGGCGTCACCGCCGCACCCCGATTGTCGACGGGCCGCCCGCGCCGACGCACGGGCGGCCCGTCCATGGCCGGGTCCGACCCTCACCTTCGGGTGCTGTCCACCGCACTGGCGACCAGGGCCGCGGCGACATCACGCACCTTGCGGTTGGTGTCCTGGGAGATCTTCGACAGCAGCGCGAACGCCTCTTCCGACGAGCAACGCCGCTCCCCCATGATGATTCCCTTGGCCTGCTCGATCACCGCCCGGTTCCGCATCGCCTCCTGCATCTGCTCCGCGAGGGTGGCGGCGTTGTCGTACGTGTGGGCGTTGGCAAGTGCCACCGCCGCGTACGCGCTGAACCGCTCGGCGACCGTGATCGCTGCTGGATCGAAGGCGTTCGCCGAGCCGCCGTAGACGTTGAGCGTGCCCACCACCGACTGTTGGATCGGCAACCCGATCGACAGTGAGCTGCCCACCCCGGCGGCGCCCGCCCGCTGCGCCCACTCCGGCCAGCGCTGCTCGACGGCCATGTCCGGCACCGAGATCGTGTCACCGCTGACCGAGGCGTCCAGGCACGGGCCCCGCTGCTGCTCGTACTGCCACTCGTCCAGCTCGCGGGCCAGCTTGCTGGTGAACGCGGCGGTCCACCCAGCCCGGTCCCGGACCAGGGTGACGGAGACGTCCCGAGAGCCGGGAACGCTCTGATTGGCAAGCGTGGCGATCCGGTGCAGCATGTCGTCGAGGGTGATCTCGTCAAGTCTGATCCGGCCCAGCTCGGCCAACGCGTCGGCGGGGTCCGCTCTCGGCTGCGTCATCGCATAGTCCTTGTCGGCGGCCGGCAAAGGCCGGCGGGGAAAGGGACGAACAGGCAGCCACCCGGCAGCACCCCGCCGGACCGGCCCCTGTCCACTCCCTCCCTACCCTCGCGGCACACGCCGCACACCGCGCGGATCCGGGCTGGGGCGACATCACCCCAGCCCGGACCCGTTGCTGCCCTCGGTTACGTCAGCTGCGGACCTGCCACTGCTGGTTGGTGCCGCCGCTACAGGCCCAGAGGATCAACTTCGTGCCGTTCGCCGTCGCGGCGCCGTTCGCGTCGAGGCAGAGACCCGACTGCGCGCCGGTGATCGTGCCGTTGGCGTTGATGTTCCACTGCTGGTTGGCCTGACCGTTGCAGTCCCAGATCACCACTGTGGTGCCGTTGGTGGTGCCCTGGCCGGAGGCGTCCAGGCACTTGGTGCCGTAGATCATGAGCTGCCGGCTCGCGGTGTGGGTCCACCGCTGGTTGGCGGCGCCACTGATGCAGTCCCAGATCTGGGCCTGCGTGCCGTTGGTCGTGCTGGAGTTGCCGATCTCGGCACAGCGGCCGGACTGGACGCCCACGAGCTGCACGTTCGTCGGGTTGGTGCTGCCGCCGCTCTGCACGCCAGCCGTGTTGATCACGGTCTGCGCGCCCGACGGCCAACTGCCGTTGCTGACCGTGACGTTGCTGTTGACGACGTTGCCGCGGTCGCCGTTCGTCACGTTCGTGCTGCCGTTCGTCGACCAGTTGTTGGTGACGGTGAAGTTGCCCATGTTCTCGGCGTAGAAGTAGTTGGCGGTCGCCCAGGTGCCGGTCGAGGAGAACACGTTGTTGCGGGCGGTGTAGTAGCGCGAGCCCTCGTCGAAGTAGAGCCCGAACCAGCCGTTGGTCCGCAGGCAGTAGTTCTGGGTGATGGATCCGCCCGGGTTCGCCGACAGCGTGTAGATGCAGCCACCGTCGGTCATCTGCTGCATCACGTCGTGGATGTAGTTGCCGACGACCTGGTTGTTGGCAGCGGTGGTCGCCGTCGTGTAGCGCGGCTGGTAGTTGTACAGGCCCCGGTTCGCGTAGTGCTGGCTGCCGCCGGCGTCGTTGGCGCCCCAGCCGTAGCCGACCGACAGACCGGTGTACGGCATGTTGTAGACCTCGTTGTGCGAGACCAGCGAGGTGTTCACGTAGGTGGTCAGGATCGAGACGACACCCCGGTACTCCAGGCCGAGATCGTGCACCCGGTTGTTGCTGATGGTGATGTTGCGGTTGACCATCCGCTGGTCGCTCGGGTGGTGGGCGTCGGCACGCACGCCGCCCACCACGATGCCACCGGCGGAGTTGCGGGCGATCTCGGAGCGGGTGACGGTGATGTTGCTGGCGCCCAGGCCGACGCCGCTGGCGTGGGCGTTGGCGTCGTTGCCGATGCCGATGGCCGTCTGCCCCAGGTTGACGAACTGGGAGTCGCTGAAGGAGATGGTGTTGGCGGCGGAGACCTGCACCGCGGCCGGCATCTGCGCCCAGCTCGGGCGGGTGGCCTCGAACAGCGGGCAGCCCTCCTGGCAGGAGGTCAGCGCGTCGGACGGGCGGGCCCAGGAGCCGACGATGTGCGCGCCGGTCTGCTGGTCGGCGAAGCCGTTGCTGCTGCTGGGGCCGAGCCAGCTCGTGCCGGTGAAGGTGATCCCGCTGAACGAGATGTGGTGCGCGGGCGCGTCGAGGGTGCCGCCGACGTTCACCAGGGACTGCAACTGCGGCAGCTCCACGCTCACGGTGCTCATGTTCTGCCCGGCGAGCGGGATGTAGTTGAGCTGGCCGCTGCTCGGGTTCAGATACCACTCCCCCGCCGAGTCCAGGAACTCGTACGCGTTGGCCAGGTAGAACGGGCCGGCGCGGTGCGGGCGGGACAGGGTGTCGAACCCGAAGGTGTTGTTGTTCCAGGCGGGCTGCTGCATCGTCAGGAAGTTGCCGCTGATGCTCTGCACCGGCGAGTACCGGTCGGTGAACGAGCCGACGCTCTCCACCTCGACCCGGTTCTGGTTGCCGAGGTTGTTGAGGTAGTTCAGCGCGCTGTTGCTGAACCGCATACCGGAGGTGGTGAAGGTGAAGTCGGCCCGGTTGACGGCGGTACGCGCCCGGGTGGCGACGGCCCCGTTGACGTAGAGCTGACGGGAGTCGAGCCCGGCGGGAACGTTGGCCCGCCAGATGTTCTTCCCGGAGTCGACGAGTGACCAGCCGGTGACCGCACGGGCGCCGGTGATCGTCGGACGCGCCGAGGCGGCCGCCCGCCAGATCACCTGGTAGCCGTTGTTGCCGGAGTCGGCCGCGGTCAGCCGCATCGGCGACGAGAGCCGGTACACACCGTCGGCCAACTCCACGACGATGTCACCGGACATCGTGCTGTTGGCTGCCCGGACCGCGGTCTGCGCGGCGGACAGCGAACAGGGTTGGGCAGCCGAACAGCTCGTGCCGGTGCCGGAGGGCGACGCGTAGAGGGTGGTGGTGGCGGCGAGCGCGGGGGACGCCGAGGCGGTCACCGCGACCAGAGCGGTCAACGCTGACGCGGCGGCGCCGGCCAACAGCCGCCGCAGCGGTGGAGTGGACGAGACGGACACGGGACGGTGCTCCTGACTCTAGAGGGGGGTGGCGGGCAGGATCCCGGGCGGCGGTTACCCGAGGACCGCCCGGAGATAGCGCAGGCCGTCCGTGGCGAGACGGTCCTGTGAGGGTGCCAACGGACGCCAGATCGCTGCGGCGGTAGCGATCGCCTCGTTCTCCCCCGTGAACGACTCGATGCAGATCGCGCCCTGGTAACCGGTGTCCCGCAGGACGGTGAAGAACCGGGGCCAGTCGAAGTGGTCGGCACCGGGCGCACCCCGATTGGTGCCGCTGACCTGGACGTGCTTGATGTACGGGCCGGCGACCGCGAGGGCCGCGTAGGGGTCTGCCTCCTCGATGTTCATGTGATAGGTATCGATCATGATGCCGACGCTCGACGGAAGACCGTCGATCAACTCGACCGTCTGCTCGATCGTGTTGACGACGCTCGTCTCGTAACGGTTCAACGCCTCGACACCGATGCTCACGCCGTGCTCGCCCGCCAGGTCGGCCACCGGCATCAGGGCGCGCCGGAAGTCCGCGTAGCAGGCCGCGCGAGCCGCCGGCGACATCCGCCAGGTGCGGCCGACCGAGGCGTACACGGGGCCGCCGACGCATCCAGCGCCGACGGCCGCCGCGTCCGCCACACACCTCATCAGGTACGCCACCGTCGACTCCACGACGGCCGGGGCGGCGTTCACCAGATCCCGGCCGGGCGAGGTGACCGCACAGACGCCGGCGGCGACGAGACCGTGCTCGGCCAGCAGGTCCCGGGTGCGGACCGGGTCCCAGTCGCCGGGCTGCTCGATCGGCAGCTCGACCGCGTCGAAGCCGAACGACGCGATCCGTGGGATCAACTCGGCCAGGGCCTTGTCATCGACCGGCGAGGCCCACACCCACGGGTTGACGCCGATGGCGTACATCTGTTCCTACTTCCAGCGCTGCGGGTAGCCGGGCAGGTCGGTGCAGCCGCACATCGCGTAGTGCAGCGGCGGCATGCTCGCGTCGAGGTACTTGTCCAGGTTGTCCTGGGTGACGGTCGGCTGCGGCAGCTTCCACGGGTTGGAGACCTGCTCGCCGTCGAGGATCCGCAGCGCGGCGATGATCGGCGTACGCCACTGGTAGGTCGGGTAGGTCGGCGCGATGGCGGTGAGGTTCTTGTCCTTCCAGATCTTCAGGAAGTCGAGTTGGTCCTCGCCGTTCATCGGCGGGACGGGCTTGCCCGCGTCCTGGAACGCCTCGACCGCCGCGACGGCCACCGCCCCGGCGTCCATCCAGACGCCGTCGATCGTGCCGTACCGCTGGATGTAGTCGTCGACGATCTTCTTGGTCTTGGCCGGGTCGCCGTCGGTGAACTCGACGCCGACGACGTCGACCTTCGCCTTGTCGAACGCCACCTTCGCCGCCGACCAGCGGGTCTCCAGGACGTCCACACCCGGCAGGATCCGCAGGGCGAGGACCTTACCGCCGGGCTTCATCTTCTGGCTGACGAACTCGGCGCCGACGTGGCCGAACCCGTAGCCGCCGATGGGGTTGATGAACGTCACCGGGCACTTCGTGTTGACACCACGGTCGAAGACGACGACCGGCAGCCCCGCCTGGCAGGCCGCCTCGACGGCCGGGGTCAGCGTGGCGGTGGTGTTCGGCGACACGATGAGCGCGTCACAGCCCTTGCCGAGCAGGTCGTTGATGTCCGCGATCTGCTTCTGGTCCTTGCCCTCGGCGTCGACGTGCACGAACTCCTTGATGCGGCTCTTCTGCGCCTCGACCTCGGCCTGCATGGTCTTGAACCCGACCTGCCGCCACGGGTTGTTGAGCGCCGCGTTCGAGAAGCAGATCTTGTGCGGGCCGTTCTTCTTGAACTTGGCGGTGTCCGCCATCTTCGGGTTGAGCACCTGCTCCCACGGCTTGTCGGCGGGACCCGTCGGGGTCGCGTCGAGCAGCGACAGCTCGGCGTCGTAGTCAGCCTGCACGAAGAACTTCGACTGCTCCCCGGTGCCCGAGCCGGCAGCGGAGGCGCTGCCCGAGGGGCTCGGGCCCGGCTCATCGGTGGAACAGGCGGCGAGGGACAGCAAGGTGACAGCGGCCAGGGCCGCCATGGAACGTCGCACTATGGTTCCCCTTTATCTCGACGAAGAACGCGTTGCCGAGACCGCCACGGCGAGCAGGATGATCCCGCCCTGGACGGTCGACCTGAGGGCGCCGGAGACGCCGTAGAAATTCATGAGGGCGAACAGCAGTTCGAGGGTCAGCGCACCGAGCATCGCGCCGACGACCGAACCGCGACCTCCGCCCAGCGCGACGCCACCGAGGACGACCGCTGTGATCGCACCGAACTCCAGGCCCGCGCCGGCCTGGAACGACACGCCGCTGTAGCCGCCCAGCAGGATCGCCGCGACCGCCGCCGCGAGCCCGCTGAGGATGAAGGCGATCGTGCGGGTACGCCAGACGCGTACGCCGCTCAACTCGGCGGTGCGCGGATTGTCGCCGACGGCGACGAGCGTCCGGCCGAAGTCGGAGCGCATCAGCAGCACGGCCACCACGGCAAGGGCCACCAGGACCAGCAGCGCGTACGGCACGCGACCGAGCACCGGCACGTCCTCGAAGGCCCGCCGGCCGAACCGGCGGAACTCCTCGGAGAGCCCACCCTTCGGCGCACCGTCGGACCACAGGTAGACCGCGCCGACCAGGATCAGGAACATGCCGAGGGTGGTGATGAACGACGGCACCCGCAGCCGGGTCGTGATCAGACCGTTGACCAGCCCGACGAGTGCGCCGAAGGCGAGCAGGAGCAGCACCACGGGCCAGGTACGTGTCGGGTCGCTGTCGATGAGCCGGGCCGCCACGACCACCTGCGCGGTGACCAGGGAACCGACCGACAGATCGAATTCGCCGGAGACGATCACGAAGTACTGGCCGGCGGCGAGCAGGATGATCGGTGCCGAACGTCCGAGGAACGACATCAGCGACGGAGGCGCGAGGAAGTCGGGCTGTCGAATGCCGACGAGCACCACAAGCACCGCGAGAATCGCGAGGATCGGCAGGAGGCCACCGGGGCGGACCCGCGGGAGACGCAGCGGCAGCGTACGGCGCTGAACGGTCTGCATGGCTAGGCAGCCGCCTTTCGCATGGCCCGACGGGCGTAGACGGCCACCGCGGCGATGATGATCGCGCCCCTGATCACCTGCTTGAAGAAGGCGTCGACCTCCAACTGGTTGAAGATCGCGTCGATGCTGGCGAGCAGCACCACTCCCCCGACCGTGCCGATGACGCCGCCGCGCCCACCGGCGAGGGCGGTTCCGCCGATCACCACAGCGGCTATCGACTCCAGGTCGTAGAGGCCCTCGGTGCCCACCCGGGGCGCGCCCGAACCGAGCCGACTGGCGAGGTAGACGCCGGCGAGCCCGGCACACATCGAGCACAGCACGTGAGCGGTGACGAGGACCCGGTCGTTGCGGACGCCGGAGAGCCGGGCCACCTCCGGGTCACCGCCGACGGCGACCAGGTGGTGGCCGAAGCGCGTCTTGGAGAGCGCGAACCAGGCCGCCGCGGTCACCGCGACCAGCAGGAGGAACGACACCGGCACCGGGCCGATGCGCTGGTAGCCGAGAGACTGCACCAGCGCGGGCGCGGTGGTGCCGGCCGGACCGTCGTAGCCGTTGTCGAGGTAACCCTTGAGCAGCAGCCCGACGCCGAGGGTCGCGATGAACGCGTTGACCCGGAGTTTGGTGACGAGGAGCCCGTTGAACAGCCCGATGCCGGCGCTGACGACGAGCACCAGGCCGATCGCCGGCAGCACCGCGCCGTCGTTGCCGTTCATCGTCTCGGCCGCGACGAGGGTGCTGAGGCTGATCACGTACGCCACCGACAGGTCGAGCGAGCCGCCGAGGATGACCAGGGTCTGGCCGACGGCGACGAGCCCGAGGCCGGCCGCGACGTGCAGCAGGCTCACCGTCGTGGACTGGTTGAAGAGCTGACCGCCGTCGATGAGGACGACAAGCCAGCCGATCGCGAGGGTCAGGGTCAGGGCCACGAAGACGCCAGGTACGGGGCGGCGGGCCGGCAGGAGCGACAGGGCGCTCATGCGGCGGCCTCCCGCACGGCGCCGACCGCCAGGGCGACGACGTCCTCCTCGCTCGCGCCGGCGGGCAACTCGCCCGCGACACGGCCGTCCCGCATGACGACGATCCGGTCGCTCATGCCCAACAGCTCGGGCAGGTCGGACGAGATCATCAGCACGGCCGCGCCGTCGCGGGCGAGGCGGCGGACGAGGTCGTGGATGGCTGACTTCGCACCGACGTCGATGCCGCGGGTCGGCTCGTCGAAGAGCAGGATCCGCGGGTTGAGCGCGAGCCAGCGGGCCAGCACGACCTTCTGCTGGTTGCCGCCGGACAGGAAACGGATCTCCTGGTCGTCGCCCGCACCACGGACCTCCACGGCGTTGAGCAACTCGCGCACCCGAACGGTGCGGGCCGCACGGCCGGACCGGGCCGCGAAGACGGCCCGACTGGCGAGCAGCGCGTTGTCGAGCACCGACTGCCGGGGGACGATCCCCTCGCCCTTGCGGTCCTCGGTGACGTAGGCGATGCCGGCCCGCATCGCGGTGCGGGGTGAGCGCAGTCGGACCGGCCGGTCGTCGAGCGTGACGTCGCCGGTCGTGAACGGCGACACCCCGAAGATCGCACGGGCCAGCGCGGACCGCCCGGAGCCCTGGAGGCCGCCGATGCCGAGCACCTCGCCGGCGCGCAACTGGAGGTTGACGTCACGCAGCTTCCGGTTTCCCACGTCGCGAAGGTTGAGCCGCACCGGACCCCGGTCTTCGGGGGCGGCCCGGTCCGGGTAGTAGCTGGACAGCTCCCGGCCGACCATGTGCCGCACCAACTCGTCGGCGCTGGTGTCCGCGGTGTCCACGGTGGTGACCCGCCGGCCGTCCTTGAGGACAGTGATCCGACTGGACAGGTCGAAGACCTCGGCGAGCCGGTGCGAGACGTACAGCAGGCCGATGCCGCGCTCCTGGAGTCGGCGCACCAACCCGTAGAGCAGCTCGACCTCGTGGTCGGCGAGCGCGGCGGTCGGTTCGTCCATGATGAGCAGCCGCGCGTCCAGGGCGAGCGCCTTGGCGATCTCGACGACCTGCTGCTGGGCGACGCCGAGCTGCCCCACCCGGGCGTCGGCCGGCAATGCGGTCTCCCCGATCGAGGCGAGCAGCCGCGTGGTGCGGTCGAGCATCTCCCGACGGTCGACGAGCCCGCGCCGGACCGGCTCGTGGCCCAGGTAGACGTTCTCCGCGACGGTGCGTTCCGGCAGCAGGTTGAACTCCTGGTGGATGATGCCGACGCCGGCCCGCTGGGCGTCCCGCGGGCCACGGAACGTGCGCGCTTCACCGGCGAACTCGACGGTGCCCCCGTCCGGGGCGTACCCGCCCGAGACGATCTTCATGAGAGTCGATTTCCCGGCGCCGTTCTCACCGACAACGGCGTGGACCTCGCCCGGCGCGACATCGAGGTCGACGTCGTCGAGAACGCGTACCCCGAGGAAGGACTTGCCGATGCCCCGAAGGGTGAGCAGCGGCGACGGCGGTGGGTCTGACATCCCGAAAGCCCTCACAGATAGTAGTCATCGACAGGGTGCACAGGCCGGCGTCCGACCCGCTCGTGGCCGGACCAGGAACTTTCGCAGCTAGCTGCGGGGACTTACGTTTTTATGTTGCGAACATTCTCTTGACATCGACGAAACATCACACGTATGAAGAACATAGATGTTTGGATGCAGGTCCGCAATCCTCGACCGGGGCTGATTGCCAGGGCCGTCACTCGATCGGCAGCGACGCCGTGCGCGAGAGATTCGGACATGGCCGTCGTCATCAGGGCAAGACGTCGGACGTCACCCCATTCATTGACACCCATCTATTTCTAGCTCATCCTGACCTCGTGGACCACGGGACAAGAACCACAGCCGCCATCACCCTCTGTGATGTTCCGCGAGTCTGACTGCCGTTTCGGCGAACGGCACGAGGACAGCCCAGCCCACTCGTGCTCACCTATGCGTCCAGGCACAACCTGACGCACGGTGAGCCCGTGGGCGCAATCGGAGTTGCCCGTCCAACCTAGGAGACGCCATGCGTCGCAATACGATGATCATCTCGGTGATCGCGGGCCTGTTGCTGGCCCTCGGACTCGCCCCACCCGCTTCGGCGGCCCCCGCCTTCCGCGCCCTGGTGTTCAGCAAGACCACCGGCTACCGGCACGACTCGATCCCCGCCGGTATCAGCATGCTCCAGCAGCAGGCCACCGCTAACAACTTCGAAGTGGTGGCGACCGAGGACTCCAGCGTCTTCACCGCCGCCAACCTGGCGACCTTCGACGTGATCGTCATGCTCCAGACCTCCGGCATGGTCTGGACCTCGGCGGCCCAGCGCCAGGCGGTGGAGGGCTACCTCGCCAGCGGCAAGGGAATCGTCGCCATCCACAACGCCCTCGACATGGGCATCGAGTCCGAGTATCCGTGGTGGGACAACACCATCAACGGCGGCGCCCACATGCCCGAGCACTCCCCCGGCGTGCTGCCCGGCACCGCCATCGTCGCCGACAAGCAGCACCCGTCGACGGCCGGCCTGCCGGACAGGTGGAACCGCAGCGAGGAGTGGTACAACTTCGACTCCAACCCGCGCGGCAAGGTGCACGTCCTGGTGACCGCCGACGAGCGCACCTACAACCCGGGCTCCCGGGCGATGGGCCCGGACCACCCGATCTCCTGGTGCCGTGACACCGGCGGCGGGCGGGTGTGGGCCACCGCGATGGGCCACGCGATCGCCTCCTACAGCGAGACCAACTTCCAAAACCACGTCCTCGGTGGGATCAAGTGGGCCGCCGGCAACGCTCCCGGCGACTGCGGCGGCACCGTCTGGGGCAACTTCGAGAAGCGCACCCTCGACGACAACACCGTCGACCCGATGGCGATGGCCGTCGCCCCGGACGGACGGGTGTTCTACGCCCAGCGCGGCGGGCAGCTCAAGGTCTTCAAGCCGTCCACCAACAGCACCGTCACCGCCGGCACGCTGAGCGTCTACACCGGTGGCGAGGACGGCCTCACCGGTATGGCGCTCGACCCCAACTTCGCCACGAACGGGTACGTGTACCTCTACCACTCGCCGGCGAGCAGCTCGACCGACGTCAACCGGGTCTCCCGCTACACGATGAGCGGTGACACGCTGAACATGTCGAGCGGTGTGACGATCATCGACATCCCGGCGTACCGGGACCGGACGTTCCCGGAGCCCGGGCACACCGGCGGTTACATCGAGTTCGGTCCGGACGGCAACCTCTTCATCGGCACCGGTGACGACACGCCCCCGAACCTCGACCCCAACTGGCAGGGCTACGCCCCGCTGGACTGGCGCTCGGGCAAGTCCAACCTGGACGCCGCCCGCAGCGCGGGCAACACCAACGACCTGCGCGGCAAGCTGCTGCGCATCCGCCCCGGAGCCAGCGGCGGCTACACCGTCCCGACCGGCAACCTCTACCCCCAGGGCACCGCGCAGACCAAGCCGGAAATCTACGCGATGGGCTTCCGCAACCCGTTCCGGTTCTCGATCGATCCGGCCAACGGCTGGGTCTACCTGGCCGACTACGGGCCGGACCGCAACCCGCCCACCACCAACCGTGGCCCCGAGGGCCTGGTCGAGCTGAACGTGATCAAGACGCCCGGCAACTACGGCTGGCCGTTCTGCCACGGCAACAACCAGCCCTACGCGCCGTACAACCCGGACACCGGCGTCGTCGGCGCGAAGTTCAACTGCTCGGCGCCTGTCAACAACTCGCCGAACAACACCGGGCTGGTCAACCTGAAGCCGGTCGTCATGCCCAACATCTGGTATGGCTACCCCGCCTCGACGACGTTCCCGGAGCTTGGTTCCGGCGGCTCCGCGCCGATGGGCGGCCCGGTCTACCGGTACGACGCGTCGAACCCGTCGGCGACGAAGTTCCCGCCCTACTACGACGGCGTGCACTTCTTCTACGAGTGGGCCCGCAACTACGTCAAGGAGGTGCACTTCGACTCCTCCTCGGCGGTGACCCGCACCAACCCGTTCCTGCCCGGCGTAGGCTTCAACAAGCCGATGGACATGGAGTTCGGCAAGGACGGCTCGCTCTACCTGCTGGAGTGGGGCACCAACTTCGGCGGCGGCAACAGCGACTCCGGGCTCTACCGGATCGACTACATCCAGGGCGGCCGGTCCCCGATCGTCAAGGCCACCGGCACCCCCACCAGCGGCAGCGCACCGCTCACCGTCCAGTTCAGCAGCGCCGGCACGTCCGACCCGGACGGCAACACGCTGAGCTACCTGTGGACGTTCGGCGACGGCACCACCTCCACGGCGGCCAACCCGTCGAAGGTGTACACCTCCAACGGCAACTACACAGCCCAGTTGAAGGTCACCGACAGCACCGGTAAGACCGGCTTCGCCAACGTCCCGATCACCGTCGGCAACAGCGCCCCGGTGGTCACCATCACCACACCGGGCAACGGTGGCATGCTCAACTTCGGTGACAAGGTGCCATACCAGATCACCGTCACCGACCCGGACGGCGGCACTGTCGACTGCTCGAAGGTGTTCCTCAACCCGGCGCTCGGTCACGACGACCACGCCCACGAGACCACCGAGTACCCGGGCTGCTCGGGCACCATCTCCACCGACCTGCTCGGTGGGCACCCCGATGGCGCCAACCTGTTCTACGTGCTGAACGCGCGGTACACCGACAACGGCGGCTCGGGGGGCGGGTCCCCGCTCACCGGCACCGCGCAGGCGATCCTGCAACCGAAGCACAAGCAGTCCGAGTACTTCAGCAGCCAGTCCGGCATCCGGGTCATCGACCAGGCGGCGGCGGAGAGCACCAAGCGCGTCGGTGACATCTCCGCAAACGACTGGATCGCGTTCAGCCCGATGAACCTGTCGGGCATCTCGACTGTCAGTTACCGGGTGTCGTCGCCCTCCGGCGGCGGTTCGATCGAGCTGCGCGCCGGCTCGCCGACCGGCACCCTGCTGGCCACCACCACGGTGCCCAGTACGGGCGGCTGGGACAACTACCAGTCCACGACACCGGTGAGCGTCGCCGCCTCCAGCGGGACACAGACGCTCTACATGGTGTTCAAGGGCAGTAGCGGGTCGTTCGATCTGGACTCGCACACCTTCGGCGGAAACGGCGTCGGGACACCCGGCACCGGCACCGGTGACGGTCTGGCCGGTAAGACCTACACGCTCACGGCGCAACACAGCAACAAGCTGATGGACGTCAGCGGTGTCTCCACCGCCGACGGCGCCCAGATCACCCAGTGGGCGTCCACCGGTGGCAACAACCAGAAGTGGCAGGCCGTGGACGCCGGCAGCGGCGCCCTCTACCTGAAGGCGGTGCACAGCGGCAAGTGCGTCGAGGTGGTCGGCAGTTCGACAGCGGCGGGTGCCTTCCTCCAGCAGGCCACCTGCAACAACGGCAACCAGCAGAAGTTCACCGCCACCGCGACGGGAACCTCCGGCGTGTACACGGTGAAGAGTGTGCTGAGCGGCCTCTGCGTCGACGTCAACGGCGCGGCCACCACCGACGGCGCCCGGCTGTTGCAGTGGACCTGCCACAGCGCGACCAACCAGCAGTGGCGGTTCACCGCAGTCTGACCTGCGAGTGTCGCGGTAACAGATGACGTCCCGGTCGGGACCGGTGTCCGAGAATCGGAGCCGGTCCCGGCCGGGACGTCGTCGTCAGTTCGGTTGACCCGCCGCGCCGGGACCGGGCGCCACGGCGAGCAACCCGGCCGCCGTCAGGGCGCCCCACAGCTCCTCCGGTACGGCGACGTCGGACCGCCGTACCGTCTCGGTCATCTGCGCCTCGGTGCGGACGCCGACCACCGTCGACACGACGGCCGGATGCCGGCGGACGAAGGCCAGCGCCGCCTGCGGCAGGGTCACCCCGTACGTCTCGCAGACCTCCGCGATCCGCCGCGCCCGCTCGATCACCTCGGCGGGGGCCTGCTGGTAGTTGTAGACGGCATCGGCCGGTGGCCGGTCCCGCGACAGCAACCCCGAGTTGTAGACGCCCGCGATGACCACGCCAACCCCCCGGTTCTCGGCGGCGGGCAGCAGGTCGTCGGCCGCACCCTGTTCGAGCAGGGTGTACCGTCCGGCGCACATCATCACGTCGACGTCGGTCTCCCGCACGAACCGCGCCAGCATCGCCGACTGGTTCATGCCGGCCCCGATGGCGCCCACGACGCCCTGATCACGCAGGTCGACCAGGGCCGGCACGGCCTCGTGCGCGGCCTGCTCCCAGTGCTCGTCCGGGTCGTGCAGGTAGACGATGTCGATCCGGTCCAGCCCGCAGCGGTCGAGGCTGGCCTCGATCGAGCGGAGAACGCCGTCGCGGCTGAAGTCCCACACCCGGCGGTGACTCGCGGGAACGTCGAACCCCTCGGAGTCCCGCTGGTGGGCATTCTCGGGCGACGGCACCAGGAGTCGCCCGACCTTCGTCGACACGACGTACTCGTCGCGTGGTCGCTGGCGCAACGCGGCGCCGAGGCGACGTTCGGACAGCCCGAGTCCGTAGTGCGGCGCGGTGTCGTAGTACCGGACGCCCGCCGCCCACGCCGCGTCGACCGCCGCGGCGAACTCATCGTCCGTCGTCGCCCGGTACAGGTTGCCGGCCTGGGCCGCCCCGAACCCCAACTCGGTGAGACGCACCCGCGGGGCACGCGGCAGCGCTCGCGTCCTCATGACGCCGCCCACCCGGGTACGCGGCGAACGGGCTCGCCCAGGTGGCCGCCGGCGACTGTCACCTGGGACAGCGTCCCGCCCGTCATCGGCCCATCCAGCCGCCGTCGACGGGCAGCACGACCCCGTTGACGTAGTCCGACGCCGACGACGCCAGGAACACGGTGGCACCGCCGAGATCGTCGGCGCGACCCCACCGGCCAGCCGGAATGCGGGTGAGGATCGCCTGGTTGCGGTCGGGGTCGTCGCGCAGCGCCTGGGTGTTGTCGGTGGCGATGTAGCCGGGGGCGATGGCGTTGACGTTCACCCCGTGGGCCGCCCACTCGTTCGCCAACGCCTTGGTGAGCCCGGCGATGCCCGACTTCGACGCGGCGTAGCCGGGGACCGTGATGCCGCCCTGGAAGCTCAACAGCGAGGCGGTGAAAATGATCTTCCCACGGCCACGCTCGACCATCGTCCGGCCGATCTCCCGGCTCAGGATGAACTGACTGCTGAGGTTCACCTCGATGACGTGGTCCCACATCTCGTCCGGGTGCTCGGCGGCCGGGGTGCGGGCGATCGTGCCGCCGTTGTTCACCAGGATGTCGATCGGCCCGAGAGCGGTGAGGTCCCGGGCCAGTTGGTGTACGGCGGCCCGGTCGCCGAGATCGGCACGCAGCGCGGTGAACTGGCGGCCGGCGGCCCGCACCCGGCGTTCGACCTCGCTGCCCTCCGATTCGAGCTGGGCGGAGACGCCAACGATGTCGGCACCGGCAAGCGCCAGGGCCTCGGCCATGGCGAGGCCGATACCGCGCCGCGCACCGGTCACGACGGCGACGCGTCCGGACAGGTCGAACAGGGCCGTCACTGGTTTCCCTCCCGCAGATCGAGCAGCACCTTCATCACGCCGCCACCCTCCAGTGCCGTGAAGGCGGCGCTGGCCGCCTCGACCGGCTCCACCCGGGAGATGAGCTGTCGCGCCGGGATCTCGCCGGAGGCGACCAACCGGATCGCCTCCACCATGTCGTCGCGCTGGTACAACCGCGCGCCGAGCAGTTCCAGCTCACGCCAGAAGAAGCGGTGCAGGTTGACCTCGCGGGGCCGGGGGTGGATCGCCACCATCACCAGCCGACCGCGGGTGGTGAGGACGTCGACGGCAGTGGTGACGCCGCCGGCGGACCCGGACACCTCGAAGGCGATGTCCGCGCCCGCGCCGTTGGTGCGGTCGTTGACAAGGGCCACGACGTCTGTCGCTCCCGGGTCGACGGCCTCGATCCCGATCCCGGCCGCCACCTCGCGTCGGAACGGGTCCGGCTCGACGAGGAGCACCCGCGCGCCGCGACCCTGCGCGACGACGGCGATGAGCGCCCCCACCGGCCCGCCGCCGACCACGACCACCTGGTCATCGGCTGTCACGTTCCCCCGGCGGACGTCGTGCACGGCGACCGCGACCGGCTCGACGAGCGCCGCGTGGTCGAGCGGCAGTTCCTCGGGGAGCGGCAGAACCAGTTCCGCCGGCACGGTCCAGTAGGACTGCATGGCGCCCGGTGAGTCGATGCCGAGAAAGTTCATGGCGTGGCAGACGTGGGAGTGCCCGCGCTGGCAGGCGGCGCACTGCCCACACGGCCGGGTCGGCAGCACGGTGACCGGCTGTCCGATGCGCCAGCCGGTGGTGTCCGGCCCGACGGCCGCGATCCGGCCGGACATCTCGTGCCCGATGATCGCGGAGTCACCGACCCGCGCGTCCATGTCTCCGTGGTAGATGTGCAGGTCGGTGCCGCAGATCCCGGTGTACGCCACCTCGATCCGCACCTCGCCGGGACCCGGCGGGACCGGATCG
Organism: Micromonospora sp. NPDC023888; assembly: GCF_040639415.1. Taxonomy (NCBI): domain Bacteria; kingdom Bacillati; phylum Actinomycetota; class Actinomycetes; order Micromonosporales; family Micromonosporaceae; genus Micromonospora; species Micromonospora sp. NPDC023888. The sequence goes on along the minus strand of NZ_JBEZZW010000060.1, from coordinate 7,991 downwards.
CGATCCTCGATTCCGAGGTCTCGCGCCCCCCGGTAGACGACTGCCTTCATCGATCCTCCGTCTCGACGGCCGGCACGCCGTTCGTGCCGACCGGACATGGCCGTGGGTGCACCGCGATGGCGGTGCACCCACGCGCTCTCTGTTTCTGGCGGTCAGCTCAGTGCCGCGCGGTGGGCGACACCTCGTTGCGGTAGTTCAGCGGCACCACGGGCACCTGGCGCGCGGGGACAATCCCGTCGATGCCGGCCAGCAGCCGCCGGCCGGCCCGCTCCGGCCGGACGTTGGGGCTGTCGGCCGTCTGCGCCTGCGGGCGGTGGTTGGCCGTCCGGATCCGCTCCTCGTCGATGCGGACACCAAGCCCGGGTGCGTCGCCGAGGATGAAGGCACCGTCCTCGATGTGCAGGTCGACCGAGACGCCGACCGGTGGATGCAGGTCCTGCAACTCGCTGGTCAGGTGGTTCGGCACCGAGGTCGCGGCGTGCAACAGACCGATCGGGCTGTTGCCGATCGGGCTGACCGGCAGGTCGTACGCGTGCGCCAGGGCGGACGCCCGCAGGAAGTGGGTGACCCCCCAGACGGCGGCCATCTGGACGACGTCGACCGCGCCGGCGGCGAGCAGCGGCCGGTACTGTTCGAGCCCGGTGAGGTTCTCCCCGGTGGCGACCGACGCGCAGACTCCTCGGCTGACGGTGGCGAGGCCCTCGGCGTCCCAGCGTCGGACGGGCTCCTCGATCCAGATGAGGTCGAGGGACCGTTCGAGTTCGCAGACGTGCCGGACTGCCTGCTTGCGGGTCCATGCCTCGTTGACGTCGAGCATGAGACCCGGTCGCCGGCCGTGCCCCGCCTCGGTCAGGACCTCTTTGACCAGGGTGAGGCGGTGCCGGTCGCGCTCGATGTCGAGACCGCCCTTGAGCTTCGCGGCGCGCAGGCCGTGGCTGGCGTAGACCTCGTACTCCGCGACGAGTTCGTCGTCGGTGAGCCCGATGTCCAGGCCGGACGCGTAGGCGTTGACCCGCCGGTCACGTCCGCCCAGCAGCCGCCACAGCGGCTCGCCGGCAGCCTGTGCCTTGATGTCCCAGAGTGCGGTGTCGAGTGCGCCGATGGTGCCGAACACCGGGCCGGCGTGGCCCGCCTTGAAGGTGTGCCGCAGCATCCGGTCGTACAGGGTCGTCACGGCACGGGGGTCTTCGCCCTCGATGGCTGCGAAGATCCGCTCGATCTCAACGTGCGGCCCGAGGCCGACTCCCGAGACGCCCTCGTCGGTGTCGACGATGACGATCGAGAACGGAACCACCCCGTCGGCGAACACCCCGTTGGCATCGCCGACGGGCCGCCCCCATTCCTGGACCGTGGTGAGCGTCCGATATCCCGTGATCCGCATGTCAACCCTTCGTGGAACCGGCGGCTACACCGTCGGCAATTTGGCGCTGGAGGAACAGGTAAACCAACAGGACGGGTATGGCGGCGATCAGCACCCCGGAGGCGAAGGTGGGAATGTTGTCGGAGTACTGACCCCGCAACGAGGTGACCCCGATCATCAGCGTCCGGTGATCGGCCGAGGGCATCATCACCAGTGCCATGAGGACGTCGTTCCAGCAGAACAGGGCGTTGAGAATGCCGACCGACAGCAGTGCCGGGGTGCCCAGCGGCAACATGATCCGGCGGTACACGCCGTACACGGTGTTGCCGTCGATCCGGGCGGCGTCGACGATCTCCGACGGGATGCCCCGGTAGTAGCTCGTCATCAAAAAGACGGTGAAGGGCAGGAACTGGGCCACGTAGACGAGGATCAGACCGGGGTACGTGTCGATCAGCGCCGTGTCGGCCATGATCCGGGACAGCGGCACCATGATCACCTGGAACGGGATGAAGAGTCCCGCGAGGCAACCCAGGAACAACGCCGACGAGCCACGGAACCGTAGCTGGCTCAGCGCGAAGCCGGCCATCGATCCGAGCAGCAGCAGCAGGATCACCGACACCGTCACCACGAGCAGCGAGTTGGCGAAGTAACGGCCCATGCCGACGCTGTTCCACGCCGTGCTGATGTTCTCCCAGCGCAGGGCGTCGGTCAGGGAGAACCGGTCGAGGATGTAGTCACGGCGGGTCTTCATCGCGACGTTGGCGGTGAAGAGCAGGGGGTAGATCGTCGCCAGCGCGAGCAGTGACATGGGGACGGCGATCAACCACCATCCCAGGCGGACCCGAGACATCAATCCTCCTTTCCGGATCGTTCGAGCAGCTTGATCTGCAACAGCCCCACCACGAGCATGATGATGAAGAGGATCGTCGAGGCGGCCGATGCGAGCGCCGGGCGGTTCATCTGGCCCTGCTGGATCCAGATGTAGTACTCCGGCAGGTAGGTCGAACCCTCCGGTCCGCCGCTGGTCATCACGAAGAGCAGGCCGAACATCGAGGTCAGCATCCCGATCATCGTGGTCACGAAGACGAACTGGATGGTGCGCGAGAGGGCCGGGATGATCACGTGCCAGACCACCTGGCGTAGCGACGCCCCGTCCACCCGGGCGGCGTCCAGGAGCGCGGGGTCCAGGGTGGCGAAGCCGGCGAGGAACACCACCAGGGCCATTCCGAAGGTGGCCCAGATGTGCACGCCCACCACCATGAACATCGCCAGGTCCGGGTCACCGAGCCAGTCCACCGGGCTGATGCCGAACGACCCGAGGATGGCGTTGAGGGGGCCGTCGAAGGCGAGCAGCAGGTTGAAGATCGCGCCGACGATGACCGGCGAGAGCACCGCGGGGAAGAAGTAGACGCTGCGGTAGAAGCGGTGACCGGGCACCCGCAGGTAGATGAACGTCGCGAGCAGACCGGGGATGGCCACCGCCACCGGCAGCAGAAGCACCAGCAGCCCGACGTTTTTCAGCGCGGTCTGGAACAGCGGGTCGGCGAAGAGCTCGCGATAGTTGCCGAAACCGACAGCCGTCCCGTTCTGCGCACCGTCGCCGGTGAAGGAGAAGTTGACGCCGAGGAGCAGCGGATAGAGCCGCAGCACCACGATGATCAGGACGGCCGGAGCGACCAGGATGTAGGGGGCGAAGCGTTCGGCCCGCAGGCCGCCACGGGTGCGACGAGGCTGTGCACCATGCCGATGTGCGGCGGGGGTGGGCGCCGCCCCGCCGGCCCGTCCGGCCTGAGCCAGACGGACCGACGGTTGCGTGTTTCCGATTGACACGAGGGTCAGCCCGCCTGGTCGGAAGCGGCCAACTGCTTCACCACCTCGTCGACGGTGATCGAACCGCTGAGCAGCTGCTGGGACAGCCGCCCCATCAGGTCGATCGTCTTCGAGGAGAGCGCCACGTGCAGAGCGGGCTTGCCGGTCTTCAGATCGGCGACGATCGTGGAGACGGCCGGGCCGTTCTGCGACACGTCGATCGTGGTGTCGGCGACGATCGCGCCGGCGTCCGCGTAGAAGGCCTTCAGCGCGTCCGCCGAGGTCAGGGAGCGCACCAGGTCGGCGGCCACCTTCGGGTCCTTCGTCCACTTGGCGACGCCGTAGCCGATACCACCGTCGTACGGGAGGCTCGGGGTGGTGCCGGCGGTGACGATCGGAGGCTTCATGACGCCCAGCTTCTCCGGGGTCAGGAACTCGTTGAAGTCCTTCCAGTGCCCGACGTCCGACATCAGGCCCATGACGTGGGCGGCCTTACCGGACTGGAAGAACGCGAACGAGTCGTTGAACATCGCCGTCGAGTTGGCCCCGTCGCTGTTCATCTTCCGGTCGCCGGTCTCCTTCCAGAGCTGGAAGATCCGCTTGACGTTGGGCGAGGTCCAGTCGCGCTTGCCGGTGATCCAGGCGTCGTACTCCGCGGCGGTGAGGGTGACCGACCCCATGCTGGAGAGCCAGAACTGGATGCCGACGCCCTCCTTGTTGCCGAGGGCGAAGCACTTGGAGCCGGCCTTGGCGATGGCGGCGCAGTCGGCGACGAACTTGTCCCAGGTGGCGGCCGGGGTCGCCGGGTCGAGGCCGGCCTTCCGGTAGACCTCCTTGTTGTAGTAGATCGGGTAGCCCTGAAGGGTCACCGGCCCGGCGTAGACCTTGCCGTCCTTGGTGAACGCGTCCCACCCGGCCAGCCGCTGCTTGTCCTCGGCCACGTAGTCGGTGATCGGCACCAACGCGTCCACCCGGTCCCGGATCTGGCCGCCGCCGTTGAACAGCATGACGTCCGGGCCCTTGCCGGACTGGATCGCCGCACCGAGCAGCGTGTAGTACTGGTCGAAGGGCTGTGCGACGAACTCGACCTCGACATTTGGGTGCTTCTTTTTGAAGTCGGCCTTAGCCTTGTCCAGATAGGATTTGGCGAACGCCTCGCCGGACTTCCAGTCCCACACGACGAGCTTGCTGTCCGACCCGCTCGACGAGCTTGAATCGCTAGCACTTCCACAACCGGCCAGAGCCAGGCCCACAACGAGGACGGCCGACCATATAGCGCGCTGTCTCATCAGTTGTCACCTCAGAAAGTGGGGTGGCCGGCGGTCGCGCCGCCGTGCCAATGTTGCCCGGAACGTAACTCGTATGACGTGTGACGTCAATACTCAGCCGTACACTGAGCCAGACGTCGTGCCACGGCGAGCCTTTCGGAGGGGACATGACGCCATCGCAGGAGACGGCCCTGAACAGCCCGGTGACACCGGCATGGGTGCGTCGGCCAACCAACCTGGCCAGAGCGGTCACCGCCGAACTGGTGGAACGCATCGTCCGTGGCGTACACCCGTCCGGGACGTCCCTACCTCCCGAACCGATCCTCTGCGAGACCTTCTCGGTGAGCCGGACCGTCGTCCGGGAGGCCGTCAAGATCCTTCAGGAGAAGGGTCTGGTGCAGGTGCGCCAGGGTGCCGGCACCATGGTCACCCCCGCGGCGCAGTGGGACATGCTCGACGAACTCGTCCTCGGCGCCACCATTGCCCAGGACGACAGCCTCGCCATCCTCGACGATCTCGTCGTCACCCGGCGCGTGCTGGAATCCGACATGGCGAACGTCGCCGCCCGGCTCGCCGACGCGGAGACCATCGACCGGTTGCGCGCGATGGTGGACCGGATGGACGAACTCGTCGACGACCACGTCACCTACCACGAGCACGATCGGGCCTTCCACGACGCGATCATGCAGACGTCCGGGAACCGCATCGCTCGCGGCGTCGTACGGGCACTGGAGAGCCAGGTCATCAACACCGCCCGCTACATGGGCCGGACCGAACGCTCCCTGTGCGTGGCGTCCAACCGGGGCCACCGGCGCATCTACGAGCGCATCGCCGCGCACGACTCCGAGGGCGCCGCCGAGGCGATGTTCACCCACATCACCGAGGCCTGGCTGGTCCGCCGCAGCGGTTCGGGCAAGCCGGTTCGTCTGCAACGCTGACCGGCCGAACGACGAAGCGGCGCCCACCCCCGGGATACGGGAGCAGGCGCCGCCGGAAGCCGACCAGGTCGGCAACGCCGGTCAGGAGAACTGCGCGAAGAACCTCCAGATCTCACCCTTGGTCCAGGTCGTGATGCCGCTCTCGGCATAGGTGCCGTCGACCGGGCCGGGCATGTGACCGTTGTCGTACGCGGCCCACTGCACCGGGTAACCGGCCCGGCAGCCGGAATACGTGGTCGTGACGTGCGTGCGGCTGCCCGCCGCCGGCTCGCGCGGGCTCTGCGCGGTGCAGCCGTTGTTGCGGACGAACGTGTCGCGCAACGCCCGGCCACCGGAGATGCTCAGGACGTTGTCCGAGATGCCGTGCAGCCCGAAGTACGCGATGGGCTGCGTACCGCCGCTGCAACCGCTGATCTGCCCGCCGGAGATGACGGCGACGGCGCGGAAGACGTTGGCCCGCGCGCACGCCACGGCGTAGCTCATGCCGCCACCCCAGCTGAAGCCGAGGGCGAACCGCTGCCGCGGGTTGACGCAGAGGCCGCTCTCGATCCGGCTGATCATGTCATCCACGAAGGTGATGTCCTCACCACCGGCGTTGCCCCAGCCGTTGCCGAACCCCTGGGGCGCGACCAGGATGGCGCTGTTGTTCGACTGCTCCTGCTGCCCGTAGTAGGACCACGCGGTCCCGCTGGTGCCGCCCGAGGAGATCTCCTGCATCGTGCCGCCACGCCAGTGGAACGCGAAGATCAGCCGGTAGGGGTTGCTGTTGTTGTAGTTGGCGGGCACCCGCAGGATGAAGGTGCGGCTCTTCCCGTTGCTTTGGATCGTGTGCGTGCCGCTGGACAGCGTCGGTGCCTTGCCGCACCCGCTGCCACCCGTGGGTGGCGGGTCGCCGCCGTCCATGCGGACGAGCTGCCACTGCTGGTTGGTGCCGTTCCAGTCGGCGTACTGCACGACGTTGGCGCCGTCGGCGGTGGACGAGCCCTGCACCTCCACGGCCTTGTTGCTGTTGCGGTTGATCAGCCGGACATACCCGCCGTCCGAGTCGGCCAGCCGGAACTGCTGGTTCGTCCCGTTGAGGTCGGACCACTGCACGATCGCCCCACCGTCGGTGGTGGAGAAGCCACTGACGTCGAGGACCTTGCCGGAGTGCCGGGACTTCAACCGGTAGAAGCCGCCTCCGGAGTCCACGAACTGCCACTGCTGGTTCGCGCCGTTGTTCCGCGACCACTGGCTGATCCGTGCGCCGTCGGTGGTGGCCGAGGCGTACAGGTCCAGCGCCTTGCCGCTGTTGCGGTTCACCAGGGCGTACCAGGCGTTGGTGTCCACCGTCGCCGCCGCCGCGGGTGCCGCGTTGACCGCGACGAGTGTGCCGGCTGCCATGATCGCGGCCGCCGCGGCGGCCAACCCTGACCGCCAACGACGTCTCGGTGAAGAGGCGGGACGAACCTCACCGATGGCTTTCATGGTCCACTCCTTCGATCGGGGTCACCCACGAGCAGAACGCACGCGCGTGCCCTGGGGGTGTGTGCCAGCGTCTGGTGGTGGCGTCGGCACGTCGGGGATACGCGGGCGAGATGCGGCCACCGGATCACGTGCCGGCCAGGCCGGCGATCGACTTCGCAGCCGCGCCGCCCGCGTGTGGAAATTAGCGCTAACGAGTCGATGAATGAGGGTGATGTGCCGACGATGGCCGGACACCATCAACCGCCCCGGAGGCACTCGTGAAATCCACACCATCACCTGAGCTGAGCGGTCGTAGCGGCCCGCCCCGATGGATGGGGCGGGCCGCTACGGTTTCCAGCTAGATCATGCCGGTCGCTATCCGATGCGGACCAGTTGCCACTGCTGGTTGGTGCCGCCCCAGTCGCTGTACTGGACGATGTTTCCGCCGTCAGCGGTGGACGCGCCCTGCACCTCGACGGCCTTGCCGCTGTTGCGGTTGATCAGGCGCTGGTAACCATCGGCCGACTGGGCGAGCCGGAACTGCTGGTTGGTGCCATTGCTGTCGCTCCACTGCACGATCGCCGCACCGTCGGCGGTCGAGAAGCCACTGACGTCGAGGACCTTGCTGGAGAGCCGGGACTTCAGCCGGTAGAAGCCGCCCCCCGAGTCCACGAACTGCCACTGCTGGTTCGTGCCGTTGTTCCGCGACCACTGACTGATCCGGGCGCCGTCGGTGGTGGCCGAGGCGTACAGGTCCAGCGCCTTACCGCTGTTGCGATTCAGCAACACGTACCAGGCGCTGGTGTCCACCCCGCTGCTCGGCGGGGGCGTGGTGGGCGTGGTCGAGCCGGCGTTGAGGGCGTTCAGCACGCTCGTGTACGCCGCCTTCTTGTTGCCACTGCAGTCGAAGAGCAGGGCGTTGTCCGACCCGCGCCACGAGTCGCAGTCGCGTACACCCCAGGTGGTGATGCCGGTGCAGCGCGAGACGGCCAGGCAGGCGCGGGTGACCGAGCCGAAGATGTTGGCCTGGTTGCTGCCGCCCATCACGTCCAGCTCGGTGATCTGCACATCCACACCGAGGTCGGCGAAACGCTGCAGATTGGCCTGGTAGTCACCCGCCAACGACGTGCCCAGGTGCGACTGGAAACCCACACAGTCGATCGGCACACC
>NZ_JBEZZW010000059.1:0-33286 GCF_040639415.1 Micromonospora sp. NPDC023888 | reverse complement strand
GATATTTGTGGACGAGACATACGACGTGGTGGTGGTGGGCGGCGGCGCCGCGGGGATGCGTGTGCAGGCGGCGGCGAGGCGGGCCGGTCCCGTCACCGTCACACCCGGAGGGCGCGACAGGTAATGCTGACCGATCCGAAGATCAGAGCGGGCGGATGTTCTCCGCCTGCGGGCCCTTCTGGCCCTGGGTCACCTCGAACTCGACCCGCTGGTTCTCGTCCAGGCTCCGGTAGCCGGAGGACTGGATCGCCGAGAAGTGGGCGAAGACGTCAGCGCCGCCGCCGTCCGGGGTGATGAAGCCGAAGCCCTTGTCAGCGTTGAACCACTTCACGGTGCCAATAGCCATGTGTTTCGTCTCCTTGACGGAACGTCGGACGCGCACTTGTTGCGTGCCCGAAGAGGAGCGCTCCGCGCGGGGATGCGCGAATCGCCTGTCGCTTCTGGTCGCCCCGCCCGGAGAACTCCGGACACAACAAAGAGCGCCTGGGGCCACAATCCCGCCAGGCGCACACAGAGTCTCTGGTAACCAAAACTGCAACCCGGTCAACCTATCATGGTTTTCCCGCGAGCGGTCAATGTTGCGCAGAATCTTCGGGCAACTGGGCGATCATGGCGGTGAGCCCGGTCACATCAAGCAGGTCCGCGGGCCGCACCGTCACCCCGTGCCGGACGTAGTGGAACGCCGCGCCCACCCGGTCCACCGGCACGCCGGCCAGCTCCGCCCAGGCCAGCCGGTACACGGCCAACTGCACGGCGGCCACCTCCGCGGCCGGCCCGACGGGCTGCGCGCCGGTCTTCCAGTCGACCACGTCGAACCGCCCACCCGGCCGGGCGAAGACCGCGTCCATCCGCCCCCGCACCACGACGCCGCCGATCACCGTGGCGAACGGGACCTCCACCTCCACCGGTGACCGGTCGGCCCACTCGCTGGACAGGAACCGCTCCTGAAGCTCAACGAGCGCCTCGTCGGGCGCGGCATCCGCGTCAGCCGCACCGGGCAGCTCGTCCAGGTCAAGCAGGCGGTCAGCACCGAAGCGCTGCTCCAACCAGGCGTGGAAGGCGGTGCCTCGGCGGGCGTACGGGTTGGGCTCGGCCGGCACCGGGCGGCGCAGCGTACGGGCCAGTGCCGCCGGGTCCCGCCGCAACGCCACCAGCTGGGTGACGCTCAGCGCCCCGGGGAGGGCCACCTCGACCGCACCGGAGAGCCGGGTCAGCTCGGCCCGCTCGGCCAGCAGCAGATCCGCCTCGCGCCGCCAGCGCTCCACCTCCGGATCCACCTCCGGCTCGACCGACACCAACGGCCCGGCGACCACCGGCCCCACCGGCCCGGCGGCCACCGGCCCGACAGCCACCGCAGCCGGCCCGTCGGTCATCAGGCGGCGCACCAACCCGGCCGCCTCCGCCAACTCCGGTCGGCGGCCACCAAGCGGGTCGGCCGGCCACTCCGCGCGGAGCACCACCTCGGCGGTGGGGTTCGTGGCATCCGGGGTCGGCTCCGGCGCCCAGGCGTCGACCAGGTGCCCAGGCCCACCCTCGAGGCAGGCGTCGTACATCTCCCGCAGGAAGACCGACGGACCCCGCGGTCGCTTCGTGCCCTCCCCCCACCAGTAGCCCGAGCACAGCAGCAGGCGGCGCGGCCGGGTGACCGCCACGTACGTCAGGCGGCGTTCCTCCCGCTCGTCGTGAGCCCGCCAGGCGTCGGTGAAGTCGTTCACCGCCCGGGCCACCGCCCGCTGGTCGGCCGCCTCGTCGAGCGCCAGCTCGGGCAACCCGTCGGCGTCGCCCCGCAGCGGAAACGGCAGCACCCCCAGCCCACCCAACCAGTGGTCGGAGTTACGCACCGGCCCCGGCCACGACCCACGGCACAGGCCGGCCACCGCCACCACGTCCCACTCCAGGCCCTTGGCGGCGTGCGCGGTGACCACCTGCACCGCGCCCTCCACCACCTCGACCTCGCCCGGCGCCAGACCGCGCTCCTCGTCCTCGGCGGCGGCCAGGTAGGACAGGAACCCGGACAGTGTCGCGCCCGGCGTCTCCCCGCTGAACCGGGCCGCCACGTCACCCAGGGCGTCCAGGTGGCCCCGGGCCAGGCCGGCGTCCCCGGCACCGTCCCGGCCGGCCCGCACCGCGACCTCCACGTCCAGGCCGATGGTCCGCTCGATGTCCGCGATCAGATCCGGCAGCGCCTGGTCCAGCCGGTACCGCAGCAGCGCCAACTCCATGCCGTACGCGCGCAGCCGCGCGAAGCCCTCCGCCGAGTACGCCTGCGCCGGGCCGAGATCGGCGAGCGCCTCCACCAGGGTCGCCTCGTCCAGCAGATCAGGGCTGATCTCCGCGTCGTCGTCGGCAGCCACCTGGCGGCGGGCGTTGGCGATGGCCCGGGCGCGCCTGTGCAACGCCACCAGGTCACGCGGCCCGATCCGCCAGCGGGCGCCGGTGAGCAACCGCAGCAGCGCGGCCCCGTCGGTCGGGTCGGCGAGCACCCGCAGCGTGCAGACCACGTCGCGTACCTCGGGGGTGTCCAGCAGGCCGCCGAGCCCCACCACCTCTACCGGGAGGCCACGCTCACGCAGGGCCGACTCGATCGCCGGGATCTGGCTGCGGACGCGGACCAGCACGGCAGTGGTCGGGCGCTGCGCCACCGGGATGTGTTCGGGTGCCGCGCCCGGCATCCGGGCCGCCCCCCGCCAGGCGGCCAGCACGCTGTCGGCGATCCAGTCCGCCTCGTCGGCGTACGTGGGCAGCAACGCGCAGTGCACAGTGCCGCCGACCGCACCGCCGGGGCTGCGGTGCGGGATCGGGTCGCGGACGGTCAGCGCGGAGCGCAGCTCCGGCACCCGGGCGCCCGCCGCCCGCAGCGGAGCCGACAACGCGTTCGCCACCCGCAGGATCTCCGGGCGGTTACGCCAGCTCGTGGTGAGCCCGAGGGCCGGGGCGGGCTGACCGTCGGCGCGGGCGAACTCGGTGGGGAACCGGTCCAGTGTGCCGGCGCTGGCCCCCCGCCAGCCGTAGATGGACTGGCAGGGGTCGCCCACCGCGGTCACCGGATGCCCGCCACCGAACAGGGCGTTGAGCAGCACCACCTGGGCGTGGCTGGTGTCCTGGTATTCGTCGAGCAGCACCGCCCGGAAGCGGCCCCGCTCGATCTCGCCGACCCCCGGGTGGTCCCGGGCGACCCGGGCCGCCCGCGCGAGCTGGTCGGCGAAGTCCATCGCCTCGAAGTCCTCCTTGCGCCGGGTGTACGCCCGCACCAGCGGCAGCAGGCGCAGCCGGGTCTGTTGCAGGGTGAGCGCCTTGCGGACGTCGGCGTACACCCGGCCCGGCCGGGACTGCACCTCGGCGAAGAACCGACCGGTCCAGGCCGCGAGCTGGTCCGGCGCGACCAGGTGCTCGTCCAACTCCCCGGCCAGCGCCAGCACCGCGTCGGTGATGGTGCTGGGCATCCGGTCCACCTCGGACATGTCACCGTCGTAGTTGCGCACCAGCAGGTCGACCAACTGCCAGCGGGACGCCTCGGTGAGCAGCCGGGTCGACGGCTCGTAGCCGGACCGCAGCCCGTGCTCGGTGACGATCCGCCCCGCGTACGAGTGGTAGGTGGAGACGGTGGGTTCACCGGCGAGCGGGTCGTCAAGCGGGTCGCGGCCCTGCCGGCCGAGTCTGCGGATCAGTTGGTCGAGCCGGGTGCGGACCCGGTGGGCCAGTTCGCCGGCCGCCTTACGGGTGAAGGTCAGCCCGAGGATCTGCTCCGGGCGCACGTAGGAGTTGGCCACCAGCCAGACCACCCGCGCGGCCATCGTCTCGGTCTTGCCCGACCCGGCTCCCGCGACCACCAGCAGCGGTTCCACCGGGGCGGCGATGATCGCGGCCTGCTCCCGGGTGGGTGCCGGCAACCGCAGCAGCTTGGCCAGCTCCATCGGCGTGTACCGGGGGCCGGAGTCCGCCAGCCGGGGCGCCGGCGTGGGGCCCGCGCCGAACAGGGTGGGCTGGCTCACGGTGCTGTCTCAGGATGCGACACCCGCTCACTCCTCGCCCTCACGGTCACGTCGGACGGTCGGCGGCTCGACGACCTGACGCCCCTGCCCGGAGACCGGGCAGCTGGTGCGGACCGGGCAGACCCGGCACTTCGAGTTGGCCACGGCGGCGAACGTGGCGGCTGCCATCGTATCGGCGGTCCGCCGGACCAGCGCGGTCGCCCAACCGGCCGCCGGTCCCTCGCCGGCCGCCGGCTGGTTCTGCTCCCGGGCATCCTTCGCCGAGGTGCCGAGTTGCACGAGCGCCGCGCCGCCCGACTCGTCGCCGAACTCGGCGAACGCCCCCGCCTCCACCGCCGCCTGGTACGCGCCGAGCTGCGGGTGTTCGGCCAGGTCGGTGCCGGTGACGGCGGTGGACTTGCCGGTCTTCAGGTCGATCACCACGAGCCGCCCGGACTCGTCGACCTCCAGCCGGTCGACCCGACCGGTCAGGTCGACGGGCCGCTGCGGGTCGTCCAGGCGGACCGCGAACTCGTGCTCGATGGCGAGTAACCGACGCGGGTTGGTGGCCAGCCAGCGCAGCAGCTTGTCGACCATCGCCTCGGCGCGTTCCCGCTCCGGCCCGGCCATCCACCGGGCCGCCAACTCGATGGCGTCGAACCGGGCGGCCACGTAGTCGAGCAGCGCACCCCGGTCGGCGCTGGCGTCCTCGGCGAGCATCGCGGCGGCGTGCACCAGGTTGCCGACCCCTTGCGCGGTGCTGGTCGGGCCACTGCCGCCGTGCCGTTCCAGCAGCCACCGCAGGCTGCATCGCAGGGCGCTCTCCATGGCCGACGGGGTGACCCGCACCGGCTCCCCGTCGTCGACGAGCGGCCGGTCGTCGGAGAGGGCGCGCAACCCCCACCAGTCGTCCGGGTGCGCACCGGGAACCCCGGCGGCGGCGAGCCGGGCCAGCTCGGCCGCCGCCGCGCGCCGCCGGCTCGCCGGGGCGGCCGGGTCGGTGATGGCGGTACGCAGTTCGGCCACCAGCGCCGGCAGGGTGAGCGCCCGAGGTGGGCGGGTCACCGGCAGTGCCCCGGGGCGGTCCGGCTCACCGTCATCGCCTGTCGCGTCGCCGGTCCCGCCTCCCGCGCCGGTCGACGTGACGCGGGCCGTGCTGATCGTCGTGCCGCCGGCCGTGCTGATCGCGCCGGTCGTCCCGCGGGACGCGCCGGTCGTCGCGCCGTCGGTCATCCCGCCGCTCGTCGTGTCGCCGGTCGCGTCGTTCGTCGCGCCGTCGGTCATCCCGCCGCTCGTCGCGCCGTCGGCCCCGCTGGTCGTCGTGCCGCCGGCCGCGTCGTTCGTCGCGCCATCGGTGGCGGCTCTGGCCTCCGGTGGGCTGGCGGCTCGGTCTCCCGCCTGGGGGCCGGTGCGCGGACCCGGTGGCGTGGGCGGGTCGGTCGGCCCGGCACTCGGCGGAGCGGGCGGCGTGGTGGGGCTCATCTCGTGCAGGAACCGGCTCGGCTGCTCCTGGTGGTCGTCGCCGCCGACGGCGGCCGAGGCCACGGCGCTGACCAGCAGCCGGTGCCGGGCCCGGCTGATGGCGACGTGGAAGAGCCGGCGCTCCTCGTCAAGCAACGCCGAGGTTTGGCCCACCACGTTGGCCGCGGTGGCACCGTCGACGGACCGGCCGGTGAGCACGTCGACGAGCCGTTCGGACCCGAGCAGGCTGCCGCGCAGTCGCAGGTCCGGCCAGATGCCCTCCTGCACGCCGGCCACCGCGACCAGGTCCCATTCCAGGCCCTTCGCGGCGTGCGCGGTGAGCAGGCGTACCGCCGCGCCCCGATCGGCGGTCGGTGCGATGGTGTCGGCCGGCAGATCCTGGGCGAGCACGTGGTCGAGGAAGACCTCGGTGCGGGCACCGGGCAGCCGGTCGGTGAACCGGGCCGCCGCGTCGAAGAGCACCAGGACGGCGTCGAGGTCGCGGTCGGCCGCCTCGGCCCGCCGCCGCCGGGCCAGATCTCCCTCGCCGGGTGCCGGCCGCCCCTGGTTGATCGCACCCGCCCAGCGCTCGGCGAGACCGCTGGCACTCCACACGGCCCAGAGCACGTCCTCGGCGGTCGCACCCGGCCGGGCGGCCGCTTCGCGTGCGATGGCCAGCAGCCCGGCCACCGCCTGCGCCGGCTCCGCCCAGCGCCGCTCGATGTCGGCCAACTCCTCCGGGTCCTGCAAGGCCTCGACGATCAGCTCGCCGGAGGGGCGCCGGTCACCGCCAGCCAGCGCCAGGGCTCGCAGGCCCTGCCGCAGCCGCCGCTCGGCCAGCGGGTCGGCCCCGCCCAGCGGCGAGTGCAGCAGCGCGACAGCCGCCTCCTCGTCCAGCCGGTCCGGCTCGAGCGCGCAGCGCAGCAGGAGCAGCAGCGGGGCGACCGCCGGTTGCAGGTGCAGGGGCAGATCCTCGCCGTGCACCACTGTGGGTACGCCGGCAGCGTGCAGCGCCCGTCGCAGGGTGGGCAGGTGCAGGGCGGTGGACCGCACCAGCACCGCCATCCGCGACCAGGGCACGCCGTCGAGCAGGTGGGCCGAGCGCAGCGCGTGGGCCAGCCAGGCGGCCTCGCTTGTCGCCGAGCGGAACGTGTGCACCTCGACCGTCCCGGGTGGCGCGTCCGGCAGTGGGTGCAGCCGGCGGTGCGCGGCCGGGCCGCGTAGCCGGCGGCCCAGCCGGGCCATCGCGGCGAGCAGACCCGGCCCGGCCCGGTAGGACGTGGTCAGCAGCACCTGCGCGGCGGGCGCGCCGGAGGCGGTCCGGAAGCGGTGCGCGAACGTGGTCACCCCGGCGGGGTCGGCACCGCGGAAGGCGTACGTGGAGGAATCCGGGTCGGCGAACGCGACGAGCGACTTGCCTCCGCCCGCGATCACCGAGAGCAGCTCCAGTTGGGCGGGGTCGGTGTCGGCCAGCTCGTCGAGGTAGACGTGGGTGAGCCGACGGCGTTCGGCGGCCAGCAACTCCTCGTCGTCGCGCAGCAGCCCGGTGGCCGCCCGGACCAGCTCCGCCGGGTCGTACGCGATGGAGCCCCGGTTGCTGACGTCGCGCAGCGCGAGCACGGCGACGTACTCCCGCAGGAAGCGGGCGGCGGCCGGCCAGTCGGCGCGGCCGAGCTTCTCACCGAGCCGGGCCAGGTCGACCGGGCCCACGCCGCGCTCGGCGGCGCGCATGAGCAGGTCGCGCAGTTGGCCGGCGAAGGCCCGGGTCCGCAGGGCCGGGCGCAGGTCGGTCGGCCAGCCGACCGGGTCGTCCTCGGGGTCCTCGCCCACCACGTCCAGCAGCTCGCGGATGATCAGATCCTGCTCGGGGCCGGTCAGCAGCCGGGGCGACGGCTCGCCCCGTTCGGCGGCGGCCCGGCGCAGCAACCCGAACGCGTACGCCGGGAAGGTGCGCACCAGCGGCTCCCGCAGCACCCGGTGGCCGTCCTGCGCGATCCGGGCCTCGATGCGTTGACGAAGGGCGGTGGCCCCGCGACGGCCGAAGGTCAGCACCAGGATCCGTTCGGGGTCGACCCCCTCGCTCACCCGGGCGGCGACCGCCTCGACGAGGGTGCTGGTCTTGCCGGTGCCGGGGCCGCCGAGCACGAGCATCGGCCCGGCGGTGTGCCCGACCACCTCGGCCTGCACCGGATCGGCCCGCCAACCGCTGCCGTCGGCCGTGAGCGCCGCCCCGTCCGCACGGGCGGGCCCGCCCGACGCGCCGACACCGCCCGCGGACGTGCTGCCGGCGGCGGACACGGAAGCGTCGCCCGGCGCCGCCGCATCCCCCCGCGCCGGCCCCCCGGGCCGCCGCACCAACCGGTACGCCTGCATCAGCTCATCCCATCAGACCGGTACGACACCCACCCAATCCCCCATCCCCGACCCCATCCACCCACGTCGATCATGACGTTGACGGTGCGACGCGCCGACGACGACGCCGCCAACCTCATGATCAACGCTATCCGGACGGGTCAATCGCGATCCGGGGTGGGCGGGGTGGAGTCAGGTCAGGTGTGATTCCAGGGCGTCCAGGGCTTCGGGGACCGTGGTGGTCACCGTCAGGAGGTCGCGGCCGGCGGTCTTGAGGAAGCGTCGGTCGGCCAGCCCGTCCAGCCAGTCGAGCAGGGGGCGGTAGAACCCGTCGGTGTCGATGAGCACCATCGGCTTGGCGTGCAGGGCGAGGGTCGCGGTCGTCCAGACCTCGAACAACTCGTCCAGGGTGCCCAGCCCGCCGGGCAGGGTGAGGAACGCGTCCGACTTGTCGATCATCAGGGTCTTGCGGCTGGCCATCGAGTCGGTCACCAGCAGCTCGTCCGAGGCGAGGTCGGCGACCTCCAGATCGACGAGCGACTGCGGGATCACCCCCAGGGTGCGCCCGCCGGCGGATCGGGCGCCGTCCGCCACCGCGCCCATCATGCCGACGCAGCCACCGCCGCTCACCAGCGTGTGACCGCGCCGGGCCAGCTCCACACCGGTCTCGGTGGCCAGGTCCAACCAGCGCTGGTCCAGCGTGCGGGAGGAGGCGCAGAAGACGCAGATCGCTGCCATCACTTGTCCCGCGGCTGATCGGCGGCCTGCGCGGCGGCGGCCTGCTGGTCCGCGCCGGTGCGCGCCACGGCCTCGTCGCGGACCGCCTCCTGCTCCACGGAGAGCGCGGCCTCCGCCTCGACGATGTGCCGCACCGCGGCGTTGACGTCGTCGGTGAGGCAGATCAGGTCCAGGTCGACCGGCCCGATCTTGCCGTTGGCGGCCATCGTGTCGCGCAGCCAGTCGAGCAGACCCTGCCAGTACGAGAGCCCCATGAGCACCACCGGGAAGCGGGTGACCTTGCCGGTCTGCACCAGGGTGAGCGCCTCGAACAGCTCGTCCATGGTGCCGAACCCACCGGGCAGCACGACGAACGCCTGGGCGTACTTGACGAACATGGTCTTGCGGGCGAAGAAGTAGCGGAAGTCGATCGCCAGGTCGACCCACTCGTTGAGGCCCTGCTCGAACGGCAGCTCGATGCCGAGCCCGACGGAGAGCCCGCCGGCCTCGCTGGCGCCGCGGTTGGCGGCCTCCATCACCCCCGGCCCACCTCCGGTGATCACCGCGTAGCCGGCGCGGGCCAGCGCGCCGCCCAGTTGCTCGGCCAGCCGGCACTCGGCGCTGTCCGGTCCGCTGCGGGCGGAGCCGAACACGCTGACCGCTGGCGGCAGGTCGGCGAGGGTGTCGAAACCTTCGACGAATTCGGAGAGGATGCGCAGCGCGCGCCAGGCGTCCTTGGTCTTCCAGTCGCTCCGCCCACGTGAATCCAGCAACCGCTGGTCGGCGGTGCTGCTCGGGATCGCCCCTCGGCGCAGCGTGACCGCACCCCTGTGTCGCTCCTGTCCCGGACCGCGACCGGCCTCCCGCCCGTTGCTCTGGCTCATGGGGCAACCGTAGTGGAGCGGCACCTCGCAGGTGTGCGGGGCGCGGACGCCGAGAAATAGTTCGCGATCATGGGCAACTAATCCGCTCCCCCGTACGTCTTACTATTCACATACCGGGTATGCCCCGGCGCGCGCCTTCGGGGGAGGAGACAGCGTGATCAGTAACAGCGAGATGATCCGGATCCGTCGCCAGATGCAGCGACGGATCCGAGACGTGGTGGCCGAACGCCGCCGCACCCGACTGCAGGACCCACCCCTGGTCTCCCCCACCCCCACAGGAGCTGATCAAGAGGTTTGCGTCGCCGACAACGGGCCAGGCTGACGCAAACCTCTTGATCACCGGGTCAGGCCGGGGCCAGCCAGCGGTGCAGGGTCGCCGCGCCGTCGCGGATCTTGCTGATCTCGACGTGCTCGTCCTTGTGGTGGGCGAGGTTGGGGTCACCCGGGCCGAAGTTCAGCGCGGGGATGCCCATTGCCGCGAACCGGGCCACGTCCGTCCAGCCCAGCTTGCCGATCGGCGCCGCGCCCACCGCTGCCAGGAACTCCTGCGCCGGGGCCGCCTGCAGCCCGGGGGCCGCACCGGCTGCCGCGTCGGTCACCACCACCTCGAAGCCGGCGAACACCTCCCGCAGATGCTCCTCGGCAGCCGCCGGGTCGCGATCCGGCGCGTACCGGTAGTTGACCTCGATCTCGCAGCGGTCGGGGATCACGTTGCCAGCGACACCACCGATGATCCGTACCGCGTTCATGCCCTCGCGGTAGTCGCATCCCTCGATGGTGACCCGGCGCGCCTCGTACGCCTGAAGACGCCGCAGCACCTCGGTGGCCGCGTGGATGGCGTTCACACCGTGCCAGGAGCGCGCGGCGTGCGCCCGCTCACCAGTCGTCGTCACGAGGGCCCGCATGGTGCCCTGGCAGCCCGCCTCGACGATGCCGTACGTGGGCTCCAGCAGCACCGCGAAGTCCGCCTTTAGCCACTCCGGGTACGCCTGGGCCACCAGGTTGAGCCCGTTGTACCGCGACTCGATCTCCTCGGCCTCGTAGAAGAAGTACGTGACGTCGTAGCGCGGGTCGGGCAGCGTCACCGCCAGGTGCAGCGCGTACGCGGTGCCGGACTTCATGTCCGAGGTGCCGCAGCCGTACATCAGGTCGCCACGCATGGTCGACGGAAAGTTGTTGTTGAGCGGCACCGTGTCGAGGTGCCCGGCCAGGACGACGCGCTGCGCCCGACCGAGGTCGGTACGCGCCATCACCGTGTTGCCGTGCCGGTGGGTGGTCAGGTGCGGTACACCCCGCAGCACGTCCTCGACACAGTCGGCGATCGCCTTCTCGTTGAGGGACACGGACTCTATGTCGACCAGAGCGCGGGTCAGCTGCACCGGATCGGCGAGGACCTCGGGGGTCAGCGGGTTCTCCATGGTTCGCACGGTACCTTCAGGTCTGTCAGCGCGAGGAGTGAGCTGAGGCCGGCCCGGCCGCGACCGAGAGGTGTAACAGTGACGTCCGCAGATTCCGCCTGGGGCATTGGCCTGGCCACGGTCACGGCAGATGAGCAGGTGCTCGACACCTGGTACCCGACCGGCAAGCTGGGCCTGGGTGAGCTGCCGCTGGTCGCCGGGGAGGACAAGTCGGACGTGCTCGACCTGCCGCCGGCGGCGCTCGGTGACCGGTCACTGCCCGGTCTGCGTACCGTCCAGGTGGTCACCGTGATCGGCTCGCTCGACGACCCGATCAAGGACGCCCCCGACGCGTACCTCAGGTTGCACCTGCTCTCGCACCGCCTGGTCCGCCCCAACCAGGTCAACCTGGACGGCATCTTCGGCAAGCTGGCGAACGTGGCCTGGACGTCCGCCGGGCCGTGCCCACCGGAGCGGGTGGACGAGCTGCGGGTGATCGAGCGGGCGGCCGGCCGCCACCTGGCGGTGTACGGGGTGGACAAGTTCCCCCGGATGACCGACTACGTGGTGCCCTCCGGGGTGCGGATCGCCGACGCCGACCGGGTCCGCCTGGGCGCGCACCTGGCCGCCGGCACCACAGTGATGCACGAGGGCTTCGTCAACTTCAACGCCGGCACCGTGGGCACCTCGATGGTGGAGGGGCGCATCGTGCAGGGCGTGCTTGTCGGCGACGGGTCCGACGTCGGCGGCGGCGCCTCGATCATGGGCACCCTCTCCGGTGGCGGCACCGAGAAGGTGAGCATCGGCGAGCGCAGCCTGATCGGCGCGAACGCGGGTGTCGGCATCTCCCTCGGCGACGACTGTGTGGTCGAGGCGGGCTGTTACATCACCGCCGCGTCGAAGATCACCCTGCCGGACGGCCGGGTGGTCAAGGCCCGGGAGCTGTCCGGCGTCGACGGCCTGCTGTTCTGGCGCAACTCGGTGACCGGCGCGCTGGAGGCCCGGCCACGCACCGGCCGGGGCATCGAGCTGAACGCGGCCCTGCACGCCAACGACTGACGGACCCGCCGGGTCCGCGGCACTCGGCCGCGGACCCGGACGGGGTACGCCTCAGCGCAACCGGTACGCCTGGATGATCCGTTGCGTCACCGTGTTACCGGCGGCGTCCCGGGCGGTGGCCCGCAGGGACGCGTGACCGGCCCCGGCGGGGTGTTTCACGGTGGCCGTCCAACCATGCCCACCGTTGCGCACCTGGGCGGCCTGCCAGGTCTTGCCCCCGTCGTAGGAGACGTCCACGGTCAGCTTGGTCAGCCGTGACCCGGCGACGCCGGGTTGCCGCTTCACCTGCACCGGGATGACCAGGCTCCGGCCGGCCCGAGCGGTGTTGTCGGCGTCCAACGGTGGTGTGAACCGGATGGCCGACACCGGTAGCCGACGGTAGTCGTCACCGGGAACGTGCCGGGACCGGAACGTCCACGCCGTGCTGACCTCGGTGCTGAGGTCGGTGAAGCTGCGCTTCGCCGACACCTCCAGCCGGTAGGACGCGGCACCGGGCGGCACCGCGAACTCTCCGAAACCGGTGTCCGACGACTCGCCGACCAGTACCCCGTCGCGGTAGAGGGCGGTCCGGGCGGTGTCGACCATTGAACCACCGGGGTGCCCCTCGGCGTCGCTGTGCAGCGGCACGTCCACCTGGATGTCGTCACCGAGTCGGGTGACCCCCTGGCCGGGCCAGCGCGGCGCTGGGAAGGACGGGCCGTAGGGTGCGCTGCCCCAGCTCTCCCGGGTCTGTCGGCCGGCCCGGTACGCGCGCGGATCGGCCGTCAGCCCGGCCCTGAATTCGGTCCACCACTCCTCGACGGGCGCCCAGAACGTCAGCTCCGCGGACCACCGCACGCCTCGGGTGTTGTAGTGCTCGACCCGCTGGCCGGGCACCACGGTGGGCACTCCGACGGCCCAACCGCCCAGATCCAGGTCGAGGTGCGGATAGACCACCCGATCCCCCTTCAGGCCCGAGTAGCCGCCCTTGAACTGCTGCGTGACGGTCGCCAACTCGGAGCTGCGGTAGGTCTTGTCGAAGCCGGTCGGCAACCGGCCGGGGAAGCCCTCGCTGAGCGCGTACAGGTAGGGGCTGTGGGCCACCTCCAGATCGGCCCACTGGCTGCTGATGGTGCCGACGAACCGTTTGCCGGAGACGGTCCGGCCGACCTGCCCGGTGGCCAGCCCGGTGAAGTCGAAGCTGAGAATCCCGTAGCCGGAGGAACCGCCGTCGGGGGCCAGGAAGGTCGCCGCGATGTCCACGAGTGCGGGTTTGGCGGATCGATCGGGGACGGCGCTGCGTACCGGCCGGGCCTTGCGGGCGTCGAGGGTGACAGTGGCGTCGCCGTCGATCACCAGCTCGGGCTGCACCAGTTCAGCGGCCTCGACCTCCCCGGTGAAGATGACGCTTACCAGCCCGTACCGGCCCTTGGGCACCCGGATGTCGACGGTGCCGTCCGCGTCGTACAGGTCGTAGCTCTGGAGGTTGTCCAGCCGCACCAGCGAGGTGAAGTGTCCCTCGGCGGGCGCGCCGGTGGCGTCGAGGTGCCGGACGGTGAGCTGGTAGCTCTCCACCTCCCGGTGCACCGCGACCGGGGTGACCGCCACGGCCGTGCCGGAGCGGGCCACGAGGCGTCCGGTCCAGTAGCCGTCCGTGCCGAGCCGGGTGTCCACTGTGACAGTGGTGCCGGCGGTGCCGCCGGCGGGCACGGTGACCTGGCTGGCCGCGACGGTGAACATGCCGGCCGGTGCCGGCTGACCGTCTGGTCCGGTCACGTCGAGGGTCAGGTCCAGGGTGATCGGGTCCGGGCCGTCGTTGCGCCAGTCGACAGTGCGGGCGATCGGGGTGTCGTCGTCGTGCGGCCAGGCCGGCTGCCCGAAGGCGACACTTACCGGTTCGCTGACGACCCGCTGGGTGATCGCCCTGGCCACGTCGACCCGGCCGGCGCCCTGCTGGAACGCGGTCTGCTCCGGGTGTGGCTTCGCCGAGGCCATCAGGGTGGCCTTGAGCTGTGCCCCCGCCCAGCCGCTGTGCTGCTGGGCGAGCAGCGCCACCGCGCCGGTGACGTGCGGCGCGGCCATCGAGGTGCCGGAGAGCGTGACGTACTTCTCCCCCACCGGCTCGCCGAGCAGCGTGCCGTCACCACGGGCGGCCACGATGTCCACACCCGGGGCGGTGAGGTCCGGCTTCAGCCCGCCGTCGCCGGCGCGGGGCCCGCGGCTGGAGAAGTCGGCCAGGGCGTCGTCGCGGTCCACCGCGCCGACCGACAGCGCGGATTCCGCAGTGCTCGGCGAACTGACCGAGCCGTCGCTTCCGTCGTTGCCGGCGGAGATCACGAAGAGCGTGCCGGTCTGCGCGGTCAACGACTCGACGGCCGCCTCCAGCGGGTCGACGTCGGGCGTGTCGCTCCCGCCCAGACTCATGTTGATCACGTCGGCGTGCTGGTCGACGGCGGCCCACTGCATGCCGGCCAGGATCGCCGATTCCTGGCAGCCCTGATCCTCACAGACCTTGCCGTTGAGCAGCGTGGCGTCCGGCGCGACGCCCCGGTACCTACCGCCGGAGGCCGCGCCGCTGCCCGCGATGATCGAGGCGACGTGGGTGCCGTGGCCGACGGTGTCACCGGCGTCGGTGGCCTCGGTGAAGTTGTGCGACTCGGCGACCCGCCCGGCCAGGTCGGGGTGGGCGGAGTCGATACCGGTGTCCAGCACCGCGACGCGGACGCCCTGGCCGGTGAACCCCGCCTGGTGCGCGGCCGGAGCGCCGATCTGCGGCACGCTGTGATCGAGGGTGACGTGTCGGCGGCCGTCGAGCCAGATCCGGTCGGCAACCCCCGCCGTGCCGACCCGGGTGCCGGTGAGTGCTGCCCAGACCTCCGTGACCCGTTCCTTGTCCGCCGTCGCGGCGATGCCGCCGACGGCCGGCAGCTCGGCGGTGACAGTCAGCCCGGTGGGCGCTGCGGCGACGCGCCGTCGCGCGCCCGCGTCGCCGGTGACGAGCACCGGCAGGTCGTCCCGGCGGGCGTCGTCGTAACCGGCGGCGATCAACCCGGTCACGTCGAACAGTCGCCGATCGACCCGGCCGGCGCGGACCAGCGCCAGAGCGTCCTCCGGGAGCACGGTGAGCTGACCGCGGTCGCGGGTGGTGAGGAAGCGCAGCCGGGAACGGTCGGGGCCGGGACGGACCGTGGCGGACCCGGACGCGGTGACGGTGACCCGGTCGCCGGTGAGCAGGGTGACCGTCTTCGCGGTGGCGGCGCCGGTCGCGGTACGCGGGGCGGCGTCGGGGGCGGTGGTGGGTGGACTGGCCACGGCGGTCGCCGGAGTGCCCAGTACGAGGGCGGCGACGGCGGTGACGGCTGTGGTCATTCTGCTGCGTCGATGCAACGGATCCTCCTCGGTGGAGCGTTGACAGACATGAGACGTGCATAGACCGCCGTCAGTATTGCATACCCGGTATGCAAAAAAGGGGTCGAAAATATGACGGACCTGCCAACCCGCTGCGGGGTCGGCGGGCATCATCGATCGGGTGACCTCCATGAAGGACCGGATGCTCGCTGGCGAGCCCTACCTCGCCGACGACCCAGAACTCATCGCTGACCTGGACCGGGCCGCCCGGCGGATGGAACGCTTCAACACCAGTGCCGCCGCGGATCCGCAGGCGCGGCTGGGGGCGCTGCGCGAACTGCTCGGCGACCTGGGCGAGGACGCCTGGGTCCGCCCACCGTTCTACTGCGACTACGGCTGGCAGATCCGGATCGGGCCACGCAGCTTCGTCAACTACCACGCGGTCTTCCTCGACGTCGCACCGATCACCATCGGCGCGGACGTCCAGATCGGACCGAACGTGCAACTGCTCACACCGACCCACCCGGTGGAGCCCGGCCCGCGCCGCGACAAGTGGGAGGCCGCCAAGCCGATCAGCATCGGCGACAACGTCTGGCTCGGCGGCGGCGCGATAGTGCTGGCCGGAGTGTCGATCGGCGCGAACACGGTCGTCGGCGCGGGCGCGGTGGTGACCCGCGACCTGCCCGCCAACGTGGTCGCCGTCGGCAACCCCGCCCGGCCGATCCGCGACCTGACCTGACCGCAGCCGACCTCAACCAGCCGGTCCGGCCGCCGGCGGCTCGGGCCCGCGGACCACGCCGGCCCCGCCCCGGACGGTCAGGCCGCCGGCGGCTCGGACAGGCGGACCACCAGATCGGCTCGGTCGGCGGTCGGAGTGATCAGGGCCGCGTTCGCCTCGTCACTGCCCAGCGCCCACTCACGGGCCTGCTCCGGCGACCGCCCGAACGCCTCGTGCCGGGCGGTCAACCGACGCTGGCGCAGATCGGCGTCCAGATCGAGGAACCACACCTCGTTCAGCAACGAGCGCACCTCCTGCCACGGAAAATCAGGCAGCAGCAGGTAGTTGCCCTCGGTCACCACCAGCCGGACCGACGGCGGCACCTCGATCGCCCCGGCCACCGGCTCCTCCAACTCCCGGCGGAACTCCGGCGCGTACACCGAGGTGGGCTCCAGCCGACGCAGCCGGCGCAGCAACGAGACGAACCCGTTGGCGTCGAAGGTGTCCACCGCGCCCTTGCGGTCCGCGCGGCCCAACCGGAGAAGCTGGGACTGCGCCAGGTGGAAGCCGTCCATCGGCACCAGTCTGGCGGCCGACCCCACGGCGGCCACGATCTGCTCGGCAAGCGTGGACTTTCCCGCGCCCGGCGCGCCGGCGATGCCCAGCAGTTGTCGCGGGCCGGCCTCGGCCAGCACCAACGCGCGCTGCACCAGCTCGTCGACCGACAACACCCGAGCCGGTGGCATCAGTCGAGAACCGGCGCGCTGATCGTGAACCGCGCCTGCACTGCTGCCTGGACGGTCTGCGGCTGCGGGTCCAGCTCAAGCTCCGGCGGGCCACCGCCCGCGCCACCACCAGCGGCGAACGCCGCGCGGGCGAACATCGGCCGATCAGCCGGCCCGGCGTCGGCCAGCTCAAGCAACGCGGTGACCTGGGCACCCAGCGCCTCGGCGTACTCCCGCGCCCGTACCAGCGCGTCGCGGATCGCGGCGTGTCGGGCCTCGCGGTGCGCGGGGCTGTCCGGGCGAAGCTCCCACCAGGGCCCGGC
The DNA here is from genome assembly GCF_040639415.1 of Micromonospora sp. NPDC023888. Classification (NCBI taxonomy): domain Bacteria; kingdom Bacillati; phylum Actinomycetota; class Actinomycetes; order Micromonosporales; family Micromonosporaceae; genus Micromonospora; species Micromonospora sp. NPDC023888. The sequence continues at coordinate 16,352 of NZ_JBEZZW010000059.1, read as the reverse complement.
CACCTCGACCTGGTCCTGGTCGGCCAACCGGAGCATCAACTCGCCGAGGGCGGTGAAGTCGGTGACGGTGACAGTGGTGGTCACGCTGCCGTGCCAGGCGACCACCCGCTCGCCCGAGCGACGGGTCTCCGGCCGCACCCGCAGATCGCCGGTCTCCCGGCGCGCCACCGCCGACCCGGAGCCGTCCAGCAGCACCCGGATGGCGGCGGCACGCTCGGCCAGCCGGGTCAGTGTGGTCTCCCGGTCCCGGTCCCGCGCTGTCGCGGTGACCGCGAACCGGGCCAGCTCGGGCGGCACCTCCCGGTACGCCTCGCCGCGCACCTGCACCACCGGACTGTCCGCCGCCATGCCCCTCAGCCTAGTCAGCCGTTGGCCGCCGCGCCGCGTAGGAGACGGTGTCGACGCCGACGTGCAGACCCGTCAGGTGACCGCCGGCCACCCCCAGCTCGCGCAGCCAGGACACCTCCGCGACGTGGTCACCGCCGATCGGGAACCGCCCGTCGTACGCGTCGAACCGGCGTTCGCGCAGCGCCGCGCGGGCGGCACGCGCCTCGTCGTACCGTGCCGTGAGCGCCGGTGCGTCGCCGGCGCGCAGCGCGACGGTCAGGTCGTCCAGGAACGCGGTGACCTCGGCCAGCTCGCGCAGCACCCGCTCCCGGTTGCCGAGCAGCATGTTGGCGGTCCGACCGGCGGGGGTGCCGGCGACCCGGGTGCCATCGGAGAAGCTGCCGGCGGCGAGCGCGAGTATCGCGTCGCGCAGCGGCGCGCGCTGCACCGCACCGGCCAGCGCGCCGGCCAGCAGGTGCGGCACGTGTGAGGCGAGCGCGGCGGCCGAGTCGTGCTCCGCCGGGGACATCGGCACCACCCGGGCCCCGAAGAGGTCCACAAGCAGCTCGGCCAGCCAGCGGAACGCGGTGGTGGCCGGCCCGGTGGCGGGACAGAGCACCCAGGCGGCGCCGGTGAGCAGCTCCGGCCCTGCCGCCGTCAGGCCCGCCCGGTCGGTGCCGGCCATCGGATGGCCGGGCACGAACCGGTGCGTCAGCCCGTGCGTGGCGGCGAACGCCGCCACCTCCTCCTTGGTGCTGCCCACGTCGGTCAGCACACACCGCTCACCGGTCAGCGCGGCCACCTCGACAAGCGTCACCGGCAGGGTGGGCAGCGGCCCGCAGAGGAAGACCACGTCCCGGTCGGCCACCGCCTCGACCAGCCGCTCCGGAGCGGGTACGCCCAGCCGGCGGGCCTCCCGCCGGGTGCCCTCGTCGGGATCCCACCCGGTCACGTCGACGCCTGCGGCGTGCAGTCGGAGCAGCACCGAACCACCGATCAGGCCGGTGCCGACCACCGCCGCCCGCACACCGGGCCTGTCCACCATCCGCACACCTCGACGTTCCTGCTGGGGTGTGGGGCCGCCACGGCCCCGACCAGGTCGGGCCGAGGATAGCGCCCAGACCCGGCCCGGACGCCGATCAGTCCTCGACGGCCAGCGCGTCGTCGCGCCACGCGACGAACGGGATCACCGGGTCGTTGTTGATGTACTGCCAGGGCCAGGAGGTCACCTGGTCACCGATCACCTTGAACTGACCGGCCGCGGACCGCAGGTCCCCCACCTTCGAGAAGCCCATCGCGAAGGTGTTGTGCACGCTCGCCCAGCCCGGCCGGCGCCGATAGTCGGGGTGCCGGACCGAGTGGTCGGCGGCGGCGTTGAGCTCGGCGCGTATCGCGTCGTCGTCCAGGTACTCCTCGTCCTCGCCGACGGGCAGGTCCAGCCACTGCTCCAGGTGCGCGACGACGACGAGGTGCCCGAGCGCCGAGCCGGCTGGCGACTTCGCCACCGCCTCCCGGGCGAACTCGAACATCTCCTCGCGGCTGCCGTACCACTTGCGGCAGCGGTACTGCAGCATCTGCTCGTGGGCGATCCGGTGCCACGGGTGCCGGGCGACCACCTCGTCGAAGCGCCGGTCCGCCTCGTCCCGGTCCACCTGCCGCCCGCGTGCCGACGTCACCAGGAAGGTGCGCGCGGTGGTGTCGTCCGGATCGCGGTCGACCACCTCGTCCAGGCAGTTCTCGGCCAGCCGCAGCCGCCGCCAGAACTCCTTGAACTGTTCCTGGCTCACCTGCGAGGCACGGGCGCTGCTGCGGGCCTCCCACGCCCAGTAGACGGCGTGCGCCCCGCGCACCAGCAGCGGCAGCGTCGAGCGGGGTTCAGCCTCGATCCACGCGCCGATCCAGTCCTGCACACCGTCGGAATGGGCGACCGCCGAGACGTAGAAGGCGTGGTCGTCGGGGTCGGTGACCGGGGCGAGCAGATCGCGGATGGCGGCCCAGTCCCGCCGTTCGGTGGCCTCCCGCAACGCCCGCGCGGTCGGGTCGCCCTCGGTCGGGTCCACTGTCAACGTGGGCACCGCCACCCGCCTGTTGCTACGCCGGAACGGCCACATGACGCGTTGTCCTCTCACCCGTGACGATCCGCAAGATCGTAAGTCGTGGCGAGGCCGTCCGGAAGGGGGTTGTCCGCGTCAGATCAGCGTCGTACGGTCCGCTCCGCCGCCCGCCACGTCGACGCGGGCTTCAGCGGGAAGGAAACCCAATGTCCGCGACATACCGGGCGCTCGCCTCGGTGGTCATGTTGATCGGCTTCTATGTCGTCGCGCTCCTCCAGCTCGCCGCCGTCGTCGCGCTCGGGGTCTGGCTGTTCGACCACACCAACGGGATCGTCGCCGGGAAGCTGCTGCTGCCCCTGGTCATCGCGCTGGGCGCGGTGGCCGTGGGAATGTGGCGCGCGATCCGTACGAAGAACGAGCCAGAACCCGGCCTGGTCCTCACCGAGCAGGAGGCGCCGGGCCTGTGGGCCACCGTGCGCGAGCTGTCCAGCGCTGTCGGCACCCGCGCACCGGACGAGATCCGGCTGGTGCCCGAGGTGAACGCGGCGGTTGCCGAGCAGAGCCGACTGCTCGGCCTGGTCGGCGGACGGCGCACCCTGTACGTCGGGCTGCCGCTGCTCCAGGCGATGCGGACCGACCAGCTACGTTCGGTCCTCGCGCACGAGTTGGGCCACTACTCCGGCAAACACACCCGCCTCGGTGGGGTGGCGTACCGGGGTCGGCTGGCCATCGCGGAGACGCTGGACCGGATCAGCCCGCGTAACCCGATCGGTTGGGTCTTCAAGGGCTACTCGAAGCTCTACCTGATTGTCGACAACGCCGCGTCACGACGGCAGGAGTTGGAGGCCGACCGTTCCTCGGTGCTGCTGGCCGGGCACGAGGCCGCGGCCTCCGCGCTGCGCACCCTGCCGGCGCTCGGCGCGGCCTGGGGCTTCTTCATGCGTCGGTACGTCGAGCCGGGCTGGTCCGCGGAGATGGCGCCGGACGACCTCTTCGGCGGCTTCGGCCAACTGCTGAACGCACGACGGGACGAGATCGCCGAGCTGCGGGAGAACGCCCCCGACCGGGATCCCTCGCCGTGGGACACCCACCCGCCGATCGGCGTCCGGGTCGCCGCGATGGCGGCCCTGCCGGCCGGGACCGTCGCGCCGGACGAACGGCCTGCCGCGCTGCTGCTCGCCGACATCGACGCCGCCGGACGGCAGTTGCAGGCGATCGTGGTCGACCACGGCAACCGCAGGGCGCTGCCCTGGACGCAGTTCACCGCCGCGTCGGTCGCGGCCGGCGTGCAACAGCAGGCGGACGGCATCTACCGGGCGGCCGGGCGGTTCACTGGCGTTTCCCAGCCGGGCCTCACCACTGTGCTGGACCTGGTGCGGTCCGGCCGGCTGGGTGAGTTCGCCGAGCAGTTCTTCGGCGACGCCACCCGCAAGGAGGCCGCCGCCCGGTTCGCCGGGCCGATGGAGACGTTGCTCGACAACGCGGCCGTCCGCTCCGGTCGGGCCCACTGGCAGCTCTCCTGGTCCGGCCCGGCGCAGCTCGTCGGCCCGGAGGGGCAGCCGTGGGACCTTGCCGAGATCGCCAAGTTGGCCGTCGCGCCCCAGACCCTGGACGTGGCGCTGGCCCGCCTGGCCGAGCTGGGCGTCGACCCCTCGGGCGCGACTGTCGTGCAGGACCGGGTCTCCGGGCGGAACGCCGACCTGATCGGCGCGCTGGCCAACATCAAGATCGACGGTACGGAGCACGACGTGCTCATCCTCGACCGGGGGCTGGTCCTGATCGCCGACCCGGGTAAGGCCAGCCAGGGCGAGAAGCGGCTACGGGCGTTGGTCGGCTCGGTGTCGATGGCCGAGCTGACGGCCGGGCACACGTTCCTGCCCTACGAGGAGATCGTCTCGGTGGACGTCAAGCGGGAGGTGCCGCTGAAGGCGGAGGTGACCCTGCACGGCGGGCGGGTCGTCGCCATGCAGGAGCTGATGTCAAGCGAACTGCTGGAGAAGCAGAGCCGGAACACGCTGCTGCGGGTGTTCCGCCAGATCACCGACTGACACGGTCCGGGCGGTCGGGCCACCGGCTCGACCGCCCGGACGTGCGGTCAGACCTGGACGAGGCGGGCCGCGACGGCGGCGATGTGCTCGTCGGACTCGGTGAGCGCCGCCCGTACGTGCTGCTGGCCGCCGGGACCGTAGAAGACGCCGGCAGCGACCAGGATGCCGCGCCGCGCCAGCCAGTCGACTGTCTGCCAGCAGTCTTCACCGCGGGTGAGCCACAGGTAGAGGCCCGCCTCGGAGTGCTCGACGGTGAACCCCGCACCGGTGAACGCGGCGGCCAGCACCTCCCGCCGGGCCCGGTAGCGCTCCCGCTGCTCCTCGGCGTGTCGCTCGTCGTCGAGTGCCGCCACCATGGCCGCCTGCACCGGCGCGGGCACGATCATGCCCGCGTGCTTGCGCACCTTCAGCAGCTCGGCGACGAGCGCCGGGTCACCGGCGACGAACCCGGCCCGGTAGCCGGCGAGATTCGATCGCTTGGACAGCGAGTGCAGGGCGAGGATCCCGGCGTAACTGCCGCCGCTGACCTGCGGCGACAGCACCGAGACCGGCTCCGCCGACCAGCCGAGTGGCAGGTAGCACTCGTCGCTGGCGACCACCGCACCGCGTTCCCGAGCCCAGTCGACCACCTTGCGCAGGTGCGCCGGGGGCAGCACCCGACCGGTCGGGTTGCCTGGCGAGTTGACCCAGACCAGGCGGACCCGCGAGGTCGGCCCGACCGAGGTGAGCGAATCGGTGCGGACGACCGTCGCGCCGGCCAACCGGGCGCCGTCCTCGTACGTGGGGTACGCGACCGACGGCACCACCACCACGTCGCCCGGGCCGATGCCGAGCAGGGTGGGCAGCCAGGCGACCAGCTCCTTCGAGCCGATGGTCGGCAAAACGCCGAGACCATCGACCCCGGCGCCACAGGCCCGGGACACCCACGCCGCGATCGCGGCCCGCAACGCCGGGGTACCGGCGGTCAGCGGGTAACCGGGAGCATCGGACGCGTCAGCCAACGCCCGGCGGATCACCTCGGGCACCGGGTCGACAGGCGTGCCCATGGAGAGGTTGATCAGGCCCTCCGGATGCGCCGCGGCCAGGGTGGCCGCGGCGTCCAGAGCGTCCCAGGTGAACTCGGGCAGCCGCGACGAGACCGGCGCGGGCCGGTTCAGTGGCCCTCGCCGCGCGGCGGCTGCGCGGCGACGAAGGTGGCGTCCTTCTCCACCTTGCCGATCTTCGAGGCGCCGCCGGGCGAGCCCAGCTCCTCGAAGAACTCGTAGTTGGCGCCGGTGTAGTCCTTCCACTGCTCCGGGACGTCGTCCTCGTAGAAGATCGCCTCCACCGGGCAGACAGGCTCACAGGCACCACAGTCGACGCACTCGTCGGGGTGGATGTAGAGCATCCGGTTGCCCTCGTAAATGCAGTCGACCGGGCACTCCTCGATGCATGCCTTGTCGAGCACATCCACGCACGGCTCGGCGATGATGTAGGTCACCGGTCTTCTCCTCCGCAAGACACGCCGCGATCACCCGCGACAGTAAGAGCCTAGTATCTCGCCGGGGAGGGGGTCGATCGTGCTCCGACAGCAGGATGTGGGACACCGAATCGTAGTCCGCCGGATTGTGGGGATTCGCGAGGGCCGCCCGCTCTTCTCCGACGCTCTCGGCGAGCTTGTCGAGCTGAGCGAGACTCATCTCACGCTCTCCACCGCACAGGGCCAGGTGCGCGTCCCGGTGGCGCAGGTCCACCGCGCCAAGCGGGTGCCACCCACCCGCCGGCCAACCGCGGCCGCGGTCGTGGCGCTGGAGCGGGCCGCCGACGAGGCCTGGCCGGCACCAACGCGGGCCCAGCTCGGCGACTGGCTGCTGCGCTCGGCGGACGGCTGGACCGGGCGGGCCAACTCGGCGCTGCCGATCGGCGACCCCGACCGACCGCTGGCCGCCGCCGTGGACGCGGTCGAACGCTGGTACGCCGAACAGGGCCAGCCACCGATCATCAACACTCCGCTGCCACTCGCCGCCCCGGTCGGCGCCGAGTTGGACGCCCGCGGCTGGGCCGCCCGACCGCCGGTCCTCGTGCAGACCACGCCGCTCCCGCTGCGACCGTCACCGGCCAGCACACCGGTCGTCCCAGGTGCCGCCACCGCCACCAACGAACCGGGCGCTGCCGCCGGTCACCACGTCGGCACGGTCGCCGAGCAGTCCGGCACCGCCGCCGCGCCGGCCGGTCGGTGGAGCAGCGCGGTCGTTGAGTTGTCCCCCGCGCCGAGCGCGGAGTGGCTGGCCGTCGCCGCCGGCCGCAAGGGGGGCCTACCGGACGCCGCCCGGCACGTGCTCACCGCAGTGGATCAGGTTCGCTTCGCGCACGTGTACGTCGACGGCACGCTGGTGGCGGTCGGCCGGGGCACGGTTACCGGCCAGGGGCGCTGGCTGGGCCTCAGCCTGATCGAGGTGTTGCCGGTGGCCCGCCGTCAGGGGCTGGCCGGCCGGGTGGTGCACGAGCTGGCCGCCTGGGGCGTGTCCGCCGGTGCGACACACGCGTTCCTCCAGGTCGAGCAGCACAACACTGCGGCGGTAGCGCTCTACCAGCGACTCGGCTTCACCACGCACCACACCTACCTGACCCGGGTCGCCCCGGACTGACCCCGACCACCCCGACGGGTCGACGGACGCGCCGATGCACCCGGCGCCGCCGGTGGCGCCGGGAGGATCCACTCGGCGCCGCTGATCCACTCGGCGCCGCCGATCCACCCGGCGCCGGGTGGATCCACTCGGCTTCCAGGAAATCGCGGCATCCGCGCGCCCCGGACACCGCGACTTCCGGGAACGCGAGTCGATCAAGGACTCGGACACCGCGACTTTCCGAAACGCGAGTCGATCAAGGCGCGCGCACCGGACCGGTCAGGCAGGTGGACGCCCGCCTGGCGGCGCGCGGCGGCGAGGTCAGCGGCGGACGACGCGGCGGGGTTTGGCGGCTTTGACCTCGGCGTACCGCTTGAGCTGCCACGAACGGTAGTCACGGCCCAGCGCGGTGAGCACCAGGTAGCCGATCAGCACCCCGGCGCCGGAGGCGAGCAGGTACAGCCAGAGCTGGGCGAAGAACGTCGGCGCGCCGCCAGCGAACGGGTTGTGGCCGATCAGCAGAGGCCCCACCACCACCGTCAACACCATCGCCGCCAGCACCACGAGGGCCATGTCGGCCGCCCAGTCCGCCAGCGGCCGCCGACGACCCCAGCGGAAGGCGACCACGGCCAGGATCAGCCCGACCACCGCGAACATCGCCAACGACACCCGGTCGGCGGCGGTGTCGTCCTCCTCGAACCCGAACCGGATGATCAGCCGGGCGACCACGTTGACCGCGAACAGTGCTGCCACGAGCACCGTGATGTCACGCCACCGTCTGTCCATCGCCGGACCTCCTGCCGTACGCCCCGACGCGGGGCTCACATCCCTGGCTGGAATATCTACCACCCCTACCTGGGTGGCGTCATCAGCCCGATCGTGGACGGCGGAGCGAGGATCTGCCGGAAGCCCATCACCGCGAAGGTCATCGCACCGGCCACGATCATGGCCAGGCCGACCCAGTTGTCGCCGGCCAGCAACAGGTCACCCTCGTTGGTGCGGATGGCGGCCACCGCCATCAGCGCGAACCAGGGCACCGCCGGCAGCGCCACCGCCCACCGGCGGCCGACCGCCTCGTACGCGAACCAGCTCAGCACGATGTTGGCACCGACGGCGAGGAGCGCCGACACACCGATGAGCTGCCCGCCGACGCGGACCGTGGCGAGCAGCAACTCCAGCACCCCGCTCAGCACTCCGGCGACCACCACGACGATCGCGCCGGCCAGCCGCAGGCCCAGGTCGAGCAGTCGCGGCGGTGGCCCCGCCGGGGGCGGGGCATCCTGCTCGTCCAGAACCGTCATCGGCGCGGGCAGGGTCACCGAAGACCCGCCGCCGCGACCGAGGACCGGTCCGACGCGACCCCGGCCGAGGACCTATCGGACACGACCCCGACCGGTGACCGGTCCGAGGCGGTCTCCTCGGGGAGCCCGGCGAAGAGGTCGTTCTCCCAGCCGTACGGCCCGGAGCCCGGCCCCTTCTCGCCGACCGCGAGGGTGAAGAACTCCACGCCCATGAACTCGCCCCCGAAGTTGCCGGCGATCGAGTAGAGCCAGGAGGTGGCCGGAATCTGGGTGGCGTGCGCCCGCATCGCGGCCTCCTTGGCCGGGTGCTGGTCGGTGCCGTCGATCCGGGCGGCGATCTGGGCGTCCGGGGTGCCGAAGGGCAGGTCGGCGATGTCGTCGATGCCGGCGAACGGGTTGTCGGAGGACTCGGCGAAGTGCGCCATGCCGGCTTCCAGGACGCTCAGCGGCATGGCGGTCCAGTAGACCTTCAGCGGGGCGCAGCCCTCGGCGGCGGCCAGCTCGACGGCGCGCATCGCGACCCGGTGGGCCTGGATGTGGTCGGGGTGGCCGTAGAAGCCGTTCGGGTCGTACGTGATCAGCACCTGCGGGCGTACCTCCCGCATGATCTCCACCAGGTGCCCGGCGGCCTCGTCGAGGTCGGCCTGCCAGAACGCGCGGGGGTGGTCGTTCGTGGCGAGCCCCATCATTCCCGAGTCGCGGTAGCGGCCGGCCCCGCCGAGGAAGCGGTGGTCGCTGACACCGAGCGCGGCGCACGCGGCGGCCAACTCGGCGATCCGGTACCCGCCGAGCTGGTCGGCCTCGGCGGCGGCGAGCTGGGCCAGCGCTGGTACGTGGATCTCGCCTTCCTCACCGAGGGTGCAGGTCACAAGCGTGACGTGGGCGCCGTCGGCGGCGTAGTGGGCCATCGTCGAGCCGGTGCCGATCGACTCGTCGTCGGGGTGCGCGTGGACCAGCAGCAGGCGGCGGTCGGGCAGCATCGTCACGACGGTCACTCTAACCGGCGGCCAGGCCCCACCGGCGCTGACGCGTCCGCCCAGGTCGGCCACATCACCTCCCGTACCGCTCTACGATTTGGGCTGTGGACTTTCCGGAGCTGGCCGCCCGCACCCGCCGGTTCAGCCACGGCGCGCCGCGCGCTGTCTCCGTGGCCGACGACGGCTCCCGGGTGATCTTCCTGCGGTCGGCCGGGCCGGAGGACCCGGCGGACGCGCTCTGGCTGCTGGACGTGGCCACCGCCGAGGAGCGCCTGGTCGCCGACCCGGCGACCCTGTTGGGCGAGGGCGGGGACGTGCGGTCCCTCTCCCCCGGCGAACGCGCGCTGCGTGAGAGGTTACGGCTCAGCGCCGCCGGCATCGGCTCGTACGCGCTCGACGCCGCCGGGCGGGTCGCCGTGTTCGCGCTCGCCGGGCGGTTGTTCCGGGCCGACCTGGTGCACGGCGACGTGGTGGAGGTGGCCACCGTCGGCCCGGTGCTGGACCCACGTCCGGACCCGACCGGGCAGCGGCTGGCGTACGTGACCGACGCGGGCGAGGGGGTGCGCCGGGGCGAGCTGCGGGTGATCGAGGCAGACGGCACCGACACCCTACTTGCCGGCGAGGACGCCGGGGTGAGCTGGGGATTGGCCGAGCACATCGCGGCGGAGGAGTTCGGGCGGTTCCGGGGCTACTGGTGGGCACCGGACGGCCGCTCGGTGCTCGCCGCCCGGGTCGACGAGTCCCGCCTGGACCGCTGGCACCTGCACGACCCGGCCGAGCCGGCCAGCCCGCCGACCGCCGTGGCGTACCCCCGGGCTGGTGGGCCGAACGCGGAGGTCAGCCTGCACCTGCTGGACCTCGACGACGGCTGGGTCGACGTGCACTGGGACCGGGAGACCTACCCGTACCTGACCGCGGTCAGCTGGATCGAGGGCAGCCCACTGATCACCGTGTTGCGCCGCTCGCAGCAGCACGGCCTGGTGCTCGCCGTGGACCCCCGCACGGGTGAGACGCAGGTGCACGCCGAGCTGGCCGATCCCCGCTGGGTCGAGCCGATCACCGGCACCCCGGCGCACCTGCCGGACGGCCGGGTGCTTGTCGGCGGGGAGTTGGCCCACGACGGGTACGACGCGCGGTGCCTGTTCGCGGACGGCACACTGCTCACTCCGCCGTCGCTGTACGTGCGGCGGGTCGTCGGGCGGCTGCCGGCCAGTTCCGGCCCGGCCGACCTGCTTGTCGAGGCCAGCGACGGTGAGCCGAGCGAGCGGCACCTGTTCCGGGTCCGCACCACCATCGGCGGTGGGGTGGACGCGCGCCGGATCACCACCGACTCGGGTTGGCACACCGCCGCCGTGGGCGGTGACGTGCTGGCCATCGGGGTCGCGTCACTTGACCACGCCGGGGTGCGGTGGACGGTCCGGCGCGGCGACCAGGAGCTCGCCGAGTTGCGGTCGCTGGCCGCCACCCCTCCGTACTCTCCGCTGCCGTTGCTGGAACGAGTGACCGATCGGCGGCTGCCGGCGGCGGTGCTCTACCCCGACAACCACGTGACGGGCCGGCGGCTGCCGGTGCTGTTGGACATCTACGGCGGGCCGGGGCACCAGGAGGTCGTGGCGGCACGGGCGGCCTGGTTGGAACGGCAGTGGTGGGCCGACGCCGGGTTCGCGGTGGTCACCATCGACAACCGGGGTACGCCGGGAGTGGCCCCGTCGTTCGAGAAGGCGATCCACCGGCGGATGGCCGACGTGACCCTGACCGACCAGATCGACGCCCTGACCGCGCTCGCCGGGAAGCACCCCGACCTGGACATGGGGCGGGTGGGGGTGCGTGGCTGGTCGTTCGGCGGGTGGTTGGCCGGGTTGGCGGTGCTGCGCCACCCGGAGCTGTTCCGGTGCGGGATCGCGGGCGCGCCGGTGACCGACTGGACGCTGTACGACACCGCGTACACCGAGCGTTATCTGGGGTTGCCCGAGGACGGCATGGACGTCTACGCGCACCACTCGCTTGTCGAGTTGGCCGCCGAGCCGGTCACCAGCCCCGACCAGGCACGCCCGTTGCTGCTGGTGCACGGCCTGGCCGACGACAACGTGGTGGCCGCGCACACGCTCCGGCTCTCCGCGGCCCTGCTGAGCAGCGGCCGCCCGCACGCCGTCCTGCCGCTGACCGGAGCCACCCACATGGCCGCGAACGGCACCGCCGAGCGACTGCTCCCCCTGGAGCTTGATTTCCTCCGCACCCACCTACGGTGATCAGTGGGCGGCGTCGTCGCGTGGCCTTGCCCGACTGGTCGGTAGTCAGGGGCGGGTCAGGGACCTCAGCTTGTCGCTGATGTGGATTTGGAGACTGGTCTGCATGTCTTCGTACGGGGTGAGTGAGACCGAGCCCACCGGCCCGCCCCTCGTGTCGTAGCTGTGGCCGTCCGCGACCAACTGGCACGGCAGGTCGCCCTTCTCCAGGTCGGCGAGGAACACGTCGGCCCGCACCTTCTCCTGGCCCTCGGCGTCGGGGAAGGCGAAGGTCGTCACGCGGTACAGCAGTATGTAGCGCTTGTGCAGCCCGAGGTCGAGGATTTTCCGGAGCCTCTGGACCGGGTCGTTCTCGACCCCGAGGTATGGCTCGTAGCCGTACTGGCTGGTCACCTTGAATTCATTGGCACCGAGTGGTCCCTGGGGGCCGGTAATCCACAGGCCACGGACGAGCCAGCCCGGCGGCACGGCGAACCTGCTCAGGGTCGACCCGGGATTGTCGACTATCCGCTCCGGGGTTGCGGCCTCGGTTGTCGCCGCGATGTCGACGTTTCCGCCCTTGTCCGGGCTGTTGTAGCTGTCCAGGATTCGGGTCTTGGGGTCGAACCAGATGAACTCGGGCCGAGGGTCCAGCGTGCGGGCGCACGATGCCTTGCCGGCGCCCTTCTCCGGCACCTTGGTCACCGCCGCGACGAGCGCGGCGCGCCGTTGCTCGAAGCGGGGCTGGTACTCCTTGAGCACCTCTTTCATCGACCTTTCGGTTTCCACCGACCTGTCAATCCCCTCCGGCTCGCTCTGCCCTCCCGCGTCGCAGCCGGTGAACAGCATCGCGGCCAGGACCGCCACCGCGCCCAGGGCGGTGCCCTTCCAGTTGTCGCAGCGCATCCAAGCCCCCTTGCCGCCGTCGCGCCCCGCAAGTGTGCCCGCTCGGTGACTTCGGCGCCGATGAGCCGTCCCTGAGCCTGCAGCAGCATTGGATGCGGATGATCACGGCCGTGACCAGCGGCTCTCAAGGTAGGTCCGAACGATTCCGAACTAAGGCGTCCGGCACTACCTTGCGGATTTCCGGCGGAAAGCCTTCGTGGACAGCCTCAGCATCTGTTGCTCTTGGCGTTGGTGCCGCGTGCAGCCGGGTCCGGCGCTATACAGGCAGCAGTCGCGTCTGGTTCTCGGTGACGAGTAGCACCTCACCGTCGCGCAGCGCCCAGTGTGGCCTCCTTGCGCTGGTGTACGCGGCCGACACGGCGTCACAGGCGGCGGTCTCCGGATGGCCGGGGGAACGCACATGCGGCACGAACGGGCGGTCAAGCAGGTTAAGCCCGGTCATGATCGGTTCGGCGACGGCGGCGGGGTTGTCGACGAGTTCCAGACCGTTCAGGTCAGGGGCCAGGACGCAGGCACCGGCGCTGTAGCCGCCGTAGACGACCGCGTCGCGACGTAGCAGATCGAGCAGCACAATGTCGGCGCCCGTGTCGGCCAGAACCCGGCGCAGCACGAAAACGTTGCCGCCACGGACCCACACGATGTCGTAGGTGGCGAGGCTGGACACCATGGCGGGCTCACGCAAGTCGATCAGCGTGACGTCGAGGCCAACCGCTTTGAGATCGTCAAGGTCGCGCCGCAGGCCGGTCTCACGCATCTCAGTGGGAAGCCCGTCGAGGGCGTGCGGGATCAAGGCGGTGCGCCGGCCGTTGCCAGCTAGGGCGACAAGCTGGTCAGGATGCGCCCCGGTACGGAACGACGACAGGTACAGGCGCATCGGAGCAGTATGGCGCTACGCGCCCGGAGTGGGAAGTCGTCCATTGCGAGCTGGCGCCGGCGCTCCAGGGGAGTACCCCGGATAACTCGGCATCGCGCCACCAACCCGGCAGGTAAGGGTGACTCGCAAGATTTTCCGGATGGCTCGCAAGATCACTCGCAGACCTTTCCCGGGCACTCCCAGGAATCGCGCGGACGCGACATCCACGCTGCTGACCTGCATCATCGGGTTGGAAATGGCTCAATGGTGGGCATTGCACAAAATCCCTCGGTCGCCGCCGTTCAGGAAGGCGAGGTCCCGGTCACGCAGGACGATGATCCGCGACTTCCCCGACCGCTCCATCGGTCGTTTTTGAACGCAGGGACGGCTCGGTAAACCCGCCGCCCAGTCGTTGAGGAGCGCACACCGCCCGAGCCGCTGTCAGAACTGGTCCGCCATGGCGGGATTCCGGTTCGCCCATCCGTCCGGGTTTTTCCGGGGCTGCACGATGAGCAGTGCCGTCACGAGCTGGGCACCTGCTACGGGCAGCGCCATCCGCAGACCGTAGAAGCTGAACACGAACAGCGGAAACGGCACGGCGAAGAGCAGGATCGCGGCCAGCCTGAACCAGTACCAGCGAACGTCGGACAACAGCCGCAGCACTCCCAGGCACACGGTGCCGGCGACGCTCAGGAGCGCCCACAGCGGGAAAAGGAACATGGCCCCGATGATTATCAATAGCAGGTTTTCGGCGATCCCCACGCGCGGGGCACCATCCATGACGGCATACACGGCAAATCCCGCCAGCCACACACCGAGGTAGAGCAGAACGTATAGCTCTATCCAGAGGGCCCCCGGCAGTTTGGCGAGACGGTCCAGCGGCCGGCGAATCGTGTCAATGCCCATCGCCGCATCGTATCGAAGCGGGTGACCACGACGATGCCCCGTTCTTGCGCAATACCAACTCAAGAACAGTGGTGGTGGTCACGCCGAATTCTGCGCCCACATCAGCGCGCTTCTCGATCAGGGTCACCGGTTGCACGGCCGCACCGGGCCACCGACCACTGTCACCAACGCTCCACAAGGTGCTCGCGGCCCTGCGGCGGATCGTACGGATCGGGCCAGTAGTCGATGATCTTGTCAATCAGCCCGTGCTCGGACATCTCAAGCCAAACGCACGCGTCCTGCTGCTCGTCGCCGACGCGAACGTCGAGCCACAGGGCCGCGAGACGGCCATCGGCGACCACCCGTCGCGGCCGCAGGTGCCAGTCGCCGGGATACTCGGTGTTGAACCGCAGGAACGCGTCCTTGCCGCGAATGCGCTCCCGGGTCTGCGGCATCTCGTAGACCACGTCATCGCTGAGCAGGGCGGCCAACCCGGACCAGTCGCGGCGCTCCAGAAGATCAACGTAGGCGTGCGCGCTCTGCCGGGCCATCGAGGTGTCGTCCACGACCCGGACCATAGCGGAGAGCGTCCTCCCACCCCCTCCTTGCGCACAGCGACAAGCGGCGGCGACCCTGAGGTGATCGGCGTCGAACGTCTCAGGGACGTGCGTCGAATTGGGTCCGGGCTTCGAAGACGCGGTCCATGTGTGTCTCCGCCCAGTTCTTGATCGCGACCATGACCGGGAACAGCTCATGGCCGAGCGGGGTGAGCGCGTAGTCGACGCGGACCGGCACCGAGGCAGTGACCGTGCGGGTGACCAGGCCGTCGCGTTCCAGCGTGCGCAGGGTCTGGGTGAGCATCTTCTGCTGACGCCGGCGATGCGGCGGGCGAGCTCGCCATGCCGCTGCGGGCCGCTGGCGAGCGCTGGGATCACCAGGGCGACCCACTTGTCAGTGAGCCTGCTCAGCAGCTCACGGGTCGGACAACCGTCCAGAAACGCGTCGTAGTCACGTTTGGCCTGCTCGCGGCGTTGCGCCGCAGTCGTCGTCGCCATGTTCTCTCCTCGGGTGCCATAGGCACTTTAAGGTACCTACTTTCTGATAGTGCCGATGATTCGTACGGTCGTGGTGATCACAAGGTCCGACGAAGGAGACGCAATGCGCGCGGTCAGCTATGCACAGTTCGGAGGGCCGGAGGTCCTGCACGTGGCCGACGTTCCGGTGCCCGAGCCCGGGCCGGGGCAGGTCCGGGTGCGGGTCGCGGCGTCAGTCGTACATCCGGTCGATCTGATGGTCCGCTCCGGCCGGTTCCCGGCCCCGCTGCCGACCGGTCTGCCGTACACGCCGGGCTGGGACGTTGCCGGCAGCATCGACGCGGTCGGCCCATCGGTCGAGGAGTTCAGGATCGGCGACGAGGTCATCGGCTTCTCGCCGTGGCTGCAAACCACCGTCGGTGCCCAC
The DNA here is from genome assembly GCF_040639415.1 of Micromonospora sp. NPDC023888. Classification (NCBI taxonomy): domain Bacteria; kingdom Bacillati; phylum Actinomycetota; class Actinomycetes; order Micromonosporales; family Micromonosporaceae; genus Micromonospora; species Micromonospora sp. NPDC023888. The sequence goes on along the minus strand of NZ_JBEZZW010000059.1, from coordinate 709 downwards.
GCGGAGTACGTGGTCCTCGACGCCGCCTGGCTGACCTCCGCGCCCACCGGCGTCCCCGCCACCGAATCGGCGACCCTGCCGACCAATGGCCTCGCCGCCGCCCAGGCCCTTGACCTGCTTGCGCTCCCCGCAGGCTCGACCGTGCTCGTCACCGGTGCCGCCGGGCAGGTCGGCGGGTTTGTTCTGGCGCTGGCCCGGGCGACCGGTCTGCACGCCACGGGACTCGCCGGTGCCGACGACCGCGAGTTCGTCGAGTCGTTGGGCGCCGCGTTCCTGTCGCGCGCCGATGATCCGACGGGGACGTTCGACGCGGTCATCGACCTGGCGGTGATCGGCCCCGCGCTGCTGGACCTCATCCGGGACGGCGGCGGTTACGTGGCCGCGTCACCCCCACTTCGCCCGGAGCCGGTGCGGGGAATCCGGACCTTCGCACTGGAGGTGCTACCGGACGGATCCCGGCTGGGCGAGTTGGTCAAACTCGTCACCAGCGGCGACATCCCGCTCCGGGTCGCTGGCGTGTACCCCTTCGCCGACGCGGCGGCCGCCCACGACCGGCTGGCCCGCGGCGGCGTGCGCGGCGGCGTGGTGATCGTCCCCTGATCGCCCGAGCCTCCGACCCCGCCGCAGTCGCTCGGCGGCGCCGAGGAGTTGGCGCAGGGTGAGCGCGCCGACGCTGGTGCCGGGGAGCTGCATCTCCAGCGCGTCGACG
>NZ_JBEZZW010000058.1:0-34080 GCF_040639415.1 Micromonospora sp. NPDC023888 | reverse complement strand
TGATGCGCAACCAGGTCGAGGCGGCCGCCCGGGCCGGCATCCGGGCTCGCACGATCAACTCGGCGAACCTCGACGAGTGGGACGAGATCACCCCCTGCTGAAGGGCCCATCGTCATGACCGTCTCCCCGCTGCGCCGGGTGCTCACCGTCCTCGCCGTCGTGACCCTCGCGGTGACGGCCGCGCCGGCCGTGGCGGCGGCGGAACCAGACCCGAAGGCGCTGACCTGGACGGTCCAGCCGGCCAGCCCGAGCGGTCCCGACCAACGCCGGTGGATAAACGCCAGCCTCGACCCGGGGCAGGTCGTGACCGAGCACCTGGCGGTCCGCAACTTCAGTCGGAACGCGGTCGCCTTCTCCCTGAAGGCCGCCGACGGCTACCTCACCGACAAGGGTCGCTTCAACATGCTCTCGTCCGACCGCCCCTCCGTCGACGGGGGCACCTGGATCGACGTGCAGGAGAAGGTCACCGTCGGCCCCGACGAGACGAGGGTGGTGCCGTTCACGATCACGGTGCCCAAGGGCGCCACGCCGGGGGACCACCCGGCCGGCATCGCGGCGACCGTCACCAGCACCGGTGGCACGGTGAACGTCGAGAGCCGAGTGGGCTTCCGGGTCATGGTCCGGGTCAACGGGTCCGTCCAGGCGACCCTGCCCGTCCAGGGCCTCACCGCGAGGTACACGACGTCGTGGAATCCGTTCGCCGGTGGCACGCTTCGGGTCCGCTACACCGTCGGCAACGGCGGCAACGTCTGGGTCAGCGGGACGAGTCGGGTGGCGGTGTCCGACCTCTTCGGCCGGACCAGCCACGACGCCACAGGTGCGGTCGAGGAGTTGCTCCCGGGCGGCAGCCGGGAGATGGCGACCCGTGTCGACGGCGTCTGGGCGCTGGGACGTCTCCGCACGACGGTCACCACGTCACCGGCCCTGCTCGGCGACGGCCAGGTCGGTGCCGACCTCCGGCCGGTCTCGGCCACCGTCACCACCTGGGTCGTGCCGTGGTCGCAGCTCGCGCTGCTGGGTTTCCTCGCCGTTCTGCTCATCGCTCTGCGGGCGGGGGTTCGTCACCGCCGTCGGCGTCTGGCCGGGCTGCTCGCCCGTGCCCGCCAGGAGGGTCGGCAGGAGGGTCAGGAGTCGGTGCTGGTCGGGGGCGGGACCGTCGACGGTGAGCCCGACCCGGGCGACGCCCGCCGGGAATCCGCCACGCGGTGATGGCCGCGCCGCAGCGCGGGACGGGGTTCGGACGCTCGAATCCACCTCGTCGAGACTTTCCCGTAGGACTGCAAAAAACCTGCAAACGCTAACCCTTGCCTTCGGGGAAACCGCTTTCCTACGATTGCGTACATCGATGTCTCATTCGTGAGCTGGGGCGATGGCACATCGATCAACGGCGTCAGAGGGTGCACCGCTTGCGCGACCAGCCACTCTGCCTACCAGGGCGAGGCAGGTGCCGAGGAGTCTCCGGCAATTGGCTGCCGTCAATCTCCTAGTGGTCGAGAAAATTCTTGACCGAACAGGCGTGCGGTCGCACGGGTCGCCACTTGGGCAAGGGACCTTTCGAATGCGAAGGTGAGGCGAAATGAGACGAGCAGTCGCATTGCGACTTCAGGCAGCACTGGCCACGGCGGCCGTCGGGGTCGCGATCGGGGTGGCCCTGCCGACGCCCCAGGCGTCGGCCGCGGTCGGTAGCGCCACCGGCTATGCCACCCAGAACGGCGGGACCACCGGCGGCGCGGGCGGCCAGACCGTACGGGCCACGACGGGCACCGCGATCCACGCCGCGTTGTGCGGTCGCCCCAGCAGCAGCACCCCGATCACCATCGAGGTCACCGGGACCATCAACCATGGCAACACCAGCAAGGTGTCGGGGTCGAGCTGCAACACCGCGGACGGCGTGATCGAGCTCAAGCAGATCAGCAACGTCACCATCATCGGGGTCGGTGGCGGAGCGCTGTTCGACCAGCTCGGCATCCACATCCGCGACTCCAGCAACATCATCATCCAGAACGTGACAGTCCGGAACGTCAAGAAGTCGGGCTCGCCCACCTCCAACGGTGGAGACGCCATCGGCATGGAGAGCACGGTCCGCAACGTCTGGGTCGACCACGTCACCCTGGAGGCGTCGGGCGGGGAGTCGGAGGGGTACGACGGCCTCTTCGACATGAAGGACAACACCCAGTACGTGACCCTGTCCTACAGCGTCCTGCGCAACTCCGGTCGCGGCGGCCTCATCGGATCCAGCGAGAGCGACCTCTCGAACGGCTTCGTCACCTTCCACCACAACCTGTACGAGAACATCGACTCCCGGACGCCGCTGCTGCGCGGCGGCACTGCCCACATCTACAACAACCACTACGTGAGCCTGCACGAGTCGGGTATCAACTCCCGGGCCGGAGCGAAGGCGAAGGTGGAGAACAACTACTTCCGCGATTCCAAGGACGTGCTGGGCACCTTCTACACCGACCAGCGCGGCTACTGGCAGGTGAGCGGCAACATCTTCGACAACGTCACCTGGTCCAGCGCCGGCAGCGACAACTACCCGGCCGGCCCGAACCCGACGTCCAACACCACGGTCAGCATCCCGTATCCGTACAGCCTGGACGGGGCGAGCTGCGTGCCGGACATCGTCCGGCAGACGGTCGGCGCCAACACGGGTCTGCGGGTGTCGAACGGCAGTTGCGCTCCGCAGAGCCCGCCGCCGACCACGCCCCCGCCGACGTCCGCCCCGCCCACCACGCCCCCGCCCACCACGCCTCCTCCGACGACCACCCCGCCCCCGGCCGGCGGGACCAACCTCAGCCTCGGCGCTGGTGCCGACGGGTCCAGCAAGGCCAGCGGGACCAGTTACGGCAACGTACGGGACGGCGCCATCAGCACCTACTGGTCGCCGGCCGGATCGACGGGCACGATCTCGATCAAGTGGGGCTCCGCGACCCGGGTGTCCCGGGTGATCATCCGTGAGCCGTCGGGAACCCAGGGCTCCATCGGAGCCTGGCAGCTCATCAACAACGACAACGGGGCCGTCCTTGCCTCCGGCAGCGGGGCGGGCTCCATCACCTTCACCTCGACCGCCCTGAGCAAGATCAACTTCAAGATCAACAGCTCCAGTGGTACGCCGCGGGTCGGCGAGTTCGAGACGTACGCCAGCTAGCAGCCGGCGCGGGCGGGAGCGGCAGACCCTGTCGCTCCCGCCCTGCACGCGAGCACCCGACAGGGTGTCGGCGCACCTGCGCGGTTGGTCAGCTCTGCTTGGTCTCCCAGAAGATCTTCGAGATCTCCTCGATCTTGCCGAGCAACTGCTCCGCGACAGCCGGGTCGGCGTTCCCCTTCGCGCCGCCGGCACCGGCCAGCTTGGTGGCCTCGTTGAACAGGCCGTGCAGCTCGGGGTACCTCTCGAAGTGCGGTGCCTTGAAGTAGTCGGTCCACAGGACCCACAGGTGGTGCTTGACGAGCTCGGCGCGCTGCTCCTTGATGATCAGCGACCGAGTCCGGAACTCCGGATCCGTGCTGGCCTGGTACTTCTCGGCGATCGCCCTGATCGACTCGGCTTCGATCCGGGCCTGGGCCGGGTCGTAGACGCCGCAGGGGAGATCGCAGTGCGCGCTCGCGACGGTGCGTGGGCGACGTGGGCGTGGCAGGTGCATCAGAGTCCTTCCGACAGCAGTGCGGCGGCGACGGACGTCCGGCCGAACAGCTCCGCCGCCCGTCCGTCTCTCAGGCCGCGACGTGATCGACAGCTGGACGCTAGAACCTGAACTCAGCTTCATGTCAACTGCTTGTCGGGTCAGGTCGCCGACGCGCGCTCACCGCAGACCGCTCGCCCCGGCCCCAAGCGGGCCAGCAGCGCGTCCAGGGGCAGGTCCGCCGCGCTGCGCACCACCAGGTCCGCAGTCGTGAAGCGGGCGGGGTCCGCGTGTGGGTTCGGCACCGCTACGCACCGGAGCCCGGCGGCGTGTGCCGCCGCCGCGCCGTGCGCGGTGTCCTCGAACGCGACCGCCTGGTCCACGGGCAACCCGAGCCGTTCCAGCGCCAGCAGGTAGACCGCCGGATCCGGCTTGTGGGCGCGCACTTCCTCGCCGGTCGCCAGCACCTCGAACCGTGCCCGCAGCCCCGCCTGGTCCAGCAGCGCGCCCACGTGGGTGCTTGGGGAACTGCTGGCTACGGCGAGGCGTAGCCCCAACTCGGCGGCCCGGTCCAACCACCCCAGGATGCCGGGCGCGGGCGTCAACGCCGCGTTCAGCTCAGCCCGGTACGCCATCCGCAGCGCATGGCTGGACGCGCGGTCGTAGGCCGGCCCCACCGCCGCTTCGAGCGCCGAATACCGAGCCCCGTTCGCGTCGCCACCGTGGTCGGCGAAGAAGCCCGTCGGGTCGAGCCGCAGGCCGTGCCGCCGCCACTCCCAACGCCAGCTCTCCAGCAGCGTGGTCTCCGTGTCCATCAGCAGACCGTCGAAGTCGAGGATCAGCGCCTTGATCGTCACGACGCCAGTATCCCGCTCGTGGTCGCCGCCCAGGTCGGCTGGTCGGAGCGCTCGCGGCCACGCCATCGTGCCGGAGCCGCACGCCGGCGACGGTCACCCCTGGTCGCGGATGAGAGTCAGCAGGGCCGCGTGTGTCCGCTCGTCGGCGGCGACGACAAGACCCTTCCCATTGGGGTGAACCGGCCCGCCGTCGATCCCGGTGACCACACAACCGGCCGCCTGACCGAGGGCGATGCCGGCCGCGAAGTGGACGCTGTCGCACAGGTGCTCGCCATCCGTGACGTAGCCGGCGCGGCGACCGGCAGCCACCCAGGCCACGGCCAGTGTGGTGGAGACGACGCGTGGGCGGAACTGTTCGATGAACCCCTCGTCCGCGAGCATCCGGGCGGCCAGGAAGACGTGCCGGTGGGGAAACGGCGGGTCGAGATTGACGTCGACAAGTCGTGACTCGGCCGACGGGGTGAGCGGCTCGTCCACGCCACCACGCCGGGCATACGCGGCGATGCCGTCGGTCCAGAACACCTCGCTGGTGAACGGGTCCGCCGAGGCGGCCACGGAGACCCGTGCCCCGGCCCGCAGCGCGACGTTGACCGAGGTCAGCATGCTCCGCACGGCATAGTTCAACGTGCCGCACAACGGGTCGACCAGCCAGGTACGTCCGCTTTCGCCGGTGCCGGTGTGCCCGCTCTCCTCCGCCAGCACGCCGTCGTGCGGACGTCCGGCGCGCAGGACGTCGAGGATGGCCTTCTCGGCCTCGACGTCCGCGGTGGTGGCGAAGTCACCCGCGGTCTTCGCAAAACGTGCCAGCGATGATCCGTACTGCGAGCGGACGACCGCAGCTCCGGCTTCCGCCGCCTCGATGGCCAGCGCGTGATCGGTGATCGACATACCCGAACCATAGGTGGGCGATGTCAGGAGACCGCCGCCCGCACCAGCTCGACGACCCTCTTCTCCACCGCCGGGCTCCACTTCTGTAGCGCGTACGCCACCGGCCACAGGTCGCCGTCGTCGAGGTTGGCCGCGTCCTGGAAGCCCAGGGTCGAGTACCGGTAGTTGAACTTGCCGGAGTCCTGGAAGAAGACCACGATCTTGCCGTCGGCATTCGCGTAGGCGGGCATCCCGTACCACGTCTTGGGCGACAGCTCGGGGGCGGCAGCGGTCACCGCCACGTGGACGCGCTCGGCGAGCGCCCGATCGGCCGGCTCCATCTGCGCGATCCGGTCCAGGATGGCCTGTAGCCCGTCGGCCTTCTTGGCGCCCTTCTTGCCCTCGGCGCGCAGTTCGGCGGCGCGCTCCTTCATCGCGGCCCGCTCCTCCGGGCTGAAACCGTCGGACTCGGTAGTGGTGGTCTTCGCGGACATTCGCGGGCTCCCTCTCGTCGTTCGGTTTCGGCGTGCTGCCGGTGACCTGGGAAAAGGCTAGACCGGGTGACACCGGCCGGGCTTCTCGATTCCTGATCGGTTCGCGCCGAGGAAGGAGCTGAGCCCGACGACTACGACGCCGCTCGGGCGGCGGCAATGGTCCGTCCCCGCTCCGACTCGGGAAAGCGGTCGAGCATGGCACGCACCTCGTCGGCGCTCACATTGGCACCGAACAGCTCGCTGCCTGGTTCGAGTCGTACGCCCTCGGCCAGGGGGCCGGCGACGACCGGATCGAAGCCCAGCGCGTCCACCAGGGTCGCGACCGTGGCGAGATCCCGCGCGTCGTCGCCGGCGATCGCGATGGCCTTGCGGTCCGGCGTACCGGTCGGCCGCGCCCCGTCCTCGAGATCGTGGTAGCCCATGTGGTTGAACGCCTTGACGACCCGGGACCCGGACAGGAACGCCTGGACGGTCTCGCTCGACGAGGTACGCGGGTTGGTGAGGTCGTCGCGGATGCCGTCGATCTCCCACCAGTAGTTCATCGCGTCGACGACGAGCTTGCCGCGCAGTGCCTCGGCGGGAACACTGGGGTACTTCCCCAGCGGCAGGGCGAGGATGACGATGTCGGCGGCGGCCACCGCGTCGACCGCCGTGGTGGCCGCCGCCCCCGGAGCGAGCACCTCGACGGTGAGGGCGATCTTCGCGGGATCGCCGGAGCCGGCGACCAGCACCCGGTAGCCGGCGGCGACGGCGAGCCGGGCGAGCACGGTGCCCACCTTGCCGGCCCCGAGGACACCGAGGGTCTGCGGCCGGCTCCGGTCGTTGTCGTTCATGTCGTCCTTTCGGTTCTGACGGGCTGATCAGGCCAGCAACTCGCGGACCATGGGGATCACCTTGGAGCCGTACAGCTCCACGGCGCGCATCCGGGCGCTCGCCGGTTGCGCTCCGGCCGAGTAGATGAGGTCGAACCGGCCGACGCCGAGGCTGCGGATCGCGCGGGCCATCCGGCGGGCCACCGTCTCCGGCGAGCCGATGTAGAGGGAGCCGTTCTCCACCTCGGAGTCGAACTCCTGGCGGCGGATCGGGGGCCAACCCCGTAGCTTGCCGATCCGGTCCCGCATGATCCGGTAGTGCGGCCAGTAGATCTCCTTGGCCTGCTCGTCGGTGTCGGCGATGAAGCCCGGCGAGTGCATGCCGACCGGGTGCGCTGTCGTACCGAGCTGGTCGGCCGCCCTGCGGTACAGGTCGATGTAGGGCGCGAAGCGCTCGGGGGCGCCACCGATGATGGCGAGCATGAGCGGAAGGCCGTACTGGGCGGTGCGGACGACCGACTGCGGCGAGCCACCCACGCCGACCCAGGTGTCCAGGTGCCCGGATTCGGTCTTGGGAAAGACGTCGGCCTTCTCCAGTGGGGCACGCAGGGTGCCGCTCCAGGTGACCGGCTTCTCGTCGAGCAGCTTGACGAACAGCTCGATCTTCTCCTCGAACAGCGTGTCGTAGTCGCGCAGGTCGTAGCCGAAGAGGGGGAACGACTCGGTGAACGAGCCGCGACCGAGGATGACTTCGGCGCGGCCGTTCGACAGCGCGTCCACAGTGGCGAAACGCTGGAACACCCGGACCGGGTCGTCCGAACTCAGCACTGTCACCCCGGAGGCCAGCCGGATCCGCGAGGTGCGGGTGGCGATGCCCGCCAGCACCGTCTCCGGCGTCGACACCGAGTACTCCGGCCGGTGGTGCTCGCCCAGGGCGATGACGTCGACGCCGAGCTGGTCGGCGAGCACCGCCTCGTCGACGACCTGGCGGATCGCCGCGGCGTGGGAGACGAGCTTGCCGGCGTCGTCCTCCGGTACGTCGCCGAACGTGTCGAGGCCGAACAAGAGATCAGACATGGGTGGGCTCCTTCGCCAGCAGCTCCCGGACCCGCGGCGCGACCTCACTGCCCAGCAGTTGGATGGTGCGCGCGCGTGCCTCGCGGGGCAGGTGCATGATGTCGTACTTCAGGTCGAAGCGGTTCAGCCGCAGGTCGCGGGCGACCGTGGCGATCTTCTGCGCCACCGTCTCGGGTGACCCGACGAAGAGCGCTCCGTTGTCGATTTCGGCCTCGTAGCGCGCGCGGTCCGGTTTGTAGAAGCCGCGTTCCGCGGCGAGCGCCGCCACGACCGGCTGCCAGTGTCGCCACCACGTCTCCACCGCCTCCTCGTCGGTGTCTGCGACAAGGCCGAGTGAGTGCTGCCCGATTGGCTGCGGGGTATGCCCGAACTGGTCGAGCGCTTTGGTGTAGAGGTCGACGTGGCCGGCGAACCGCTGGGGTCGCCCACCGATGATCGCCATCATGAGCGGGAGACCGTGCCGGGCGGCGCGGACCACCGAGTTCGGGCTGCCCCCGACGCCGATCCAGGTCGGGATGCCGCCGGGACGCATCCGTGGGTGCAGGCGCTGGTTGGTCAGCGGGCTTCGCACGGTTCCGGACCAGGTGACCGGTTCGTCCCGCTGAAGGCGCAGGAAGAGGTCCAGCTTTTCCTCGAACAACCGCTCGTAGTCGGCCAGGTCGTAGCCGAACAGCGGAAACGACTCGGTCGCCGACGCGCGTCCGAGGACCAACTGGGCGCGGCCGTTGGACACGGCGTCGAGGGTGGAGAACTCGTGGTAGAGGCGTACCGGGTCGTTCGTGCTGAGCACGGTGACCGAGGTGCCGAGGCGAATCCGCTCGGTCGCGGTCGCGGCTGCCGCGAGCAACACGGGTGTCGCCGAGTCGTTGTGGCCCTCCCGGTAGTGCTCACCGATGCTGAACACGTCGAGTCCGACCGACTCGGCGAGTCGTGCCTCGTCCACGAGGAGCCGTACGGTCTCGGCGTCGCTCAGGACCCGGTCGCCGTCGGTGGCCACCTCCCCGAACGAGTTGAGCCCCAGTTCGAAACCTGTGGCTGTCATCGTGTCCTCCTCGGTGCTTCCCGTCGGCGACCCGCGAGAGCGGACCTACCGGTTGACGTGTCAATGATGCTAACTTGGCGATTGACACGTCAATTCCCGGGAGAATGACATGACGGAGACCACACCAGCCCGGCGGGGAGGACGCCAGTTGCCGACGGCGGAGGAGCTGCGGATCTGGCGGGAATTCATCGAGACGACGGCGGCGCTGAGCGCCCGGCTGGAGTCCCGCCTCCAGGGTGACTCCTCCCTCTCGACCGGGGACTACGCCGTCCTGCTCGCCCTCAGCGAGGCGCCGGACAAGGCGATGCGCTCGTCCGTGCTCGCGGCGCACATCGGCTGGGAGCGGAGCCGGCTCTCCCACCACCTGGGGCGGATGGAGCGGCGCGGCCTCATCCGCCGCCAGGAGTGCGCGACCGTCCCCCGGGGGGCCGAGGTGCTGCTCACCGCTGCCGGGGCCGAGGCGTTCGGCAAGGCGACATTTCCCCACCTGCGCGCCATTCGGGAGCTCTTCGTCGACGCGCTCACGCCGGAGCAGATCGTCGCGGCGGGCGAGATCGCGGCGGCGCTGCGAGCGCGCCTCGCCACGTCCGGCGAGGGGTGATCGCCAGGGACGCTCAACCGCGTCCAGCCCCCGTCGCGCCATCTGATGACGGGCGGTGATCAGTCAATTGCGAAGGGCTATGCCCGGGTGGTCCAATCCTCCAGGAACCCGCCAATCCGCCTGCCCTGGCTGAGACGGCGACGGCTGCGCCGCCCCGGGAGGTACGCCCATGATCGAGACCGCCGCCGCAGAGGCCCACCGCACCCGACCAGGCCGTCCCGGCCCCGCGAGCACCGAGTCGGTGTTGCCGGAGCTGCGCGAGATGTGGTGGGAGACGGGCGTGCGGGCGCGAGCCGAGGCCGGTGTCTTCGCCGTGTTCGCGGAACTGCCCAGGCTCGTACGGACAGCCCTGGGCATCAGTTGGCGCGCGGACCGGGTCCGTACCGGTGTGGTGGCCGCGGCGACCATCGGCGCCGGGGTGATGGCGGCCTTCGGGTTGCTCGCCACGCAGCGGGTGCTCGTGGAACTGTTCGCCGGCGGGCCGACCGCGGACAAGGTGCGGGCGGCGATGCCCGCCCTGGCCGTGCTGGCGGCGGCGGTCGCGCTGCGCGCGGGGATGGGCATCGCCACGGGGTACGCGCAGAACGGGTTGACGCCGCGGGTGAGTCGCGAGGTGGAGCGGGGCCTGTTCGAGGTGTCCACAGCGGTACGCCTGGAGGCGTTCGACGCCGACGCGTTCGCCGATGACATGGAACGCGCCTCGCGGGGCACCGAGTCGACGATCGGGCTGGTGCAGGCGTCGATGAACCTGCTCGCCGGGCTGGCCGGGCTGCTCGCCGTGGCGGCGGCAGTCGTCATCATCCACCCGCTGCTGCTGCTGGCCCTGCTGGTGGCCACGGTGCCCAACGCGTGGGCGTCGTTGCGGGCCGGGCACCTGCGGTACCAGACGTACACCGCCGGATCGGTGCGCAGACGTCGACTGTGGCTGCTGCACAAGCTGATGGCCGAACGGGCCTCGGCCCCGGAGTTGCGCTCGTACGGGCTGCGCGGTTTCCTCCTCGATCAGTACGACCGGGTGATGCGGGTGGAGACCGACATCCAACTCGCCCTGGCCCGTCGGGTCACCACGACCACCAAGGTCGGGGCGGTCATCGGCGGCCTCGCCACCGGCACCGTCTACGTCCTGCTCGGCCTGCTGCTCCTGGACGGGCAGATCCCGCTCGCCGCCGCGGCGACCTGTGTCATCGCGGTGCAGTCCGCGCAGCGGTCCCTGGCCATCGCCACCTTCCAGGTCGACCACGTCTACACCGAGGGTCAGCACTTCGGCGACTACACAGGCTTCATGACCCGTGCCAGCGACTACCTGCCGGACGCCACGCGACAGTCGGCCGCCGCCACTCCGGAACGGCTGCGGGAGTTGACAGTCGACGAGGTCAGCCTGCGCTATCCCGACCGGGACACAGCCGCCGTCGACGGCGTCACGTTGCGGATCGCCGCCGGTCAGACCGTCGCGTTCGTCGGGGAGAACGGCTCGGGCAAGACGACCCTCGCCGCGATGATCGCCGGCCTCCGGGCGCCCTCCGAGGGCAAGATCGAATGGAACGGCCGACCGTTGGCGGACTGGAACGTCGCCGGGCTGCGGGCCCGGATCGCGGTGGTGACGCAGGAATACCACAAGTGGCCGTTCACCGCGGCTACGAACATCGCCATCGGCGACGTCGACACCGAGGCCCGGCAGGACCTCATCGAGGCCGCCGCCGCCCGCGCGGTCGCCCACGACATGATCAACGAGCTGCCGCACGGGTACGAGACGCTTCTCGACCGGACCTTCGCCAGAGGCCAGGACCTCTCCGGTGGGCAGTGGCAACGCATCACCGCGGCCCGTGGGTTCCTGCGTGACGCCGAACTGCTGATCATGGACGAGCCGTCCTCGGCCCTCGACCCGCGGGCCGAGGATGCCCTGTTCCAGGCCATCCGCGACCGCCGAGGCCGAGCCACCACCATCCTCATCACGCACCGGCTCGCGAACGTCCGCCACGCCGACCGGATCTTCGTCCTGCACCACGGCCGGCTGGTCGAGGCCGGCACCCACGACGATCTCGTCGCCACCGGCGGTCGGTACGCCGAACTGTTCGCTCTCCAGGCTGCCGGCTACGACGCCAACCTGACCGAGCGACCGCCACTTCCGCACCAGGGCAGCTCGCCCTCCCGCTGAGAAACGACGCCAGGACGAGGGCAACGTCCGACGGTTCGGGCGTTAGCCCGCCTGCCCGCCGGAGACTAGGCTTCGGCGTATGTCAGGGGCGCGATGGCGTGGCCGGACGGCGAATGTCGCCCTGGTGCTCGCCGTCGGGCTGGTCGCCCTCGTCGGCCTGGTAGTGCAGTCGCGTGGCATCGACACCACAGCCGAATGGACGGCACTGCTCGTGGTGCTCGCCTCCTCCGCCGCGCTGTGCGTACGCCGCCGTTATCCGGTGCCGGTGGGTGTGGTGGCGCTGGCCGCCGTCGGCGCGTACGGGGCGTTGCTGCACACGCCCGGCCCGATCATGCTGGTCTTCGTCGTGGCGCTCTACACAGTCGTCGACGAGGGACACCTCTGGATCGCCATCGGTCTCGGTCTCGCCTCGGTGATCGCCTTCGCCGCCGCGGACAGCGACAACCGATCCCCGGACACCATGAACGGGGCGACGCTGCTGCACGCCGGCTGGCTCGTCGCGGTCATCGTCGGCGTCACCCGCAACCGCCGGGCCTACCTCGCCGAAGCGCAGGCCCGCGCAGTCGTCGCCGAGCAGCGGATGGAGGAGGAGGCCCGGCGGCGGGCCACCGAGGAGCGGCTGCGCATCGCCCGCGAGGTGCACGACGTCCTCGGCCACCACCTCTCGCTGATCAACGTGCAGGCCAGTGCCGCGTTGCACCGGCCGGACCCGGCCCGCTCCGAGCAGGCGCTCACCGCCATCAAACAGACAAGCAAGGAGACGTTGCGGGAGTTGCGGTCGACGCTCGGCGTCCTGCGGCGGGAGGGCGAGGCGCCGACCGGCCCCGGCCCCGGCCTCGATCGCCTCGGCGAACTGATCCGGACGGCCGGACGGCCCGAACTGACGATCAGCACCGAACTCGCCGAAACCAGGTCGCTGCCCCCGGAGGTCGACCTGGCGGTGTACCGGATCGTCCAGGAGGCGCTCACGAACGTGGCCCGGCACGCGGGCGCCACCGCCGCGGTGGTCCGGGTGCGACCCGACCGCGACGGCGTGCTCGTGGAGGTGGAGGACGACGGCACCGCCACACCCGGCGCGCCGGGCAGCGGGATCATCGGCATGCGCGAGCGAGCCAGCGCGCTCGGCGGGTCACTGACCACCGGCGCGCAGCCCGACGGGGGCTTCCGGGTCCGCGCCCGCCTGCCGCTGCGGCCCGCTTCGACGACGGCGGGGGAGTCGGCGTGATCCGGCTGCTGCTCGCCGACGACCAGACTCTGGTCCGCGCCGGCTTCCGCTCCATCCTGGACGGTGAGGATGGCATCGAGGTGGTCGGCGAGGCCGCCGACGGCGCCGAGGCGGTGCGGCTCGCCGCGCACCTGCGCCCGGAGGTCGTCCTCATGGACATCCGGATGCCCGTACTGGACGGCCTCGCCGCCACCCGGCAGATCGTCGCGACCTGCGCGGCCCGTGTGATCATCCTGACCACGTTCGACCTGGACGACTACGTCTACGGTGCGCTCCGGGCCGGCGCGAGCGGCTTCCTGGTCAAGGACACCGAGCCGGCCGAGCTGATCCACGGGGTGCGGGTGGTCGCCCGTGGCGACGCGCTGATCGCGCCGTCGATCACCCGTCGGTTGATCGCCGAGTTCAGCGCTCGGGCCGCGCATCCGGACCCGGGGCCGCGACTGAGCGTCCTCACCAGCCGGGAGCGCGAAGTGCTCACACTTGTCGCCGCGGGCCTGTCGAACGACGAGATCGCCGCGCGGTTGGTGCTGAGCCCGGCCACCGCCAAGACGCATGTCAGCCGGATCATGACCAAGACGCAGGTCCGCGACCGCGCCCAGTTGGTGATCCTCGCCTACGAGTCCGGTCTGACCGTTCCCGGTTGGCTCACCCGCTCCTGACCCGCTTCAGGCGGCCAGCCGGGCACTGCGGCGGGCCCGCGCCAGAGCCAGTCCACCGAGGACCACACCGACCAGCCCGACCGCCAGGGCCACGAAGGCCCCGCCGCGCCCGTTGCCCGTACCGATGCCGCCGTCGGAGGTGACCACCACCAGCCCGCCGAGCGCCACGGCGACCAGCCCCGCCGCCAAGGCGAGGACGGCCCCGCCGCGCCCGGAGCCGGTGCCGACCCGACTGGTGGGGCGGGCCAGGGCCAGTCCACCGACGACCGCGCCGGCCAGCCCCAGCAGGACGCCCACGCTCGCACCCAGTCGCCCGGAGCTCATGGTGAGAGCAGTGGCGGCGGTCGGCTGGACCGAGGCGTGGACGGCCAGCCCGATCCCGGCGGGCGGGGCGGCTACAGCGGCGACAAACAGCTGACGGACGGACATCAGGGGTTCCCTTCGACGGTGTGACGGCTACCGATGGCAGCGTAGGTAGCGCGGCGCACCCGAGTCGTCATGCCGGAGTTGCCGAAGGACCCACAACCCGGGAGGTACGCGTCCGGGGCGGCATACCGTCACGGTTGTCTCCCCGGGTCTCGGACGTGCGCCCGCCACCACCGGTCTGTCGGCTGCCGGACAGTTGCCCGCTCGGCGAGCGGCACCCGAAATCCCCCGTGCGGGGACCGACGAAAGTGGCTCTGACCTGCGGATCTGTCGGACCCCGGCAGTGGCCTTCCGGCCCTGCGGGTGGTACGACTAAGGCATCGCCCGGCCGGCCGGTGCGGCGGCAGGAGGAGGTCTCGCCTTGCGTCTCGCAGCTACCACGTCTCCGCGGCGCCCCCGGCACTGGTCACTGGCCGTGGGCGGGATCGAGGCCGCATCACCGCCGGCGGTGACACAGTGGTGACGGGCTCGGAGCCCAACGACGACAAGGCGGCCGCCTACAGCCGTGGTGTCGACGCGGGTCGGATCGAGCAGCGTCTACAGGGGCACGACGAGCACCTGCGGCACATCAACGGCTCGATCGACTCGATGACCCGGGCGTTGCAGAGCCTCACCGAGGAACTTCGGGCCAACGTCGCCCTGTTCAGTGCCAGTGTGGTCGCGACTCACCGAGACACCGAGCAGCGGGACAGGATCGCTGAGGTCCGGGTGGAGGAGGCGGGCATCGTCGAGTCCCAGCGGACAGTCCGGTGGACGGCCTGGCAACGCTTGTTCGCCGTCGTCGGCGCGATCATCCTGGTGGTGAACTTCGGCCTCGGCCTGTACGTGGCCTTCAACCGCTGACGCACGATCCTGCGGCGGCGGCGGCGGCGGCAGCCGTGGCGGGGCTACCGCTGCCAGGCGTCGATGGCCCGGACACCGTCGCGGACGACCCGGTCCAGGATGGCGGGATTGCCGCTGGAGCCCTCCCACCCCTGGTCGTTGAACACGGTGACAGCGGTGTCGACCCGCGCCACCGCGATCTGGCTGGACCCGTTGCCGCCGGTGTGTTCTCCGTTCACGTTCGTGTTGGGCCACGTCCGGGTCAGCAGCAGCGCTTCGTCGCCGACGCCGGGCAGAGCCTCGGTCTTGACGGTCGCCCGGTTCCCGGACTGCTGGTAGGAGGGACACGCCTCCAGGGAGGTGCGCAGACGCGCCATGTAGTCGGCGGCCCCGGTGCCCCCGAAGGTGAAGATGGTCTGGTGGACCATCCCCTGGGGTGTGTTGGAGGGATTGTCGTCGGCCTCCTTGTAGGTGACGGTCATCGCCGCGCTCGCCGTCACCTGGCGGCCCCCGGTGCCGAACTCGTCACCGCAGAGCTTCGGCAGGGCCTCCTCGACCGGCACCGTCCGACGCGGGGACTTCCGCAGTTCGGCCGGCAGCTCGACGAACGCTGACGTCGGGATGGTCACCGGGCCGCTCGCGCTCGCGCTCGGCGGCTGGCTCGTCGGGTCCACGGCTGCCGCTGCGGATGTCGGTGCCGCACTCGACGAGGTCGAGGCGGGCGGGTCCTCGGTGGCGGTGCAGGCGGTGGCGAGTGTGATGGTGCCCAGCAACGGGATCAGCGCAAGCACGCGTCGCGTACGGGCGGGCGGTAGCGGTGTGTGTCGGCTCATGATCACCCTTCGTCGATGTCCAGGGCAGTTCCCGGTGACGTACCGTCCCAAACGACGAATCGGGACTGCTGGACGCTCACGCGGACGGTGGTAATCGGGATGCCGACACACCCGCCGGCCGGCTAGCCTGCCCGCATGACAAGCGTGATCGCCACGTGCACCGGAGCGTCGTGTGACGTCCAGGTCGGTGCGTGGCGACGCCGGCGATCCGTCGCCCGCCCGCGCTGACCTGTTTCCTGCGACCGGCGGAACGAGCCGCCGGTCGTGCGCTGGTCGTCCTCGGTCCGCCCGCATCTCCTGTCGTCAGAGGCCCGCGTGGCAGCGCGGGTCCGAGTGAGATCGGCGTACTCATGGATCTTGAAAGGTTGTTGTCCGACCGGCTGGCGCCGGCGTTCGCGGCGGTGGCCGGCGACCCGGTCGACCCGCTCGTGCGGCGCTCTCCGCGAGCGGATTTCCAATCCGACGCGGCGCTGGCACTGGCCCGGCGGCTCGGCCGCGCGCCGCGCGACATCGCGGCCGCGGTGCTGGAGCACGCGGTGCTCGACGACGTCTGCGTGTCGGCGGAGGTCTCCGGGCCGGGGTTTCTCAACCTGACAGTCGCCGACCGGGTACTTGCCGACATGGTCTCCGGGCTGGCCGGTGACGCCCGGCTCGGCGTGCCGGCGACGGCGACCCCGCAGACCGTGGTGGTCGACTACTCGGCGCCGAACGTGGCGAAGGAGATGCACGTCGGGCATCTTCGCTCCACTGTCATCGGCGACGCGGCGGTACGGCTGCTGGACTGGCTGGGGCACCGGGTGGTGCGGGTCAACCACCTGGGCGACTGGGGGACACCGTTCGGCATGCTGATCGAGCACTTGGCCGACCTCGGCGAGGCCGGGGCCGCGCACGAGTTGTCGATGGGTGACCTGGACCGCTTCTATCGGGCGGCGCGGGTGAAGTTCGACGCCGACGAGACGTTCCGGGAACGCTCGCGGCTGCGGGTGGTGGCGTTGCAGGGCGGCGACGAGCGGACGCTGCGGTGGTGGCGGCTGCTGGTGGCGCAGTCCGAGCGGTACTTCCTGACCGTCTACGACCTGCTCGACGTGACGTTGTCCGAGGACGACTTTCGGGGCGAGAGCGCCTACAACGATCTGCTCGCAGAAGTCGTCGACGACCTGGACCGGTTGGGCATGCTGGTGCCCAGCGGTGGGGCTGACTGTGTCTTCCCGGACGGGTTCGGCGGCCGGGACGGCGAGCCGGTGCCGCTCATCGTGCGCAAGAGCGACGGGGGGTACGGCTATCCGGCCACCGACCTGGCCGCGTTGCGGCAGCGCGTCGGCGAGCTGGGCGCGACCCGACTGCTGTACGTGGTCGGGCTGCCGCAGCGGCAGCACTTCGCGATGGTGTTCGCGGTTGCCCGAGCGGCCGGCTGGCTGTGCCCGCCAGCTCGGGCCGAGCATCTGGGCTTCGGCTCGATCCTCGGCGCGGACGGGCGGATGCTGCGCAGCCGGGCCGGCGAGTCGGTGAAGCTGGTGGGGCTGCTGGAGGAGGCGGTCACCCGAGCCACCGACCTGGCCCGGCGGAGGAACCCGGAGCTGAACGCCGAAGCCGCGGCGGAGATCGGTCGCGCGGTGGGGATCGGCGCTATCAAGTACGCCGACCTGTGCACCGATCGGACGAAGGACTATGTCCTGGACTGGGAGCGGATGCTCGCCCTGGAGGGCAACACCGCGCCGTACCTCCAGTACGCGTACGCCCGGATCCGGTCGGTGTTCCGGCGCGCCGGGACACCCGCGCGGCCGGACACGCCAGTCGTGCTCACGCTGCCGGCGGAGCGGGCGCTCGCGGTGGAGCTGCTCGGCTTCGCCGCGATGGTCGCCGAGGTGGAGCAGAACCTCGAGTTCCATCACCTCGCCGGTTACCTGCACCGGCTCGCGACCGCGTTCAACGCGTTCTACGAGCGCTGCCCCGTGCTGCGGGCCCCGGACGAGCTGCGGGAGAGCCGCCTGCTGCTGGCCGACCTGACGGCCCGGACGCTGCGGCAGGGGCTGCACCTGCTCGGCATCCGGACGCCGGAGCGGATGTGAGGGGTCAGCGGGTCTTCTTCGTCGCCCGCTTCCGAGGCGGCGTCAACAGGTCGGCGATCTGTGCGATCGCCGAGGGCACCAGCCGGTAGTAGGCCCACACCCCCCGCTTGTCGCGTTCGAGAAGGCCAGCCTCGGTGAGGATCCGCAGGTGATGACTCACGGTCGGCTGGGACAGGTTGAGCGCCCCGGTGAGGTCACTGACGGACGCCTCACCCTCCGGCGCGGACTGGATCAGGCTGAGCAGACGCAGTCGCGCCGGATCGGCGAAGGCCTTCAGCACCCCCGCGAGCCGTTCGGCATCGGCCCGCTTGATTGGATCGCCGGTGAGCGGCGAGATCGCAGGCATGGCAGTTTTCGCAGTTCCCACGCCCACTATGGTTACACCAACACCATCAATAAGCAGGTAGAACCGGCATCAATACTCCAATGGCGTCCGTACGGCCGCACGGGGACGACCGAACGTGGTCACGTAGCGGCCGTGTGGGGCTCCGCCGCGCCCCACACGGCCCTACGCCGACGGACACGCCGTCGAGTCAGCCGCGACCGGAGGTCAGCGGCGAGGTCGAGGTGTGATGCGCGGCTGGACGTACGGCGGTCCAGCGAGGATCAGATCCGACTTCAGCTCCTGGTACGCCCGCTTGGGCTGGTAGTTCTCGTCGTAGATCGTGGCCAGGCCCTCCGGCGGGTCGTCGAACCAGTCCGGCACCCAGGAGTACCTGTCGCTGAAACCCCAGACCGTGTACGACAGGCAGCTACGCACGGCGAGACACGCCTTCATCAGCACGCTGAAGTTGGCGGCCGAGGCCTGCAACCGGGGGTTGATCTCCTCCGCGTTGCCGGCCTGGACGCCTGCGGTCATCTGACTGCGGACGTCGACCTCGGTGAACGCGGTGGCGACGCCGAGCCCACCGAACTTCTTCAGCGCTGCGGTCACCTGGAGGGTGTCGAAGTTGCCGTACTGGGTGCCCAGGTGCCCCTGGGAGCCGACGCCGTCGATCGGCACGCCCTGGGCCAGGAGACCCTTGGTCATGTCGTAGACGAACTGGGTCTTGTCGTCCGCTGGGTTGCCCGAGCCGAACGCCTCGATGTTGTAGTCGTTGTAGAACAGCAGGGCCTTGGGATCGGCCGCCCGCGCCCAGCGGAACGCGTCGGCGATGTAGCCGGGCCCGAGGTTCTCCGCCCAGAAGCCCTTGTAGTGCAGGGTCGACGGGGTGTCCCAGGGGTCGCTGACCGCCTCGTTGACCACGTCCCACTGCCAGATCTTGCCCTTGTACCTGTTGACGACAGTGGTGATGTGCTTGCGCAGCAGCTCGCGCAGTTCCTGCTTGCTGATGGTGCCGTCGGCGACACCGCTGGTCAGCCAGGCGGGCAGTTGGTTGTGCCAGACCAGCACGTGGCCGCGTACGCTCTGCCGGTTGCGCTTGGCGAAATCGATGAGTTGGTCGGCCGCGGCCCAGTTGTAGGTGCCGCGGGTGGGCTCCAGGACCTCCCACTTCATCACGTTCTCGGCGGTGACCGAGGTGAACTCGGACGAGGCCAGCGCGCGGTACTGCGGGTCACCGGCGTCGTTGAGGGCATCCATGTTGACCGCGGTGCCGACGTGCAGGCCGTGGCGCAGGCCGAGGGCGCCGAGGCTCTGCGCCGTGGGGTCGTACGGCCGACTCGCGGTGGCGGGCACCGTGTTCAGCGCCGCGACGGTCGCGACGGCGACCACGCCGACGGTGGTCCACTGTCTCAGCTTCATGTGCCTTCCTCTCCAGACCCTTGATCGACAACTGTCGATCAATAAGGTGCGGGTCCGGTGTTGGCGGATGGGAGCGGGGTTCGCGATCGAGTGCCCCGGCGCGGGGGCAGGGGGCCGGTAGTTCCGGCCGGCGACCGGAAACCTGCTCGAAACGTTAAGGCCGTCGATGTCCGGGCGTCAACGCTGAAAACTTCCGGAAATTCGTCATATGACCTGCGCGGGCTCGCTGGTGATGACCGCGAAACTTCCGGAGACCGGTGGTGTGCCACCGCCACACCGACGACATCCTCGACCGGTGGCCGACGATGTCCGGCGTGGCTTCGGGAGCTGCCCCGCGCGTCAGCGCAGGCCGGCGAAGAGGTCGTCCTCGGGGGTCGGCGCGCCGGTGCGGTCACGGACCCGAACGAAGGTCTCCACCCCCATCAGCTCGGTGAACCGCTCCCGGCCCAGTTGCAGGAAGAAGATGTTCTCCGTCTGACTGGCGTGGGTGGCCAGGGCGTCGAACTTCTGCGCCCCGAAGCTGCTCGTGTCGACCCAGGTGCTGATCTCGTCGTCGGGCAGGCCGAGCTGCGGCATCGGCTCCGCCGCCGGGTCCGGTGCGTCCCACTCGACGCCGAGGTCCCGCATGATCTGGCCGAACTGCTCGAACGCGGCGCGCGGCACCGTGGTCCAGTACACCTTCGCCGGGGTCTCCGTCTGCTCCACGGCGGCCATGGTGATCCGGTGCGCCTGGATGTGGTCCGGGTGGCCGTAGAAGCCGTTCTCGTCGTACGTGACGATCACGTCCGGTTGGTACTGCCGGATCAACTCGGCGAGGCGGTCCGCCGCCTCCGCCACCGGCGTCGTCCAGAACGCGCCCGGCTGGTCGTTTGTCGGCCAGCCCATCATCCCGGAGTCGGCGTAACCGAGAGTTTCCAGGTGGCTGACCTTCAACACCGCGCAACTGGCCTCCAACTCGGCCTGGCGCATCGCCACGACAGCGGCCGGGTCGTGCTTCGGGTCGCCCGGCTTGACCCCGCCCGGGCCGTCACCGCACCGCCCGTCGGTGCAGGTCACCAGCACCGTCGTGATCCCCTCCGCGGCGTAGCGGGCAAGGACGCCACCGGTGCTCGTCGCCTCGTCGTCGGGATGGGCGTGCACAGCCATCAGGGTCAGAGGTCGCTCAGCCATGTCATCACCCTACGGTCGGTCCCCAGCTGGAGTCGCGCAGGGCGACGCTTGGTGCATCCTAGCCAGTCCGAAACGGGCCGGGGCCGATCACCGGCAAACCCGGCCGCCCGCCCGGCGGCTTCCTACATTGAGGCGTGGCCCAGCGCATCCGAGGGGTTGAGACGCGAGGAGAGGTCCGGAAAATGGGGGCATCGTTCGGTGACGTGCGACAGGTCGACGCCGGGGTCCTGAACGTCGGGTACGTCGACGCCGGTCCGTCCGACGGTCCCGCCGCGATCCTCCTGCACGGCTGGCCGTACGACATCCACAGCTTCGTCGACGTCGTGCCGCTGCTCACCGACGCCGGCTACCGGGTCGTCGTGCCGTACCTGCGCGGCTACGGCACGACCCGGTTCCTCTCCGACGACACCATGCGCAACGGCGAACCGGCAGCCATGGGGCTCGACCTCATCGCACTCATGGACGCCCTGAACATCGACACCGCGAAGCTGGCCGGGTTCGACTGGGGTGCGCGTACGGCCGACGTCGTGGCCGCGCTGTGGCCCGAGCGCTGCCGAGGGCTCGTGTCGGTGAGCGGCTACCTGATCGACGGCCAGGCATCGGGCCGGGTGCCGCTGCCCCCGAAGGCGGAGCTGGCCTGGTGGTACCAGTACTACTTCGCCACCGAACGCGGCCGGGACGGGTACGACCGGAACCGGCGCGACTTCGCCAGGCTGATCTGGCAGACCGCGTCCCCGAAGTGGTCGTTCGACGATGCCACCTTCGACCGCAGCGCGGCGGCGTTCGACAACCCCGACCACGTGGAGGTCGTGATCCACAACTACCGGTGGCGGCTGGCCCTCGCTCCCGGCGAGTCGCAGTACGACGAGGTGGAGAAGCGGCTGGCCGCAAAACCGAAGATCACAGTACCCAGCATCTCGCTGGAGGGGGACGCCAACGGCGCGCCGCACCTGGAACCCGCCGTCTACGGCAAGCAGTTCGCCGGGCAGTACGAACACCGGACCGTCGGCGGCGGTGTCGGGCACAACCTGCCGCAGGAGGCGCCCCAGGCGTTCGCGGCCGCGGTGCTGGACGTCTGACCCGGCCCGCTACCCCCGGCGGCCCGGACGCTGGGGTTCCGGACGTTCCACCCGCACCGGGTCGCCGCGGACGAGGTCGTCGTGCACCCGCCACCGGGCGGTGGTGACGGCACGCCGGGCCGCCTCGTCGCCCTGCTCGACGCGTTGCCGCAGCAGTTGCAGGGCGACCCGGCGGTTCAGGCTGAACTGCCGTTCCTCGTCCACCACGACGACGAGGCCCGAAGGACGATGCGTCGCGCGGACCGCCGTGCTGGCCTTGTTGCGGTGCTGACCACCCGGACCGCCGGTGCGGCAGCCGACGATGTCGACGTCCGCCTCGACGAACGGCGTCGGCGCCGCGTCGGGTGACGGCGGCTGCGCGGTGACATACCAGTTCTTCCGGCCCGTGCCCGTCCGGTACGGGCTCGGGGCCTGCCAGCACAGCGTGCCGGTCCACGAGGCCGCGAACGCGTCGGCGTCCGGGCCGGTGATCCGGATGAGCGCCGAGCGGTAGGTGCCGGGCCGATCCCCAGGCGTCATCTGGACCTGTTCGATCGTCAGACCTCGCCGGGTGCCAGCTCCGGTCAGCCGATGCAGAAGCTGGGCCAGTGCCCAGGCGCACTCACTCGGACCGCGGCCGGCGGACAGCAGCAGGAGCACGCTCACGACCGGCCCCGCCCGTCGCGGTGGCCCCGCCGCTGGGCCCGGGGCGCGGACCCGAGGTCGGGCGTCTTGTAGGTGACCAGGGGAGTCGTACTGACCACCGGGGTGGCCAACCGGTGTTCGACGAGATCGGCGATGACCTGCTCGATGCGCTTGTACGCCGTGGGAGCCTCCTCGAAGAGCAGTTGGCGGTCGCCGCACACCACAAGCGAGCCCACGGGCGTGCGGCGTAGCTCCTCGACGGTGTGCTTGGCCCGGCCCCGCCGCAGGGCGTCGGCGCGCGACATCTTGCGGCCGGCGCCGTGCGCCACCGAGTGGTTGGCCTCCGGCCCGGCGTGGGCGGCCACCAGGTAGGAGGCCGTGCCCCGGGTGCCGGCGACGAGGACGTCCCGGCCGTCGCCCGGTGCCGCGCCCTTGCGGTGCAGGTAGACCCCGTCCCGTACCTCGACCAGGTTGTGGCACTGATCGACGATCGGTGCGGTGGGCTCCGCCCCCAACGCGTACGCCACCCGGGCCGCCAGCACCCGACGGTTGAGCGAACCCCAACGCACGGCGTCGTCGTGCCTGCTCAGGTAGGCGGCGGGATCGGGTGCGGCACCGGCGCCGTGCACCTCGGTGTGCGCCCGCAGGATGCGCTCGCCCAGACCACGGGAACCGCTGTGGACGATGAGCACGAGATCGCCGGCGTCGAGCCCGAGACGGCTCGCGTGGTGCGCGTCGAGGACGGTGTCGACGCGCGCCAGCTCGACGAAGTGGTTGCCGCGGCCGACCGTCCCGAGGCCGTCGAGGTGACTGGCCGGGACGTCGCCCTGGACGACCGCCCAGGCCGGGTCGTCGGCGTCCTGTTCCGGGTCCAACGCCCGGTCGAGGTCGGGGAACCGGGCGGCGAGGCGTTCCGGCACGGCCCGCCTGAGCTTGATGGGGAACACGGCGATGCCGCAGCCGATGTCGGAGCCCACCAGGAACGGGTACAGCACAGTCGACGCCATGGCCGCACCGATGGGCGCGCCCTTGCCGGGGTGCAGGTCGGGCATCGCCGCAACGTGGATCATGCCGTCGAGGGCGGCGACCTGCTGGCACTGGTCGAGCGCGGCGGACTCGATCCAACTCGCGGGTGAGGCGAACACCGTGACGGTGGCCGGGGTGGACGAGGGCAGGGACTCCCGAGGGGAGTGGTGCTGGAACAAGGAGACTCACTTCTGACGCAGACGCGGGAACGGACGACGGCACGCCCTGCGGGAGGTGTCACCGGGGGCGGATGCGTGGGTGGTTCCGTCAGTACGTCATGGCTGTCACTGTCGTGCAGCCCGTCGCCTACGGCAAACGATTTTCCGTCGCGGTGGACGACTTGGTGGCGGAGCCTGCCAACCCGGTGCCGGCGGTCGGGTGCGGATCCACGCCGCCGCGCCGCAGATCGCCTGCGACCCGAGCACCGCGGACGCCATCGCCAACGACGCCGCGAACCGGGCCGCGCCCGACGAGCGGCACACCGCCATGACCGAGCGGTGTGGTCTCCGGACGCTGGGCCGGACCGAGCGACCGGTCCCTGCGGCACCCGGACCCGCTGACCCGGCACGACAACCGTCGGCCCGTTCCCTGCGGGGAACGGGCCGACGGTGTGTGGCGCGTGCTCAGTGCCCGAGGTGCCCGGCCGGCAGGTCACCGGCCGGGCCTCCGATCAGGACTCCCGGGTGCGACGGCGGGCGAGGACGAACGCGAACGCGCCCAGCACGACCAGCGCACTTCCGATGCCCGTCATTGCCGGGATCGCGCCACCGCCGGTCACCGGCAGGACGGGCGGCCTGCCGCCCCCAGGGCGGCCGGGTGCGCCGGACGCTCCGGGGCTGCCTGGTGCGCCGGGGCTGCCGGGGGCTCCAGGGCTACCCGGCGCGCCGGGGCTACCAGGTGCTCCAGGGCTACCGGGTGCGCCGGGGCTACCCGGTGCTCCAGGTGCGCCGGGTGCGCCCGGTGCGCCAGGTGCGCCGGACGCTCCGGGGCTGCCTGGTGCGCCGGGGCTGCCGGGGGCTCCAGGGCTACCCGGTGCGCCGGGGCTGCCTGGTGCGCCCGGACTGCCGGGTGCGCCGGGGCTACCGGGTGCGCCGGGGCTGCCCGGTGCGCCGGGGCTGCCCGGTGCGCCGGGGCTACCGGGCGGGCCGGTCGGTCCAGGTGGGCCGGTGGGTCCGGGTGGGCCGGTGGGTCCGGGTGGACCGGTGGGCCCGGCGCACACCGGCGCTGTGATGACGTTGTTGTCGAGGGTGACGGCGGCGGTACGTGCGAGCGCACGGCCCTGGAGGGTCGCGCCCGTGGCCATCGTGATCGCGGCCTGGGCCATGATGGTGCCCACGAAGGTGGTTCCCGTGCCGATCGTCGCCGAGCTGCCGATCTTCCAGAACACGTTGCAGGCCGAAGCGCCATTGATCAGGACGACGCTGCTGTTCGACGCCGTCGTCAGCGAGGAGTCGACCTGGAAGATGAACACGGCCGCGGGGTCGCCCTGGCCGTTGAGCGTCAACGCCCCGGTGAGCTGTGCGGCCCCGATCCGGTAGACGCCAGGGTTGAGCGTGTTGCCGCCGAGTTCGGCGGGCAGGTTGGTGAACGGTGTCCGCCCGGCGGCGTCGTTGAAGGCGGTGGTCAGGTCGCTCTGGGCCTGGAGAGCGACCGCGTCACCGAGGTGGACCTCACCGCCGATGGTTGCCGTTTCGAAGCCCGACTGGGTGTTTCCCGGGAAACGTCCAAGGCTCTGAGCCAGGAAGCTCGGGCCGGTGTTGGTCGGCTCGGCTCCGGCGAGGACGGAGAAGTTGCCAGCCGTTCCCAGGCCTACCGGTGCGTCCGCGGCGCTGGCCGGCGTCGAGCCGAGCAGCAGGAAACTCGCGGCGACGGCGACGGCGGCTGCTGCGGACGCCGCGAGCGCGGGTAGGAGCCGTCGGCGAAGATGATGATGATTGGGCTTTGCTGTCACAGAACACCCTCCGTGGGTACTACTTCGCAGGAGAGCCTGGTGAGCCACGCCCTGCGGGAAACGGCCTGGATGGCACTGAGAAAGTGCGGTCACCACCACATCACGCCGCAGCCACGTATGGGTACAAAACCGGATATTACGTACGCCGAGCGGGCAATGCCCATTCGCATTCACGTCGGCGAAAGGACGAGTCGTCCTCGTCGGCGGCCCAGCGGCCGTCCTCAGAGCTGATGTGCCGCCGTGGGCCTGATCGCGCTCCCGTGGACGCAGGGTGCGGACGGGCTGTTGCTGGCGGCCGGGAAACGGAACCGACGCAGCTTCTCGATCACGAACCCCTCGGCGCTGATGGCGGCGACGGTGTCGCGGCTGGTGTGACAGCCGGCGAACAGCTTCGGCCACAGTGTCGCGTCGAGCAGTCGTTGGGCTCGGCGCAGGCCGCTGTGCTGCTCGGCGGCGACGTGCTCGAAGAAGCGCAACTGGCCGCCGGGGCGCAGCACCCGGCTGACCTCCGCGAGCGCGCTCGCCTGATCCGGCACGGTGCACAACACCAGCGCGACGACCGCCGCGTCGTACTCGCCGTCACCGGCGGGCAGGGCGTCCGCCAGACCGTCGACGACAGTGACCGGCACCGGGGCGTCCGGTGCCGCCCGCTCGGCGGCGGCGCGCAGTCGACGTTCCGGCTCGACCGCGACGACCTCGGTCACCCCCGGTGGATAGTGGGCGAACATCCTGCCGTTGCCCGCGCCGATCTCGATCACCCGGCCGGACAGGCCGGCGACCAGGTCCCGTCGGAACCCCGCCAGGCCGGCGCGGTCCATGGCCACGCTGAGCCTTTCGTACACCCGGGCGAACACCGGATGGGACACCACGGCCACGTCGACCTCCAGGGCGCCAGCGGATCCTCCTTGCGCTGTTCTTGAGCGATTGTCCTGCATCGGCGCACGGTTTCCGTCTTACTGGTTGGCAGCGGTTCAACCCAGCGCGGACAGGACGTGTTCGACCATGAAGATCGTCGTCATCGGCGGCAGCGGCCTCATCGGCTCCAAGCTCGTGACCGATCTCGGTGCCCGGGGGCAGGAGGCGGTGCCGGCGTCACCGAAGACCGGCGTCAACACACTGACCGGCGAGGGAGTGGCCGAGGCACTCGCCGGTGCGGACGTCGTGGTCGACGTGTCGAATTCGCCGTCGTTCGAGGACGCCGCAGTGCTTGAGTTCTTCGAGACGTCCACCCGCAATCTCCTCTCCGCCGCGGCGGAGGCCGGGGTGGGCCACTACGCGGCGCTGTCGATCGTGGGTAGCGACCGGAACCCGGACAGCGGGTACCTGCGGGCGAAGGTTGCCCAGGAGAAGCTCATCGTCGCGGCCGGGATCCCGTACTCCGTGGTGCACGCCACGCAGTTCTTCGAGTTTCTCCAGGGGATCATCGACGCCGCCACGGACGGCGACACCGTGCGCCTCGCGCCGGTCCTCATCCAGCCGATGGCGGCGGACGACGTCGCGGCGGTGATGGCCGAGGTCGTGGTCGGCGCGCCCACGAACGCGGTGGTCGAGATCGCTGGCCCGGAACAGTTCCGCCTCGACGAACTGGGCCGATCCATCCTCGCGTCCCAGCAGGATCCCCGCTCGGTGGTGGCCGACCCCGGTGCCCGGTACTTCGGCGCGACGCTTGGCGAACGGGCGCTGGTCCCCGCCGACGGCGCCCGCCTCGCCGGCACGCGTCTCGACGACTGGCGTACCCGGGCGAACCGCCCCGGGTGACCCGGCCCGCTACCCGGGTGCGACGGGTGGGTCGGTCCCGGCGAGACGCCGCACCAACTCCCGCACCGCCTCGGTGAACGACTCGTCCGCCTCGTCCGGCCAGTGTCCATTGATGGGCGGCGGAACGCTGTCGCTGGCCGGCGTCACCACGCCGCGGGGATCGCGTTGTCGACGGTCCACGGCGTCTGCCGGGTCGCTGCTCGCCGCCGTCCGCGGCGACCGGCGCGCGGAGAAGACCCAGCCGCCGATCGGGTCGGTGTCGCGCCACAGGTTCACCCAGCGCCAACCGACCCGGCGGCCGATGTCGTGCAGTGCCGCATCGTCGATGTAGGCGGGGAAGAGCCGCGCGTAGAGGCGACGGAGCGGTGACCCGTGGGTGAGCAGGGCGACCCGGTCGCCGACCTCCGGCGGCAGTTGGAGCACCGTCGCGGCGAGCAGGACCGAACCGTGGCTGTGCCCGGTGAGCAGCACGGCATGGCCGCTCTCCACGAGGTACGTGATCCGGCGGGTCAGCTCCGGTACGGCGCGTTCGGCGTAGCAGGGCGGTGCGAAGGGGTGGGCGGCTCGGGGCCAGAACGTGCCGAGGTCCCAGAGCACGCCGACGTGCCGCCGGAACGGGACGGTCCGGTAGGCGAAGACGCTGCCGGTGATCAGACCGAGGATGATCGCGGCGATCAGCCAACTGCCGAAGGCGATGCCGAAGGTGACCGCGTCCGCCGGCAACCCGGCGTTTCTCTCGACGACGTCGCTCGGGAACTGTCCCAGCAGGCCGATGGTGGTGGTGGCCGTGGCGAGTCCGGCGAGGCAGCCGAAGAGCACCGCCAAAGGCACCAGTTTCTCGGTGAACCGGGCCCGGGCTATCGCGTCGCGAACCTGCCGCAGTCGGGTTCCGACCTCGGCCGGCGGGTTCGGGTAGTCGTGGGCGACGATCGCCGCGGCGTCGCGACGCCGGCCGCGGCGGGTGATCACGATGACCAGACCGGCGACGACCAGCGTGATCACGATCGCGCGGAGGAAGCCGAAGATCACCCACGTGTACGCGCGGGGTGGGCCGGCGGCGATGCCCGCGCCGGTCGGCACGTCCCGGTCGAGGAAATCCGCCGCCCGGTAGACCAGCTCGGCGGAGTACGCCACCGCCACGCTGATCCCGGCGGCCGCGATCGCGAGCCCGCCCAGCCCGAACAGCGGCGTCGCGCCTCGCCTCCGGTCCCGCCGCTGCAGCAGCACCACGCCCAGGGCGGCCAGCAGAGTCGTCTGTGCCACGAACAGCCCGGCCACTGTCGTGTCGTAGCCGGGCAGGTCGCGGCGTTCGTCCCACGGCTGCGGGCTGGCGAGCACGTAGGCCACCACGAGGACGGTCAGGAGGATGGCGGCGGACCGCAGCGCGCCGGTGATCCCGTCGAGTCGTCGATCGGTGGCGGCGCGGTCGATGAGCGGGGGAGTGCAGAGCGATCCCACGCAGGCGGCCAGGACCACAACGGTGGCCGCCGTCAACGCGACACCGGTGGCGGTGGCGCCGGTGGCGATCCGGGCCAGGAGCAGGGTGAGGTCCAGCGTCGCGAACGCGGCGGCGACGTGGATCGAGCGCAGCCGGCCGACAAGCGGCTCGGCGTCCCACTGACCGACCGCGCCGAGCCGATGCCCGCAGACCCGCTCGGGTGCGCGAAACGCCTTGTACGTCCGCCCCGGGCGGTTGCTGATCCGCCAGATCAGGCCGATCGCGGTGGCCGGGACCAGTGCGAGCACCGCCAGTCGCAGCCCGACCGGCCGCCCGCTCAACCAGGACAGCCAGCTGCGTCCGGCGAGGCAGTCCGACGAGTTCAGGCACTTCCAGCCGACGAGATCCAGGGTGACGCCGGCGATGGCGAGCACGTAGAGCACGGTGAGCGTGAGCGCCAGCACCCGGCACAGCGACCTGACCATCGCCTCGGAACCGGAGTTCGCGGGACGCATCCAGATCGCCACATTGACAAGCATGAACGGCAGCAGGAAGACCAGCCCCAGGGCGCGGGCCACGGTCCCGGAGGGCAGATCACCCCAGCGGTACGCCTCCAGCGCCATCCCGCGCGCGCCGGTGGTGGTGTCCGAACATCGGGGGCGTGGCCGGTAGAAGCCTCCGCTGCGGTCACCCGCCACCTGCGCGGTCTGTCCCAGGCCCAGCACCTCTTCGGCGTTGGTGCCGGAGACTCCGTGTACCCGCAGCTCCACGACGCCGCCGGCGATGTCTGGCCCGCTCAACCGCGCTGATCCATCCGATGTTCCCCCCGAGGCGTCTCGGCAGCCCCATGGCGATCCACCCGAGGCCAGCCCTGCCAGCACCGTGCCGGGGTCGCCACCCGGACGGCGGCAGACCGCGGTCTACCCGAACCGGGCGGTCTCAATCGCGGCGCGCCCGCGCACGCTCGGGGCTCGGCGTCGATCCCACCGGCGCGGGGGATTGATCGGGTGCTGGCGGGGTAGGTGCCGCCATGGTCGCTGCCGGTCGGCACGGAGCGGACCGCCACGCTGCGATCGTGGTCCGGCTCTGGCACCGCGCGATGGTCACACTGCGCGACCGGTGGCGTCGGGTACGGGCGATCGGCGGGCTCGCCGTGCAGGCTGGCCTGGCCGCGGCGCTGGCGTGGTTCGTGGCGCACGAGCTGTTGCACGTGTCGCAGCCGGTCTTCGCGCCGATCTCCGCGGTCTCGACTCTCGCCGCGTCCGTCGGTCAACGGCTCCGCCGTACCGTCGAGCTGATCATCGGTGTCACCGTCGGGGTGTTGATCGGCGATCTGCTGCTGTTGGTGATCGGCACCGGGTGGTGGCAACTCGCCCTGATCGTCGTGCTCGCGATCGTGGTCGCGTTGTTCCTCGTGGGCAGTGCGGCGGTGGTGATCCAGGCCGGCGCGACGGCCGTGCTGATCGTCACGCTCAGTCCGTCCGTCCGGGATCTGGAGATCCCCCGGTTCGTGGACGCGCTGGTCGGGGGCGGTTTCGCGCTGCTGGTCACCACCGTGCTGCTGCCGCTGAACCCGCTGCGGGTGCTCAACCGGGCCGCGCGGCCGGCGTTGGATCTCCTCGTCACCCAACTCGACGCGACCGCCACGGCGCTGGCCGAGCGGGACGCTGATCGGGCCCGCACCGCCCGCACCGAACTGCGGCAGAACAAGGGCCAGGTGCAGGCGTTCGTGGAGGCGACCCAGGGCGCCCGGGAGGTCAGCGCCCTGTCGCCGGTGTACTGGCGCGAACGGCACGGGCCGGTGAGCCGGTACGCGCAGGCGGCGGAGCCGATCGACCGGGCGATGCGCAACAGCGGGACCCTGATCCGTCGGTCGGTGACGCTGATCGAGGACGGTGAACCGGTCCCGGACTCACTGCCGGGGGCGGTGGCCGGTCTCGCCGAGGCCGTCCGGTTGCTCAAGCGGCAGTTCGCCGCCGCGGTCGAGCCGAACCGGGCACGCGAGCAGGCGCTGCGGGCGGTCCGGACGGCCGGTCAGGCATACCGGGAGGGGGTCGGCTTCTCCGGAGCGGTGGTGGTGGCGCAGGTCCGGACGACTGTCAGCGACCTGCTGGTGGCTACCGGGCTGACTCAGGAGGAGGCGAATCACCTGGTCCGGGGCGTGTTCGGTGACCTGGAGGCACAGCGGGACTGACCCGCCGGCATCATCCTGAGCCAAGGGTGTTGCATGCTGAGCCAAAATGGTGCCATGATGGTGCCATGGAGCTGAGGTCATACGTTGAGAACCTGCGAGACGAGTTCGCCGTCGCTGCGGAGGGGGTCGACCCCGAGGCCCGGACGCTTGCCGAGCGGCTGTTCGCCCAGCTGGAGGCGGCGACGCGTCTCACGTTGCTCGAGGCCCTGTCCGACGCCGCCGACGAGATCACCCGCGATCTCGCGCCGGGTTCGGTGCACGTCCGGTTGCGCGGGCGCGAACCGGACTTCGTGGTGACGCCGGCCAGTCCGCTTGTCGACGAGGTGAGCGCGGCCAGCGCCGCGCCGACGCTGGCCGCGCCGGCCCCCGCGCCCGAGGGGGAGGAGGGCGGCACCTCGCGGATCAACCTCCGACTCCCCGACCACCTCAAGGCCAGCGTCGAGGAGGCCGCCGGGCGTGCCGGGCTCTCGGTCAACGCCTGGCTGGTGCGCGCCGTCGCCGGTGCCGTCAGCGCCGGCGAGACGGAGCGTCGTCCGCCCCGCCGGGTGGAGCCGCGCGCCGGCCAGCACATCACCGGCTGGGCCCGCTAGCTCTCCGTACCCCTTTTTGTTCTCGCGCCGCTGACCAGCGGCGACAGTCGCCGACCACCTTCCGGGAGACCACCATGCCTGTTTTCGACACGCCAGAACCCATCGCCGTCCGGGTCGAGCTGCCCGTGGGAGATGTCTGGATCAAAGCGACCGACCGCACCGACACGGTGGTGACGGTGCGACCCCGCGACCCGGCGAGCAAGGCCGACGTGAGCACCGCGGAACAGACCACCGTCGAGTACGCCGCAGGACAACTACTGATCAGGGTGTCGAAGAGTTGGCGCCGCTACGGCTTCGGTTCCGGGCCGTCGGTCGACGTCCTGATCGAGCTGCCGGCCGGGTCGCGAGTGCAGGGCGAGTCGTCCTGGGCGGCGTTCCGCTGCGAGGGTCGGCTGGGCGAGTGCCGGATCAAGACCGGGAGCGGGATCCGGCTCGACGAGACCGGGCCGTTGGACATCGACAGCAGCCACGGCGAGGTGGCGGTGGAGCGGGTCGTCGGCTCGGCCCGGGTGAAGGTCTCGTCCGGCAAGGTGCGCATCGGCGCGGTCGACGGCTCCGCCGAGATCAAGAACTCCTCCGGTGACTGCTGGATCGGCCGCAGTGGCGGCGACGTGCGGGTCAACACCGCGTACGGCGACATCACCCTCGACGCGCCGCTGGCCTCGGTCACGGCACGCACCGCCTACGGCAACGTCCGACTGGGTGAGGTCGTCCGGGGGGCGATCGAGCTGAACACCTCGTACGGGGCCATCGAGGTCGGCATCCAGCGCGGGACCGCCGCCTGGCTCGACGTGAGTTCCAAGCACGGCCGTGTGCACAACGCCCTGGAGACGACCGACGGCCCGGCGCAGACCGACGAGACGGTCGAGGTCCGGGCGCACACCGCCTACGGCGACATCATGATCCGCCGCGCCTGACCCGCCCCGCACCGCGACCATCAAAAGAGGAGACCATGACCAGCTCCACGAAGCCCGCAATCGTCGCCACCGACCTGCGGAAGTCCTACGGCGACAAGGTCGTGCTCGACGGCATCGACCTGATGATCACCGAGGGAACGATCTTCGCGCTGCTCGGGCCCAACGGCGCCGGCAAGACAACCACTGTGCAGATCCTCTCCACCCTGATCAACGCCGACGGCGGTACCGCCCGCGTCTTCGGCCACGACCTGACCCGAGAGCCCGACGCGGTACGCGACCTGATCGGCGTCACCGGCCAGTTCTCGGCCGTCGACAACCTGCTCACCGGCCGGGAGAACCTCAACCTGATGGCCGACCTGTGTCACCTGGACAAGGGCGCCGGTCGGCGACGGATCACCGAGCTGCTCGACCAGTTCGACCTGACCGAGGCGGCCGGCAAGCCGGTGTCGACGTACTCGGGCGGCATGCGGCGGCGGCTCGACCTCGCGATGACCCTGGTCGGCGCGCCCCGCGTGATCTTCCTCGACGAACCGACCACCGGCCTCGACCCGCGCAGCCGCCGGGCCATGTGGCACATCATCCGCGCGCTGGTGGCCGAGGGCGTCACCATTTTGCTCACCACCCAGTACCTGGAGGAGGCCGACCAGCTCGCCGACCGCGTCGCGTTCCTCGACCACGGCCGGCTGATCGCCGAGGGCACCCCGCGCGAACTCAAGCGGCTCATCCCTGGTGGTCACGTGGTGTTGCAGTTCGCCGACCAGGACGGGCTCGACTCGGCGGCCCGTACGTTCGCCGCCGGCAGGCGGGACGACGCGGCGCTCACCCTCCAGGTGCCGAGCGACGGCGGAGTCTCCTCGCTGCGCTCGCTCCTCGACCAACTCGACCGCGCCTCGATCAGTGTGGCCGGGCTGTCCGTGCACACCCCCGACCTCGACGACGTCTTCCTCACCCTCACCGGCCAGCCCGACTCCCGCGCCGGCCGCCCCGACCACGAAAGGGCTCCAGCGCGATGAGCACCGTCTCCCTCGCCGTCCGCGACTCGAGCACCATGCTGCGCCGCAACCTCCTGCACATGCGGCGGTACCCGTCGATGACCATGCTGCTCATCGGCATTCCGATCATCATCCTGTTGCTCTTCGTCTACGTCTTCGGCGGCACGCTCGGCGCCGGCCTCGGCCCGTCCGGCGGCCGCTCCCAGTACGCCAACTACGTCACCCCCGGGATCCTGCTCATCACGGTGGTCAGCGCGGCGCAGGGCACCGCCATCTCGGTCGCGATGGACATGACCGAGGGCATCATCGCCCGGTTCCGGACCATGGCGATCTTCCGACCGTCGGTGCTCACCGGCCACGTACTGGGCAGCCTGGTCCAGACCCTGCTCAGCCTCGCGGCAGTCATCGGCGTGGCGCTGCTCGTCGGGTTCCGCCCCACGGCCAACCCGGTCGAATGGCTCGCGGCGATCGGCGTCCTCGCCATGATCACCTTTGCGCTCACCTGGCTGTCGGTGGCGCTCGGTCTGGTGAGCGAGAGTGTCGAGACGGCGAGCAACCTGCCCATGCCGCTGATCCTCCTGCCGTTCCTCGGCAGCGGCTTCGTCCCCACCGACTCCATGCCGACCCCGGTGCGGTGGTTCGCCGACTACCAGCCCTTCACGCCCGTCATGGAGACCCTTCGCGGGCTGCTGCTCGGCACCGGGATCGGCGCGAACGGGATCATCGCGGTCGGCTGGTGTGTGGTCATCAGCGTGCTCTGCTTCTTCTGGGCCAAGGCGCTGTACAACCGCAGTCGGGCCACCTGATCCCGACACCCGCTCGATGTCCCGCCATCGCGACGGACAGCCGGCGGCTCGGCCCTGTGGGCGGGGCCGGTCGCGGGCGTTCGTCGGTCAGCTGGTGAAGGTGATCCGGTCGCGACGGCGACGCATCATCAGCAGGGCGCCGACCGCCTCGGCCACGTCGACGCCCACGGGCTCGGTCCCGCCGTCGGAGTCGGCCACGCCGTCGCAGTCGGTCACGCCGTCGGAGTCGGTT
>NZ_JBEZZW010000057.1:0-36269 GCF_040639415.1 Micromonospora sp. NPDC023888 | reverse complement strand
CCTGGTCTCGATGGCGCCGACGACGCCAACACCAAGCCCGAACCTGCCACTACCGACGACACGGCTACCCCTGACCAACTGCCGTTGCAGTACTAGGCGGGGAAGGTCTCGCGCAGCGCGGAGTCCAGTGACCGGCCGGTCGTGGGCTCGACGAACAGGTCGGTGAGCAGCAGATCGGCGAGGTAGGTGGCGTTGATTCCGGCCTCCTTGCCCCCGAGGCCCTGCAACGCGCCGCCGAGTCGCAGGGCGGCCTTCGCCGCGCCGGCCGGCAGTCGGGTGACCCGGCGGCGTCGGCCGACCGCCTCCGCGATGCGCCCGATCATGTCGTGCCAGGTGAGGTTCTCGTCGGCGACTGGAATGTCCGCGCCGCTTGCCTGCTCCAGAGCGTCCGCCGCGACCTCGGCCACGCTGCGCGCCGAGGCCGCGGCGCTTCCGCCGGTCGGCGCGACCAGCGGGGTACGCGACCGCGCCCACCGGTCCAGCGGCCCGGCCCAGTTCGGCAACCGGTCACCGGCCCGACCGAAGACGAAGGGCAGTTCGAGGACGGCGACCGGCAGCTCCGGCCCGGCGGCCGCCCGCCCCTCGCGGGCCTGCTCGACCCGGCACCGGATGTACGTGTGCCGCTCGGCGAGCCGCCACCGCGGATGCAGCCTGTCGAAATGGGTGTAGTACGAGCCCATGACGACACCGCGGGTGAGACCCTCCCGGCGGGCGGCCGTGAACAGGCGCACCACCGGTTCGACGTTGTCGCTGCGGAACTGCGGGTAGATCGGCTTGCGCAGCGGCCGTTGCTCGTCGGTGCGGGTGGCGTACACGACACCGTCGTGACCGGCGAGCAACGGCCGCAGGTCGTCGATCGAGGCGGACCCGACATCGAGCCGGTGATCGACCCCCGGTTGGGCGGTGCGCGCCACGGTGGTGGTGGCATGGCCGCGCTCGCGCAGCACGTCCACGACATGAGCGCCGATCAGGCCACTGCCACCCACCACGAGAATTCGCACGGTGCATCGTCCAGGCTGGACCCTGGTGCTTGTCAAGCCACCGACCCGGCGTCGGTCACTGCTTGTTCTTCGCGACGTTGTAGATGTCCAGGACGTCGTCGTCGAAGTAGGGGCCGTACATGTTGCCGGAGTACTTGTACGACATCACCGAGTTGACGTACCCGAACCGGAGGTCGTTGTCCCAGGCGCGCAGGAACGGGCCCCCGCTGGCGCCATGGTTGAGCGGGCAGTTCTTCAGCTTGACCCGCTGTGCCCCGGCGGCCTTGATGGTGCCTTGGGCGTAGTACTGTGACAGACCGTCGTACGGGGCCTCGCCCGGATAGCCGAGCAGCAGGGCCGAGAGCGACTTGGACTTGTTGACGCTGAGTCCCTGCCCGCCGGTGACGTGCACGAGGCGGTTGCCGCCCTGCGGGTGCATGGTGACGAACGCGAAGTCCCACCACAGGTAACCCCAGTCGACCCAGCCCTCGACCGAGGTGAACTCCTTGGCGAACCAGAGGCCGTGCAGTTCTTCGCCCTCGGTGTACTCCGGCGCGTACGCCCAGTTGTCGTACCAGACGGATCCGCCGTCACCGGGATGTACGCAGTGCCCGGCGGTGGACACCAGGTTCGCCTGCGGGTTGTTGATGGTCCCGCCGGAGCAGAAGAAGTCCTCGTTCTTGTGGGTGAAGAAGACCCGCCCGACGCCGGGTGAGGCGTTCACCGCCTGGGTTCCCTGGCTGGCGCCCTCCGGGGCCGCGCTCACGCCGGCCGCCGAGGAGCGTGGGGCTGCCGGCGTCGCCACGTCCCGTTCCGCACCGATGCGGCCGGGACGGTCGGTGGCCTCCCCGTCGAACGTGTCGACGCCGTCCGGCATGGGGGCGGGGCGTGCCGCGCGCATGCGTTCCGGCGTCCAGTAGGCATTGCCCGCCGACGCCGCGGTGTCCGCATCGGTGGACACCCGCCCGTTGATGGTGGCGCGCGCTTCGGCCACGGTCGCGGAGGTGCCGGGCGAGCCAGCGGGTGCGACACCCGCCCGGGCCGGCGTCTGGGCGACGGCGAGAGTGGCCAGCAGCATGGTGCCCACCGAGACGAATCCGAGTTTCCTGCGCACGCGGCCCCCTGAGGTTGGCGGTCGGAGCGACCAGGCTCCGACGTCACAGCGCCCACGCTAGGGCCGGCCGGGCGATCCACAGTGGTCCTGTCGTGTACGTTCGGTGACGGTTGCCTGACTGCGGAACGCACCACGTCGTGTCTGAGAGAGCTTCACGAATCCGGGGGTAGGGGATGCCTGAGCCGCGCGCCTTCTGGCTGGACGAGCAGTTCGACCGCGAGCGCGGCACCGACGCGGGTGGCCGCTACGAGGCCGAGGTGCGGCGGCGGCTCGACGACTTCGCCGACACCTGGGGCGACATCTCGCCGGCCGGGTTCGCGGCGACGGCCTGGCGGGTCGCCACCGAGCTGTCGCCGGGCTTCGTCCGCTGGCATCGGCGGATCGTCTCGGCGACCTGTGCGAGAAGCCCCTGGGACGGCAGCATGGTCTGCGCCGTGACGGTGATCTCGCGCTGGCCGGCCGAACTCACCTGGACCAGGCAGTGGCAGCGCGACCGCGGCTGGCGGGACTGGCCCCAACTGTTCGGCCAGTACACGAGCCCGACGGCGCAGGATCAGACCCGCAGCCCGCACCTGCGGGCGATGCTCCAGGTCGAGGCGCCGGTGTCGCTCGACCAACTGCCGCCGGCCCCGGACGGTCCGGCTGGCGAGGTCTCCACCGCGGCGCGTCGAGCCGTGGTGGTGCTGGCTCGGGAGCTCAACGACCTCCTCGCGCCGATGATCGGCCAGCTCGACGCCGGGGTGCCCACGCCGTAGTCCAACCTGGGCATGGCGCTGCCGATGCTTGGGCGGATGGCGGAGGCCCGCGAGCACCTGGACGTCGTCCAGCTTTGTGAAGCCCGAACCGTCGCGGTCCGGGCCGGGGCAAACGCCGGGCCGGGCCACGACGGCGCTTTTCTGCTTTCCCGAAATAACCGGCGGTGGTGTCGCGCACCGGACCCGCGCTGATTTTCGGTGCGCGCCGGACCGTGCGCCGCAGGTCGACCGGCCGATCGACGACGATGTGCCGTCCGCGAATCGCGCCGGCCATTTCGCCATCCCTCTGTCCACTGACATGGACAACCGTCGGGTCGCTGTGCCGATAAATCGCGCGGGGCCGGATCCGCCGGTTTCCCGGCCGTAACCCGCCGCATGTCGGGCCCACCGGCAGGCGCGTGCCGAGCCGCTGTCGCGACGCGGCGACCGTCGCCGTCGACGAGTGGCGCGCCGGCCGACCGTATGTGCCGTAATCGCTGTCTGTGAGCAGGTGGACACCGTCGGCGATGCACTCGCGCCGCAGGGCATCGTCCGTACGGCCATCGATGCCCGACCGCATGGTGAGGCCCGGGTCCCCCCGGCGCAAGGGGGTGCTGATACCACCCCGCTGGCAACCCCTGCAGAAGGGATAAAACGCCATGCCCTGGTTGACTCCCGCTCGGCCGCGTTGTCATCGTTGCCGCAGTATCGGGGAGCAAGTCGTCGTACTCGGGGGTAATCGCGGCATGCCTAAGTTGATCTTATAGTCCTCGCGCCGGAATCACCGGCGGTCGCATTATCGACATTTGTTTCGCGGCAATTACCGTCATGGGTCAGTGCGTCGCCGCTCGATGTCGAGTTCGCGCGTCAACGCGCTGGATCCGAACCATTCCGGCGGCCGACCCGCCAATTCGTGTAACGCAATCTACTAATGGTGGTGGATCATGACTGTAGAGGGAACCGTAGCCCCATCCGTACCGCTGCTGGCGGACCCGGCGGCCCGCGTGCTGTCGACACCGCTGCGACTAGCCCCCGCGCCGGCCGACCCGCGGGTCCTCACCTTCGACGCCGCGGTGCCCCGGTACCTGGTGCACCGCGCCTCCATCGCCGAGGTCTTCGTCACCGACTCCGTGGAGATCGGGGAGAACGCCTACCAGGTCGCCGCCCTCCTGCCCCGGGGCCACTACGTCGGCGAGAACGCGGGGCTGTACGACTACCTGATCCTCGTCGAGGTGGTACGCCAGGCCGGGGTCCTGGTCGCGCACACCCGCCTCGACGTACCGCTGCAGACGGCGTTCATCTTCCGTGGGCTGTCCCTGCAGATCAACGACCTGCGACCGGTGTACGTCGGTACCTCGCCGGGCGAGGTGGTCATCACCATGACGGTCGCCCCCGAGCGCACCGGCGCGGGGCGGCTACGCGGCCTGTCGTTCGAGGGCGACGTGGCGATCGACGGCCGGTCGGCCCTGCACGGGACCGGGAAGCTGCTGTTTGTCAGCCGGGACACGTTCAAGGCGCTGCGTCAGCGGGGCCGGGATGGCAAGCTCGCCCGGCAGCGGCCGGCGGCGCTGCGGTTCACGCCGGCCCGCCCGGAGAGCGTCGGGCGCCGCGACGTCCGCAACGTCGTCGTCACCGAGGCGGTGGCGCTGGGCGGGCAGCGGTACGCGATGTCCCTGGTCATCGACGTCAGCCACCCGTACATGTTCGACCACCCGCTCGATCACGTACCCGGGAACCTGTCGCTGGAGGCAGCCCGCCAGGCGGCGATCGCCTCGGTCGCCCGCCAGTACGGGCTGGCCGCGGAGAGCCTGACGGTCCTCGGCGCCGAGGTGGAGTTCGGGGAGTTCGCGGAGATCGACCTGATCACGCGGGTGACCGCCGAGGTCGGCGAACTCGGAACGCACCAGGAGACCGACATGGTCGTCGCCCCGGTGTCGGTGACGCTCACCCAGGCCGACGTGGCGGTCGCCTCGGCGAAGGTGCAGGTGGCGGTATGGGCGTGAACCAGCCGGACGGCATCGACACCATCGTCGTCGACTACGGCGGCGTGCTCACCAACCCGCTGCGGGAGACGTACGCGGCCTTCGCGGCCCGGGTCGGCATCGGAATCGAGGAGATCATGCGGGCCTTCGCCGATGCCACCCGCCGGCTGGGACGTACCCCGATGGCGGCGCTGGAGGTCGCGGCGATCACCGAGCGGCAGATGGTGGACGAGCTGCTCGCCGAGCTGCCCGAGGGCACCGGCGACCCGCTGGCCGGCCGGCCCTTCGGCGAGCTGTGGTTCCAGGGCCGCCGGGCGAACAAGGAGTTCCTGGACTACCTGCGGGAGCTGCGCGCCGACGGCTTCCGGTTGGCCCTGCTGACCAACAACGTCCGGGAGTGGGAGCAGCGCTGGCGGGCCCAGATCCCGGTCGACGAGCTGTTCTCGGTGGTGGTCAACTCTGCGCACGAGGGCGTCCGCAAGCCGGACCCGCGCATCTACCGGATCCTGCTGGGCCGGCTCGACGCTCGGGCGGAGCAGTGCCTGTTCGTCGACGACGACGCGGCGAACTGCGCGGCCGCGCGCCAGCTCGGCATCCGCACCGTGCAGTTCACTCACACCGCCCAGGCGGTCGAGTCCCTGGACGAGATCCTGCGTACCCGACGGGAGCCGAGGTGACCCGGGAGCCATCGGTGCTGGTCGTCGGCGCCGGACCGACCGGTCTGACGCTGGCGTGCACGCTACGGCGGTTTGGTGTGGACTGCCGGGTCGTGGACCGACGCGAGGGCCTCGGCGACGAGCCGAAGGCACTCGTGCTGTGGAGCGGCGCGCTGGAGGCGCTGCGCCGTACCGGCGTGGCGGACGAGGCGGTGACGCGGGCGCTGGCGCTGACCGGCGCGAGCTACTGGTCGCGGGGACGGCGCATCGGTGGGATCGGGTTTGGGGACCTGCCGGGTACGGCGTTCCCCGGCCCGGTCTGCCTGCCGCAGCCGGTCCTGGAGCGGTTGCTGCTCGACCGGCTGGAGCAGCTCGGCGGGTCGGTGCAGTGGCGTACCGAGGCTGTCGGCGTCGAGATCACGACGGATGGCGCGCGGGTCGAGCTGGGCCACGGCGACGGCGAGCGCGAGCACGTCGAGGTGCCGTGGGTCGTCGGCGCGGACGGCACCCGCAGCCGGGTACGGGAGTCGCTGGGCATCCCGTACGAGGGCACCACGTACCCGCGGGTGTTCCTGCTCGGCGACGGCCGGCTGCGCGGGCCGGCGCCGGCCCGGGAGGCCCAGTACCACCTGCACCCGGACGGAGTGCTGGTGTTGGTGCCGCTGCCCGACGGAGGCCACCGGGTGTTCTTCGACCTGCCGGACGGTCCGGCGGGCGCGGACGCGACCGAGGGCGCCCCGGACGTCGGGCTGCTGCAGGGGCTGCTCGACACCCGGGGACCGGGCGGCCTGACGTTGACCGAGACCTGGTGGACCAGCCGGTTCCGGGTGCACGCCCGGCTGGCGCGCGAGTTCCGGCGCGGTCCGGTGTTCCTGGCGGGCGACGCGGCGCACTGCCACAGCCCGGCCGGCGGCCAGGGACTCAACACCGGCGTCCAGGACGGGTACGACCTCGGCTGGAAGCTGGCCAGCGTCGTACGCGGTGCGGGTGAGCAACTGCTGGACAGCTACCCGGCGGAGCGGCGGCCGGCCTCGGCGGCGGCGGTACGCAGCGCCGATCAGCAGACCCGGCTGTGGATGCTGCGGGCCCCGCTCGCCCGGGCGCTGCGGGACGGGGTGATGCGCCGGCTGCTGAGCACGGCGCTGCCCAGGCGGCGCAT
The DNA here is from genome assembly GCF_040639415.1 of Micromonospora sp. NPDC023888. Lineage (NCBI taxonomy): Bacteria > Bacillati > Actinomycetota > Actinomycetes > Micromonosporales > Micromonosporaceae > Micromonospora > Micromonospora sp. NPDC023888. Next base: position 29,644 of record NZ_JBEZZW010000057.1, on the reverse strand, counting down.
CGTCCCCCAGCTCGCCCAGCTGCACCTGGACCACTCCGGCAGCACGGCCGTGGTGGACCTTCCGGACGCGGCGACGCCGCCGGCGGTGCGGTTGGGCCGCCGGATGCCCGACACCGAGCTGGTCGCCGCCGACGGCTCGGGTGCCGGGACGCTGCACGACTACCTGGCGCGCGGCCGGCACGTGGTGCTGGCGGTCGGCGGCCGGGCGGCGGCGCACGCCGTCGAGCGCGTCGTGCCGCTGCTGGTTGGGCGTGGGGTGTCCGACGTCGTCGACGTGCTCTGGCTGCGCCCGTCCGGGTCGCTGATCGAGCGGCCGTTCGGCGGCGGGTTCGACGTACGCGACGAGGGCCCGCCTGCCGCGCTCAGCGGCGGCAAGCGGTCCTGGCTGGTGTACGTGCGCCCGGACGGTGTCGTCGGGGCGCGGGCCGGTACGGAGCAGGTCGACGGCCTGGTGGCGCTGCTGCCGCGCCGGGCAGCCCCGGTGAAGACCGGGTGAGTCCGGGCAGGGCAGCCCGGCGCGCCGGCCGGGGAGCGCTGGCGGTGGCTTCGCCTCGCCGTCAGCGCTTCATCGGCGCCGGGTGCCGGGCCAGCAGTCGGGCGGCGACCTCGTGCAGGACCGCCAGTTCGGCGGCGGGAACCTCGGCGAAGAACGCCGCCTCGGCCTCGTCGAGCAGGGCGGCGCCGTCGCGTAGCACCTGCCAGCCGGCGTCGGTCAGCGCGACGACGTGCCGGCGCCGGTCCTGGGGATTGCGTCGACGCTCGGCCAGCCCCTGCTTCTCGAGCTCGTCGATGACGCCGACCAGCACGTTGGGGTCGATGCCGAGCAGCCGGCTGACGTCCTGCTGCGACAGCGTGTCGTCGGCGGCCAGGGTGGACAGCACGTTGAGGTGCCGGGGCCGGATGCCCAGGGGTTCGAGGGCGCGCTCGGCGGTGACCATCGCCAGCTCGCCCAGCTTGATCAACCGGAAACCCGTCCGGCCGGACATGGCCGAGCCCGGGGTGGTCGTACCCGTGGGTCGCTGTTCACCGTTCCATCGCGCCATGCGCCCAGCTTAGGTCTTGGCAATATCCGTATGCTAGACATACGATCCGTCGCGTTTATGGTATGCATAACGTACGCATGGTGTGAAGTTCGCACGGTCTAAGGAAGGGTTCCCACCGCGATGTTTTCCGCGATCGCCCGGCTGAGCACCGCACGCCCCTGGGCCGTCCTGCTCTTCGCTGCGACCTTCCTGGTCAACGCTCTCGTCTTCGGCTCCGGCGTCGCCGACCGGCTCGGCAACGGCGGCACCGACGATCCCGCCGCCGAGTCCACCGAGGCCGCGCGGCTGCTCGACCAGCACTTCCCCACCAGCCGGTCGAACCTGGTGCTGCTGGTCCGGGCCGCCGACGGGCGCACGGTCGACGACCGGACCATCGCGCAACAGGGCGCCCAGCTCACCGAGCGGCTGGCCTTCGAGCCGTCCCTGGTCGGCGTCACCTCGTACTGGCAGACCGGCGTGGCCGACCTGAAGTCCCGCGACGGCCGCTACGCGCTCGTCCTCGCCCGCGTCCAGGGCGACGAGACCGCCGCCGCCGCCGTCTTCGACGTTATCGCGCCCCGTTACCGCGGCCAGACCGGCGACCTCGTCGTCCGCCTCGGCGGCGCCACCGCCGTACGCGACCAGGTGCAGAGCACCATCCAAGAGGACATCGTCCGCTCCGAGTTGATCGCGCTGCCGCTCACCCTGCTGATCCTCGTCTGGGTCTTCGGCAGCCTGGTGGCCGCGCTACTGCCGCTCGCCGTCGGCATCGTCGCCATCCTCGGCACCGGCGGGGTGCTCGGCCTGCTCAGCCGCGCCACCGACGTGTCGATCTTCGCGCAGAACCTGACCACCGCGCTCGGTCTCGGGCTGGCCATCGACTACGCGCTGTTCATCGTGCGCCGCTTCCGCGAGGAGCAACAGGCCGGCGCCGACGTCCGCGCGGCGGTCACCCGTACCCTGGCCACCGCCGGACGTACGGTGCTGTTCTCCGCCCTGACCGTGGCCGTGTCGCTGGCCGCCATGCTGATCTTCCCGATGTACTTCCTGCGCTCGTTCGCGTACGCCGGAATCTCGGTCGTGCTGCTGGCCGCCGCCGCCGCGCTGCTGCTCCTGCCGGCCCTGCTGGTGATCCTCGGCCCGCGCGTCGACGCGCTGGACCTGCGGCGGCTGCTGCGCCGACGCCGCGCGGGCACCGCCGACCGGGTCGCCGGCCAGCGCTGGTACGGCACGGCCACCGCCGTCATGCGCCGCGCCCCCGTGGTGACCCTGCTGGTCACCGGCGTGCTCGTGCTGCTCGGCCTGCCGTTCCTGCGGGTCGAGTTCGGCACCACCGACGACCGGCAGCTACCGCGCGGCACCGAGGCGCGGGCCGTACAGGACACCATCCGCGAGAACTTCGCGCTGCGCCCGACCGCCGTCATCGACGTGGTGCTGGCCGAGCGGACCGAGCCGGAGGCGCTCGGCGACTACGCGGCCCGGCTGTCCGCGCTGCCCACCGTCGCCCAGGTGGAGAGCCCGCAGGGCACCTACCGGGGTGGCGCGCGCGCCGACGCGGCCGGTCCGGCCGACGCGCTGCGTACCGACGGGGGCGTCGCGCACCTGTCGGTCACCCCCACCGCCGACATCGAGGACATCTCGCCGGAGAGTCAGGCCCTGGTACGCGACCTGCGCGCCGTCGCGGCCCCGGTCCCCGCGCGCGTCGGTGGGCAGGCCGCCGCCCTGGTCGACACCCGCGCCGCGATCGGCGACCGGCTGCCCCTCGCGATCGGGCTCATCGCGGCGACCACGTTCCTGCTGGTCTTCCTGATGACCGGCAGCGTGCTGATCCCGCTGCAGGCCCTGGTGCTCAACGCGCTGAGCCTCACCGCCATGTTCGGCGCCGTCGTCTGGATCTTCCAGGACGGCAACGGTGCCGGGCTGCTCGGCTTCACCCAGACCGGCTACATCGAGACCTCACTGCCGGTGCTGATGTTCTGCGTCGCCTTCGGACTGTCCATGGACTACGGCGTCTTCCTCCTCTCCCGCATCCGGGAGGAGTACGAACGCACGGGCGACAACCGCAGCGCGATCGCGTTCGGCATCCAGCGCACCGGCAGTCTGATCACCGCCGCGGCCGTCATCCTCGCCCTCGTGCTGGCCATCATCGGCACCTCCCGGATCACCAACATCAAGATGCTCGGCCTGGGTGTCGCCCTCGCTGTGCTTGTCGACGCGACGGTGGTGCGCTGCCTGCTGGTGCCCGCCGTCATGGCGCTGACCGGCCGAGCGACCTGGTGGGCGCCGTCCTGGCTGCGCCGTGTACACCGGCGCGTCGGACTGCGCGAGGACGGCCCGGCGGCGGCCCCACCGACGACACCGGCCCGGACCCCGGTCGCCGTGGCCGCGGGGGCCGACGACAGCACCCTGACCGATCCGGTAGCCCGGTGACCCCGCCGGCACCAGGCCCACCGCCGCCAACCGCCCGAGGAGGAAGTCCCGCCATGCCCGAGGACCCGTCGCCCGTACCCGCCCGGAGCCTGGTGACCGGCGCGACCGGCATGCTCGGCTCGGCCGTCGTCGCGCACCTGCTGGCCGCTGGCGGTGAGGTCCTCGCCCTGGCCCGCGACGCCGGGCGGGCCCGCAGCCTGCTGCCGGCCCATCCGCGACTGTCCATCGTCACCGGTGACGTCACCGCCGTCGACAGCTACCGCCGGCACCTGCCCGGCCTGGCGGCCGTCATCCACACCGCCGCCTACTTCCGCGAGTACTACCAGCCCGGCCACGACCCGGACCTGCTGCACCGCACCAACGTCAGTGCGGTGGAGGACCTGATCGACGCGAGCGCCGCCGCCGGCGTGCCGGTGGTGGTGCACACGTCCTCGACGGCGGTGCTGGGGCGCGGGTCGCGGCAGTCCCTCGCCGACGAGGACACCCCGGTCGACGCGGACTGGGAGAGCAACGGCTACCGGGCGAGCAAGGTACGCGCCGAGCAGGCGGTCGCCCGGGCCTGCGCCCGTACGGGCCTGCGGGTGCCGCTGGTCCTGCCCGGCTGGATGTGGGGACCCGGTGACGCCGGACCCACCGCCGCCGGCCGGCTGTTCCTGGCGGTGGCCCGCAGCGAGTTGCGCGCCGTACCCCGCGTCGGCAACCACCTCGTCGACGCGCGCGACGTGGCCGCCGCCTGCGTCCGGGCCGCGATCGACGGGCAGAGCCTGCGCCGGTACGTGGTCGCCGGCAGTTGGTACCCGCTGCCGGAGATCTGCGGCCTGATCGCCGCCGCCACCGCGACGACGCCGCCGCGCTCGGTGCCCGCCCCGGTCGCGATGAGCTTCGCCACGCTGCTGGAGTTCCAGGCCCGGCTGCGCCGCAAGCCCCCGATCGCAACCCGGGCCGGCGTCCGGGTCCTCGTCGAGGGCAACCGCGCCCGCTACTCCTCGCAACGCGCCACCCGCGAGCTCGGGGTGAGCTTCCGGCCGCTGGCCGAAACCCTGGCCGACGAGGCCGCCTGGTACCGGGCCCACGGCATGCTGCCCCCGCCCGGGTCCACCACCGGCCGCCGCGCGACCCGGGCCGCCGACGGTTCCGCTCCCGCCACCCACTAGCCGCCGCACCGACTTCCCGGAGGAACGACTCCCATGGCCCGAGGCAGAACCATCACCACCATCCTCGCCGCGGCGGCGCTCATGGCGCTGCCGTTCGCGGTCCGACCGGACTCCTCGGCCGCGCCGCTCCCCACCGAGGTCGCGGTCACCCAGCAGCAGGCCGATCCGGCCCGGTTCGCCGCCCAGCACATCGTCGACGTGCCGGTCCGGTTCACCGTCCGCAACGTCAACCGCTCACTGGCCGCCTGCAACGTCGACGGCAAGACCTACCAGGTCAACGGCCACCTCACCGCACCCGAGAAGGTCCTGTCGGCGCCCGACGCGGCGATCACCCTCTACCAGCACGGCATCGCCGCCGGCGAGTGGTACTGGCGCCTCGACGTGCCCGGCTACCACCACGCCGAGGAGCTGGCCAAGCGCGGCCACGCCTCGCTGACCGTCGACCGGCTCGGCTACGGCGCCAGCAGCAAGCCCAACGGACTGTCGCTGTGCATCGGCGGCGAGGCCGACGTGGCCCACCAGATCGTGCAGCAGTTGCGCGCCGGCACGTACCAGCTGCTCGGCACCGTGCCCGGGGCGCGTACGACGCCACGGTTCGCCAAGGTCGCGCTCGCCGGGCAGTCCAACGGCGGTCAGATCGCGCAGATCGCCACCTACTCGTTCCGCGACATCGATGCTCTCGTGATCATGGACTGGACCGACCTCGGCCTCACCCCGCAGGCCAACGCCCGGTTCTTCAGCTCGCTGCAGACCTGCATGCGGGGCGGCTCGGCGGGCGGCGACGGCGGCGCCGACGGGTACGCCTACTACGACCTCGGCCGCGAGGAGTTCCGCACGGGGAACTTCCACGACACGGACCCGGCGGTACTCGTCGCCGCCCTACCGCACCAGAACCGGCACCCCTGCGGCGACATGGCCTCCCAGCTCAGCTCCGTCTTCGTAGACCTGCGGCACCTGTCCGAGATCAAGGTTCCGGTCCTGCTGATGTACGGCGAGCGCGACGCCCGCGTCTCCGGTGGGCAGGAGCACCGCGCCCTGTTCACCGGCACCACAGACGTTCGGCTGCTCGACGTGCCGAACGCCGGCCACTACATGGGCCTGGAGCGCAACGCCCCGCTGGTCCACGACACGCTCGCGTCCTGGCTGGACGCTCACCGGTTCTGACCTGCCCGTACCTGACTAGGAGAGCGCCCAATGTCCGCCCTGGACCCGCACCCCGCTCCGCCCGAGCGCCACGACGCGTCGCGGCTGTACCGGCTCGGCCGCCTGCTGGCTGCCCGCCGGCGCACCGTACTCGTGGTGGCCGCGCTGGTCACCGTCCTCGCCGGGGTCTTCGGCGCCGGCGCGATGAACGCCCTGTCCCTGTCCCGCTTCGAGTCGCCCGGCGCCGAGTCCGTCCGCGCGGACGCCCTGCTGCACGAGCGGTTCGGCACCGGCAGCCCCAACCTGCTGCTGCTCGTCACCGCGAAGACCGGCACCGTCGACAGCCCGGAGGTCGCCGAGGCCGGTCGGGCGCTGACCACGGAACTCAGCGGGCAGGCCGAGGTCGCCGACGCCGGCTCCTACTGGACGTACGACTCCAGCCCGGCGCTGCGCAGCAAGGACGGCACCCGGGCGTTGGTGGTGGCCTGGCTGCCGGGCTCGGCGACCGAGGCGCGCGAGGCGCTGGCCGACCTGTCGCCGCGCTTCACCCGCGACAGCGGCCCGATCACGGTGGCCGTCGGCGGGCAGGACGAGGTGTTCCGCCAGGTCGCCACCCAGGCCCGAATGGACTTCATCCGCGCCGAGGTCGTCGTCCTGCCGGTGGTGTTCCTGCTGCTGCTCTGGGTCTACCGCCGGCTGTCCGCGGCGCTGCTCACCATCGGGGTCGGGCTGTTCGCGATGCTCACCACCCTCGCCCTGCTCCGGGTGATCACCCTGTTCACCGAGGTGTCCACGTTCGCCGCGAACCTGACCCTGGTCCTCGGCCTTGGTCTCGGCATCGACTACAGCCTGTTCGTCATCTTCCGGTTCCGCGAGGAACTCGCCCGCGGCCGGGACGCCGCCTCGGCGGCGGCCCGCGCGACCCAGACCGCCGGACGGACGGTCGTGTTCAGCGGCGTCACCGTCGCGGCCTCGCTGGCGATACTGCTCGCCCTGCCGTTCCCGTTCCTGCGCTCCTTCGCGTACGCCGGGGTCCTGGTCGTGGCCACCTCGGTGCTCGGCGCGGTGATCGTGCTTCCCGCGGCGCTGGCCGGCCTCGGGGCCCGGGTGGCCCGGCGCGGTGTCACGGCGGCCCCCGACGTGGAACGCGGCCGCTGGTACCGCCTCGCCCTCGCGGTCATGCGCCGGCCGGTGCTGACCGGCGGCGCCGCGGTGGTGATCCTGCTGCTGCTCGGCGCGCCCTTCCTCGGCGTCCGCTTCGGGCTCCCCGACGAGCGGATCCTGCCGGCCGACGCGACCAGTCGCGTGGTGCAGGAACACATCCGCGCCGACTTCGCCGTCGAGCAGAGCGACGCGATCCAGGTCGTCGCCGCGGACCTGGCCGACCCGGCGACGCGCGAGGCCGACGTCGCCAGCTACGCCGCCGCGCTGTCCCGGCTGCCCGGGGTGTTCCAGGTGGACTCCCGCGCCGGCTCGTTCAGCGCCGGCGAGCAGGTCCGCCCGCCGACCGACCGGTTCGACGCCGAGCGCGGCACCTGGCTGTCGGTCATCCCGACCACGGCCGCCCTCGACGGGGACGTGCCGGCCCTGGTGGGCTCCGTACGGGCCGTCGAGGCACCCTTCCCGGTCCTGGTGGGCGGGTTCCCCGCCGACATGACGGACTTCCGCGACCGGTTGCTGAACCGGCTGCCGCTGGTCATCGTGCTGGTGCTGGCCGTCACGTTCGTGATCCTGTTCCTGATGAGCGGCAGCCTGCTGGTTCCGGTGAAGGCGACCGTCCTCAACGTCCTGAGCCTGTCGGTGCTGTTCGGCGCGTTGGTCTGGGTCTTCCAGGATGGGCACGGGGCGGAACTGATCGGGTTCACCGCCACCGGCCGGATGGAACCCAGCATCCCGATCCTGATGTTCTGCGTCGCCTACGGCCTGTCCATGGACTACGAGGTCTTCATGATCTCCCGGATCCGGGAGGAGTACGAGCGCACCGGCGACCTGGTCCGCTCGGTGGCCACTGGCATCCAGCGCGGCGGGCCCCTGATCACCGCCGCCGCCGGGATCATGGCGTTGACCTTCGCCGCGTACGCGACCGGCCGGGTGGGGTTCCTGCAGATGCTCGGGGTCAGCATGGCGCTGGCCGTGCTCGTCGACGCGACCCTGATCCGGGCCGTGCTGATGCCCGCGTTCATGCGGCTGGCCGGCACCGCCAACTGGTGGGCACCCGGTCCGCTGCGCCGGCTGCACCGCCGCATCGGCCTCAGTGAGTCCGAACCGGCCACCGTATCGGCCACATCCCCGGAGCCGATGGCGCGGCTGAGTTCGGCGGCGCCGGTCAGCGAGTGAGCGTTCCGCCGGTCGGGGCCCACGGCGGCACCTCCGTGTGCCGCCGTGTCACCAAGTAGGCCCCGACCAGCGGGTTCCGCCACGCCGCCGCCGCCCCCCGCCGGCGTGGCCGTCCCCGGCGAACCCGGCGCGTGCGCCGGGTTCGCCGGCCGGGCGGCGGAGACGGACTCGGGCGGCCACAAATCACCGAAAGTTCTCCGCGCCGACACGAGCGCCGCATTGCGAGCAAATTGCACCCGCCGTGCGGCATCTCGTCCGGAAATCCGCAATACCCGGGTGTCCCGGTATTCGAGATAACCCGCTCCGGATTCTTCGGCGCGAGCGCACGCCTCCGCCCCCGCCCGCCGCTCGGGATCCGCCGCCGGGATGGCACCGGCCGGGCGATGGGACGTCATGCTATTCGCCGAGGTAATGCCGTCACGCCGTATCGGCCACGGCCGGCGGCGGGCGCCGTCACAGGCCGGCTTATCTGCTGGGACAGTGTCTTTCGGCGTCGTCCGCACGACGCGGGCGACCCGCGCTACGGTGACGTCACCGACATTGCCCGTCGCAGATATCTCGTGTTTACAGGCCTGTTGTACGCTCATCCGCGACGCACGACGACGCGCGTTTCCACTCCATTCAATGACGGGAACTTTGTTCTACGGGGGCAATGTGACGTCTACAACGCATTTCGCGCGAAGAGAGCTCGGTGCATTCCTGCGATCCCGCCGCAACCGTCTACGACCGGAACTCGCCGGTATCGGGGTGACCGGCCAGCGACGGACGCCGGGACTGCGTCGCGAAGAGGTCGCTAGATTGGCCGGAGTGAGTATCACCTGGTACACGTGGCTGGAACAAGGGCGCAATATCCGGGTGTCGCGTCAGGTGCTGGCCAGCATCGCACGCGCCCTGTTCCTGAACCCGGTCGAGCGCGACCACCTGTTCCTGCTCGCCGGTGAGCGGGCGCCGACCCGCAGGACGACCCGCCGGGCGGTCAGCGCAGACACATTGCGGTTCGTCGAACTGCTCGGCGCGTACCCGTGCTGGGTCTTCGACCGCTACTTCGACATCCTCACCTGGAACGACAGCGGCGCGGCGCTGCTTGTCGACATCGAGGGCCGCCCGGAACACGAGCTCAACGCGCTGTGGCTGCTGTTCCACGAGCCCCGTGCCCGGCAACTGCTCGTGGACTGGGAGGACGAGGCGCGGCGGCTGGTGGCGCTGCTGCGCGGTGAGCTGGCCGCGAACACCGCTGACGCCCGCTACCGGGAAATGGTCCGGGATCTCGGGGCCACCAGCGCGACGTTCCGGCAGTTCTGGGAGACCCACGACGTCGTGTCGTTCACCTCGTCGGTGCGTCGCTTCAACCACCCCCGGGTCGGCCGGATGGCGCTGCGTTCCATGAAGCTCGACCTGGTCAACGAGCCGGGGCACAGCCTGATGGTCTACTTCGCCGACCCGGGCACTGCCGACCTGGAACGCCTGCACGCCCTGACCGGCATGCCCGGGCCGGACAATGGCCGCCTCGGTAACGGCGCGGCGTCCGTGCTGCTGGGCGCCGGCCTGCCCTAGCCGGCCTCCCCAGGGCGTGTGGCAGAGAATCGGGGCGGGCGGTTTTCACCGCCCGCCCCGGACTCCCGCCGTTCGGCGGCCCGGCCGCCGACCAGGCCGGGCACCACCGCCTAGCCGGTCAGGACGAACCTCTCCCAGGACCCGACCGACGTGCGGTTGGCGATCAACGCGCCCGCCCCGGCGTTCTCGGCGGCCACGATCTGGTTGTTGGCAAGCGCCCGCAGGCCGACAGTCCCGTCGGAGTTGTTGATGATCTGGAAGGTCTCCCACGGGCCGATCGTCGTGCGGTTCGCGATCAACGGATTCGCGCCCGCGTTGTCGGCGCAGACGTACATCCCGTTGGCGCGCGAGCGCAGGGCGATGTTGCCGTTGCCGGCGTCCACCCGGTCGAACTGCTCGGTCGTCGAGACGCTGGCCTTGTTGGCGATCAGCGGGTTGGTGCCGACTGCCGACACGTACTGGTTGTTGACCTGCGCCCGCAACGTGATCCCCCCGCTGGGGGTGGTGGTGCCGGTGGTGAAGGTGAACGCGTCGACGTCGAACAGGTTGCCCGAGCCGCCCTTGAACACCAGGTACAGCGTGGTCGACGCGGTCGGCGGGTTGCTGATGGCGGTGGAGACGTCGACGAAGGTCTCCCAGTCACCGGTCACCGGCACCGTGGCGGTGCCCAACAGCGTGCCGGTGGCGGACCCGGCGCGAACCTCGATGGTGCCGCCGGCACCGGCCGACGAGACCCGTGCGGTGAACCGGGTCGCGTTGGACAGGTTGTACGGCTGGTACGAGATCCAGTCGTTGTTCTCGATGAACCCGGCCGTCCGGCCACCCTCGGCGTTGGTGTGGTCGGTCGCCTGCACGCCGGACTGGGCGGTGAAGTGCTCACCCTGGCGGTGCTTCGGTTGCAGGGTCTTGATGCTGTGCGTGGTGAGCCCACCGTTGTCGGTGTAGGCGGCGTCGAAGACTCCGTAGATGTTGGCCGCGGAGTCGTGCTCCCCGTCGGTCGGGACGGTGATCGAGCCGCTGCACCCGGTCTTCGAGGTGATCTGGTGCGCGTGGCTGTCGTGGCCCAGCGCGTAGGTCAGGCTCACCTTGGTGCAGTCGATCGTGCCGTCCTGCGGGTCGCTCACCGAGATCTGGTACGACACCGTGTCACCGAAGCTGAACAGTTGCCCGTCGACGGGCGAGGTGAGCGTCACCGTCGGCGCGGTGTTGCCCACGGTGACGACCAGGCTCGCCGTGCCGGACAGGCCGGTCGGGTCGGTGACCTTCAGCGTGGGGGAGTAGGTGCCGTTCGTGGTGTACGTCTTGGTGGGGTTGGCCGCCGTCGACGTGGTGCCGTCGCCGAACGTCCACAGGTAGCTCAGCGCGCCACCCTCCGGGTCGGAGCTGCCGGCCGACGAGAAGTTGACGGTCAGCGGGTTCGACCCCGAGGTCGGGTTGGCCGAGGCGACCGCGATCGGGTTGCGGTTGCCGCCACCGATGTACTCGATCCGGAAGAGCGCCTGGTTGTTCGAGCCGGTGCCGTAGTCGAGCACGTAGAGCGCGCCGTCCGGGCCGAAGGCCATGTCCATGACCTGCGTGCCGCTCCACGGGAACGAGGAGATCTCCCCGCGGGAGCCGTCGGAGTTGATCGCGATGGGCTTGATCCAGCGGCGGCCGTACTCGCCGGCGAAGAACAGGCCGTTGAGCGACTGCGGGAACTTGACGCTGGAGTTCAGCGAGGCGTCGTAGCGGTAGACCGGCCCGGCCATGGGCGACTCGGAGCCGCTGCCGAACTCCGACGGTGATCCGGAGTCGCCGGCGTACTTGATCCAGGCCGGCTTCGCCGCGGGCAGCGTGCCCAGACCGGTGTTGCGGAACGAGTTGTTGGTCGGCCCGCCCGTGCAGTTGTACTTCGACTGCGACGGCCCGGACGGGAAGGTGTATTCATTGTATGTTTCGGTGCTCGTGTTGCTGCCCGTGCAGTACGGCCAGCCGAAGTTGCCGGGTGCCGTGATGCGGTTGAACTCCACCTGACCCTGGGGGCCCCGGCTGGAGTTGGTGCTCCCGGCGTCCGGACCGTAGTCGCCGACGTAGACGACGCCTGTCGCCTTGTCGACGCTCATCCGGAACGGGTTGCGCAGACCCATCGCGTAGATCTCCGGACGGGTGTTGGCCGTGCCGGGCGCGAACAGGTTGCCCGACGGGATCGTGTACGTGCCGTCCGCCTGCGGCTTGATCCGCAGCACCTTGCCCCGCAGGTCGTTGGTGTTACCCGCCGAGCGCTGGGCGTCGAACTGCGGGTTGCGGTTGGTCCGCTCGTCCAGCGGCGCGTACCCGGAGGACTCGAACGGGTTGGTGTCGTCGCCGGTGGTCAGGTACAGGTTGCCGGCGGCGTCGAAGTCCAGGTCACCGCCGACGTGGCAGCACTGCCCACGGTCGTTGGCGACCTGGAGCACGATCTTCTCGCTGCTCAGGTTGAGCGTGTCGTCGCTGTTGAGGGTGAACCGGGACAGCCGCAGATGCCCCTTCCACCGGTCCCAGTCCGACTGCGTGCCGGTGGTGGGGGCGTCCCCGGACGGGGTGCTCAACGTGGGCGAGTAGTACAGGTAGATCCACCGGTTGGTGGCGAAGTTGGGGTCGACGGCGACGCCCTGCAACCCCTCCTCGTCGTGGGTGTAGACGGACAGGGTGCCGGAGGTCTTGGTGTTGCCGGCCACGTCGGTGACCCGCAGGACACCGTTGCGGGCGGTGTGCAGCACCGAGCGGTTGGGCAGCACGGCCAGCGACATGGCCTCACCCAGCTCGGCCGAGCCGGTGGCGAGTTTGACCTGCTGATAATCCGAGGCGGGGATGACCACCGCCTGAGCGGTGGAGGGTGCGGCCACGGCCAGGGTCACGCTCGCGACGGTGGTGACCGCCGCGATGAGTGCCCGGGACCAGCGCCGGGGGTTCGAAAGCATGATCGTCCTTTCTCGACGACCAGGGCCGGGGCGTGCGGGGGCGCACCACGGCCAGGTGAGGGTGGTGGGGAGCTAGCCGCGGAGCGGTCAGTTGGTGACGAAGTCGAACTTCTCCCACTGACCGATGGAGGTCCGGTTGGCGATCAGCGGGGAGGAGCCTCCGTTGTCGGCGGCCACGTACCGGCTGTTCACGGTGGCTCGCAGGCTAACCGTGCCGTCGGAGTTACGGATCAGCTGGAACGTCTCCCACGCGCCGGCGGTGGCCCGGTTGGCGATCAGCGCGGACGCCCCGGCGTTCTCTGCCGCGACGAACTGCCCGTTGCTCTTGGCGCGCAGCGCGACGTTGCCGTTGGCGAGGTTGACCACCTCGAACCGCTCGCTGGTGCCGGCGGAGGTCTTGTTGGCGATCAGCGGGGTGGTGGCGTTGGGTGCACTGACGTACTGGTTGTTGGCGCGAGCCCGCAGGGTGGAACCGGTGGCGGCGGGCGGCGGGGTGGTCGGCGGGGCCGTCGTCGGCGGGGGCGTGGTCGGCGGGGCCGTCGTCGGCGGGGCGGTGGTCGGCGGCGGGGTGGTCGGCGTCGTCCCCGGCGAGCAGTTGGCGCTCACCGAACCCGCGGCGACCTGCAGGCCGCCGAGCAGCATCCGGGTGAAGTTCGGGTCGGTGTACGACGCCTCGGTGTGCCCGAGACCCGTGTACCAGGCACGTCCGCCGCCGAACGCCTTGCACCAGGTGATCGGGTGGTCGCCGTTCATGTTGCCGCCGCTGTAGGACGACTCGTCGAGGCTGGCGAGGACCCGTGCGCTGGAGCGGGGGTTGGTGCGGTAGTTGTACCACTCGTCGGAGCGGACCCAGGTGGCGCCGAGGTGTGCGGTCGACGGGTTGGTCCGGTCCTCGATCTTCACGGTCGCGGTCTGGATCGCCGGGTGCGAGTCGAACCACGCCCCGACGAGCTGGCCGTACCACGGCCAGCTGTACTCGGTGTCGGCGGCGGCGTGCACGCCGACGTACCCACCACCGGACCCGATGTACGACTCGAAGGCCGTCTGCTGGCTGGCGTTCAGGACGTCGCCGGTCGTCGACATGAAGACCACCGCCTGGAACTGGGCCAGGTTGGAGGTGGTGAACTGGTTGGCGTCCTCGGTCGCGGTCACGCTGAAGCCGTTGGCGGCGCCGAGCTGCTGGATCGCGGCGATGCCGTTGGGGATGGCCGAGTGGCGGAAGCCCGCGGTCTTGCTGAACACCAGGACCTTGGTCAGCGGTGCTGCCGAGGCTTGCGTGGGAAGGGCTACCAGGCCGGCCATCAACACGGCCAGGCCGCTGACGAGGGCCAACAAGCGGGGACGGGAACGCATGGTCTTGCTCCTCTGCTGAGCGTCGACCTCAGGCTGTGCACGGGGGCAGGCCGGGGCCGCAGTGGCGGTGGTGCGGAAGCCGGGCCGCCGATGCTCGGCTGAGGTGGTGCGGGGGTGGTGGGGTGATGGGGGATGGGGCGCTGCGCCAGTCGGCCACCCCGGCCGACACTGTGGACGGTCCGATTGTATCGACTGGCATCGCTGACGCAGTAAACCTCCGATGTCTGGCCCTCGTCAAGCCCACCCGCTCCAGATCGGGTGCCCGGGGCAACGGCCGGCGCAGGCGGTGCCGCACGCCGCGTGCTCGGCGGCAGGTCCACCCACCAAGACGAGAACGTCGCGTCGGACAAGGCGCGGCGCTGCTGGTTTACCCGTCAGCCTCGCCGCGCGCCGGGCGGCTAGCCTCGGTCGTTCGCCGTGCGACCGCGGGCCCCGCGGGTCGCCATGAGGATGAGGTCGGCGATCGTCTCCGGGTGGGTCACCATGGCAAGGTGCGACGATTCGACCTCGATCGTGGTCGCGTCCATCCGTTCGGCCAGGAACCGCTCCAGCTCCGGAGCGGTAGTGCGGTCCTGCGTGGAGATCGAGTAGTAGCAGGGTCGGTCCCGCCAGGCGGCCGTGGTCGTGCGGCCCTGGAACAGGTCCCCAGCGATCGGCCCCTGCACCGCGTAGAGGGCGCGGGCGCGGGTCTCCTCCACCCCACCGGCGAAGTCGGCGAGGAAAGCGCTCTCGCTGAGCTGTGCGTACCCGTCGTGGTGCACGAGACCGGCGTTCGCCGGTGGCGTGGGGTACTTCGCTGCGAGCGCGGTGTAGTCCTCGCCGGCGTCCGGCGCGCGGGCCGCCACGTACACCAGGGCGGTGACCCGGGGATGGTTGCCGGCGTCGCTGATCACCGTGCCGGCATAGGAGTGGCCCACCAGCACCGTGGGCCCGTCCTGGCGGTCGAGGGCACGGTTGGTGGCGGCCACGTCGTCGGCCAGGGAGGTGAGCGGGTTCTGCACCGCGGTGACGGTCAGACCGGCCCGCTGCAGAAGGGGGATGACGTCGGACCAGGAGGAGCCGTCGGCGTACGCGCCGTGGACCAGCACGACGTTGCGCGCGGGCGTGGCCGGGGACATGTCACTCAACTCAAACCTCCGCGGTCCGGGCGAGGCCGTGCCACCGCTGCGTCGTCGACGACGGCTCTCGCCTGCCACTCTTCCCCACGTCGGTCCGGTCGGTGGGCAGAACGCCGACGTTCGTGCCCCCAGCGCAGCGGGTCCGGTTCGACCGCCCGCCAGTCGAGGCGGTCGCGGTAGCGGCGACGCGCGACCAGCCAGCCGACCGAGAACGGGATCGCCCCCAAGGTCCACGACTCCCAGGAGGGCCGACCCGGTCCCGTCGGAGACCGCTCCGACGTCACCGAAGAGCCGTCAGCGACCGAGGACGAGGTAGGCGAGGCCGAGGACGCCCCGGTAGCCGCCGACGTACTGGCGCAACCGGTCGTCGAGCTGTGTGCGGACGTCGGCCGCGCGGGGATCCTCCGGGTACGCCAGCAGCCACTCCTGGCGGCCCGCCAGCCAGGTGGACTCGAAGTCGTCCCACTCCCGTTGGTCGGCGGTGCTCAGGTGCAGCACCCGCCAGCCGCGTTCCCGGGCGGCCTCGACCAGCTCCGGGAGGGTCACCACCTCCGGGCCGAAGATCTGCTCGACCTCCCGTGTCGGCGGGCGCTCCCAGTACGCGTCGCCGAACAGGAGCCGGCCACCGGGTCGGACCACGGCGGCGAGCGCGTCGAGCGCGGCCCGGGTGCCGCCGAAGGCGTGCGCCGACCCGATGCACAGGACCCGGTCGGCCGGCTCCTGCCAGGCCGCCACCTCCCCCATGACGAAGGCGACGTGTCGGTTCAGCGACCGGTCCGCGGCCAGCCGCCGCCCCCGGTCGAGGGCGACGCCGTCGGTGTCGACGCCGACGCCCCGCGTCGCGACCGGGCCGGACACGCCCCCGGCGGCGACCGCCCGCAGCAGCAGCTCACCCCAACCGCACCCGAGATCGAGTACGCGCGCGCCGGGGCGGACGTCGAGTCGCTGCAGCAGCAACGCCGCGTGCTCCGGCGCCAGTGGCGTGTTCCAGCGCATCCGGGCGTGGCGGCTGGCGGCGAGGTGGTCGGCTGACTGCATCCGTTGAGGGTGCCAAGTCGTGATCGTTGGCGTGCGCCGGGTCCGGTGCCCGCGCGTACGGCAGGATCGGTGGGGTGGACGCGCAGCGGTCGGGGCCGTTTCGGCCGCCGACCCGGCAGGAGGTGGCGGCGGCGGCCGGCCGGGGTCTGGCCGACGTGATCGGCCCCGGCCTGCGGGTGCTGTTCTGTGGCTTCAACCCGGGTCTCTACTCCGCGGCCGTGGGGCTGCCCTTCGCCCGCCGGGGCAGCCGGTTCTGGCCGGCCCTGCACGGCGGCGGTTTCACCGACCGGGAGTTGCACCCGTGGGAACACGACGAGTTGCTGCGCCAGGGCCTGGGCATCACCAGCCTGAGCAACCGGGCCACCGCCCGCGCCGACGAGCTGACCTCGGCGGAGCTGGTGGCCGGGGTGACGGGGTTGGCGGTGAAGGCGCAGCGGTACCGGCCGCGGTGGGTGGCGATCCTCGGGGTGACCGCGTACCGGATCGCCTTTGTCCGGCCGAGGGCCGGGCTGGGTCCGCAGCCGGATCGGCTGGGCCCGGCCCGGGTGTGGGTGCTGCCCAACCCCAGCGGTCTGAACGCGCACTTCCCCCTGCCGGCGTTGACCGTCGAGTTCGCCAGGCTGCGGCGGGAGCTCGACCTCGGGTAGCCGTACCTGGTGGATCCGGTGCCGGCCTACCGTGACGTGGCGGCCATCGCGACACGGAGGTCGGCGAGCGTCGCGACCGCCCAGCGGCCGACGGCGTCGGGGTACTCCGACTCGGCTCGCTCCGTCACGTCCTGGGCAGTGACCGACCACGACACCGGCCAGCGCGCGTCGATGTGCGAACGATCGCTCGGCGGCGCCGATCGGGTGACCTTCTGCGAGCCGGCCGCGAAGCGGCCCATGTCGCGGCGCAGGCGCGCGATCGGAGGCGGTGCGGGGCCGGTCATCTCGTCGACCGAGGCGTGCAGGCGGTCGAGCGCCTCACGTGTGAGCCGGGACGGATGCTGAAGCTGGTACGTGGCCACGGCGAAGAAGTGCGCGCGCATTCCCGCCTCCGGGTCGAGACTGGGCAGCACGCGGGTCTCGATCTCGAGCAGCTCGTGCAGCCGCGTCCAGCAGTCGCCGCTCGTCGGCACCGCAGCGCCGCACTCGGCGCAGCGGTCGGTGCGCGTCGCGTTCATGGTCTCGGTGAACTGTCGCCCGTCACTGCCGGCCCTCGTCCACGAGCAGCCCGGCGAGCCCCTGGTAGTACTGCTGCATCGCGGGGTGGTACTCGTCGAACTCGGGCCGGGGCGTGCCGTCCCGGGAGGCGACGAGCAGGTCCAGGTAGTACTCCCAGCCGGCGCCGACCTCCGCGATGCCCTCCACGCTCGTGAGGTGCTGGACGAACCGCAGCTCGGTCGTGCCGTCGGTCTCGGTCAACGCCAGTTCCAGTCGCCAGGTGCCGTAGCTGTCGATCATCGAAACGGCGAGGCGTCGCTGCGGCTCGCACGCGTCGATGTGGACGTCACACCAGGGCTGCTGCTCCTCGTACGCCATCTGGACCCGGATGGTTTTTCCGGGCGCGGCGTCGCCCTCCCAGGGGCCGAACCAGCGGGCGGTGCGTTCGGACTCGGTCAGGCTGGCCCAGACGTCCGCCGCCGGGGCGCGGAAGGTCCGGGTGAGGACGAGGTCGTGGCCGGTGGCGGTGCGAAACAGGCGTCCGGCGGGGGTGCGGGTCATGCCGTGTGTTCCCTTCGGGACTGCGCCGGGCCGCGGCCGCGGCGCTCTCGGCGGGTGCGGTAGATCTCGGTCTCCAGCGCGTCGAGGTGCCGCTCCCACCGGTCGGCGGTGGCGAGCCCGGCGAGCCAGCCGGCCAGCGGGGCGAGCGGGGCGGGGTCGAGGCGGTAGATCCTCTGTCGGCCCACCACCTCGTCGCGGACCAGCCCGCTCTCGCGCAGCACCCGCAGGTGGCGGCTGATCGCGGGCCGGCTGATCGCGAACCGTTGGGCGATGTCGCCGGCGGAGAGGGGCTCGTCGCGCAGCATGGTCAGGATGTGCCGTCGCACCGGGTCCGCGATCGCGGTGGCAACCTCATCCACTCCGGAAGCGTAACCCAAAGGTTACGGGTCTGGGCACCCGCTGCGTCGATGGTGGGCACATGATCAGCTCCCCTGGCACTCTGTACGGCATGGCCACCCTGCTTCGATCCCGGATGACCGACTGGACCGTCGCCGTACCCGTGCTCGCCGTGCTGGTGCTGATCGCAACCTGGGGGCGGGACCTGCCCGGCCCGGTCATCGTGGTGGTGGCGGTGCTGTTGGGAGGTGCGGTGCTGGCGGCCGTGCACCACGCGGAGGTGGTCGCCCACCGGGTGGGGGAGCCGTACGGGTCACTGGTGCTCGCCGTCGCGGTCACCGTGATCGAGGTCGCCCTCATCGTCACGCTGATGATCAGCGGACCGGAGAAGACCCAGTCGCTCGCCCGCGACACCGTCTTCGCCGCCGTCATGATCACCTGTAACGGCATCCTCGGCCTGTCCCTGCTGCTCGGTGCGCTGCGCCGACGCGTCGCCGTGTTCAACCCGGAGGGCACCGGCGGTGCCCTCGCGACCGTGATCACCCTGGCCACGCTGAGTCTGGTCATCCCGACCTTCACCACCGCCCGGCCCGGCCCGGAGTTCAGCCCGGCCCAACTCGCCTTCGCCGCCGTCGCGTCGCTGGCCCTGTACGGGTTGTTCGTGCTCGTGCAGACCGGCCGACACCGCGACTACTTCCTTCCGGTCGACAGTCAGGGCCGGGTGATCGACGCCGAGGAGCACGCCAAACCGCCGACAACCCGCGCGGCGCTGATCAGCCTGGGGCTGCTGCTGGTGGCGCTGATCGCCGTGGTGGGGGACGCCAAGACCGTCTCGCCGACAATCGAGGCCGGCGTCGCGGCCGCGAACCTGCCGCACGCGTTCGTCGGCGTCATCATCGCCCTGCTGGTGCTGCTGCCGGAGACCCTCGCCGCCGCCCGCGCCGCGCGCCGCGACCGCGTCCAGATCAGCCTGAACCTCGCCCTCGGCTCCGCGATGGCCAGCATCGGCCTGACCATCCCGGCCATCGCCATCGCCTCGATCTGGTTGGACGGCCCCCTGCTGCTCGGCCTCGGCGGCACCCAGCTCGCCCTGCTCGCGCTGACCGCGGTGACCGCCGTGCTGACCGTCGTGCCTGGCCGGGCCAACGTCCTACAGGGTGGCGTACACCTGGTGTTGCTGGCCGCCTTCGTCTTCCTGGCCGCGAGCCCCTGACCGTCCGCCTGCCGGCTCAGCCGGCCGGCGGCGGGTCGCCCACGAGACGGTCCGCGCGGGCGTTCAGGTAGCGCTGCTGCGCCGCCTCAAGAGCTTTGCGTCACGACGCCCCGGACGACCACACTCGCCCCGGGCCATACTGGCCGTACCCGCCCCCTCCGTGAACCGTCCGGCCGCGCCGTCCGTGAATCCGGTGACGGGCGTTTCGGTCGCATCCTCGGGGTACTACCAGCGCGAGCAGCGATGTCTGGGGAGGCACAGTGGGCACACGGTCAGGACGCGACGCCCGGGGCCCGTTGGCGGGTCTCCTGATCGCCGCCCTCGTGTCGCTCGCCTGCGCCGGCGGTGGGCTGGCCGAGCCGGAGGGTGAGCGCCCCACACGGGACCGGTCGCCGGCATCGCCGGCGCCGAGCACCACCCGGGCCGACAGCACCACAAGCGTCGCCGAGTTCAAGCAGGACGTCGTCGACGCGCAGGACATCGCCGAGCGGTACTGGTCAGCCCAGTTCAAGGAGTCCGGGCAGCGGTTCCAACCGATCCGGCGGATCACCCCGTACCAACGGGCGGGCGAGGTGTCCTGCGGTGGCGAGCCGCTGCCCCGCAACAACGCCGTCTACTGCTCGCAGGGCGATTTCATCGCGTACGACGTCGCCTGGTCGGTGGCGGCGTTCCGCCAGGTCGGCGACGCGTTCGTGTTCTACCTGCTCGGCCACGAGTACGCCCACGGCATCCAGGTGCGGCTCGGCATCAACTACAGCTTCACCATCCAGCAGGAGTTGCAGGCGGACTGCATGGCCGGCGCGTTCCTCGGCGACTCGGTACGCGCCGAGGCCCTGACCCTGGCCGAAGGCGACCTCGACGAGTTCCGCGAGGGGCTGGCGGCCGTCGGCGACGACCCGGACCAGCCGTGGTTCGCGGAGGGCTCGCACGGCACCGCCGAGCAGCGCACCGACTCGTTCTTCCGTGGCTACGAGCGCTCCCTGGCGGCCTGCGACCTGGGCTGAACGGGTTGCCCGGATCACGTCGGCGCCCATCGCGGTCACCGGCGGGGTGCCGGCCTGGCAGGATCGCCGGTGTCGCCACGACCCTGGAGGATCCGCTGAGCAGCCACCACCCCGCCGCCGTGCTCTTCGACATGGACGGCACGCTTGTCGACAGCGAGAAGCTGTGGGACGTCGCGCTGCAGGAACTCGCCCGGGAGTACGGCGGGGAGCTGTCCGAGGACGCCCGCCGGTCGATCATCGGCACCGCCATGGCCGAGTCGATGCGCATCCTGCACGACGACCTGGGGCAGCCCGAACGTGATCCGGAGATCAGCGCGGCGTGGATCAACGCCCGGATCCTGGAGCTGTTCCGCACCGGACTGCCCTGGCGGCCCGGCGCGTTCGAGCTGCTGCGGGCGGTCCGCGCGGCGGGAATCCCCACCGCGCTCGTCACCTCCAGCCCTCGGGCGCTTGTCGAGATCGCCCTGGACACCCTGGGCCGGGACAACTTCGACACGGTGGTCGCCGGCGACGAGGTGGTGGCGGCCAAGCCGCACCCGGAGCCCTACCTGACCGCGGCGCGGCAGCTCGGTGTGCCGATCGAGCGTTGCGTGGCGATCGAGGACTCGCCGACCGGGGTGGCAAGCGCGCTCGCCTCCGGCGCGGCGGTGCTGGCCGTACCGGCGGAGGTGGCGCTCGCGCGCACCGCGGGCGTACACCAGGTGGAGAGCCTGACCGGCGTGGACCTGGCGCTGCTCGCGGCGCTGCTGGCCGACCGGGCCGCGGTCTAGAAAGGGCCCCCGCGGACGCGAGTGGCGTCCACGGGGGCCCTCATCGTCGCGCTCAGTCGTGGGCGATCGCGCCCAGGACGTTGATCCGGGCCGCGCGGATGGCCGGCAGCACAGCGGCCACCACCCCGATGATCGCGGCGAGACCGAGGAAGACACCCATCTGCCCCCAGGGCAGGATCAGGTCGGTGATGCCCTCGTCCTTGAGTGCCTCGACCACCGCGGCGCCGAGGCCGGTGCCGACCGCCACGCCGAGCAGCGCGCCGAACACGGAGATCACCACCGCCTCCACGGTGATCATGCCCATCGTCTGGCCCCGGCGCAGGCCGATCGCCCGCAACAGACCCAACTCGCGGGTCCGCTCCAGCACCGACAGCGCCAGGGTGTTGATGATGCCGAGCACGGCGATCACGATGGCCAGGGCCAACAGGATCTGGATCATCGTGAGCAGCCCGTCGAGCTGACCGGTCTGCTGCTTGATGAACGCGTCCCGGTCGGCCACCGACACCTCGGGGCTGTCTGCCAGCAGCGTCTCCACCTGGGGCTGCACGTCGGCGACCCGGGCACCGGGGGCGAGCTGGATGAAGCCCTGGATGGGCTGCGGGATGGTGAAGTCCTTCGCGGCCTGCACCGGCAACGTCACCGGGTTGGTCAACTGCGACGACTCGTAGATGCCGCTGACGGTGTACGTCCGTGCCTCCCCCCGGGTCAACTGCACCTTGACCGTCGAACCCACCGACCAGCCACGCGAGGTGGCCGTGTCCGAGCTGGCCAGCATCTGGGTCGGCCCGAGCCGGTCGATGTCACCGGCGGTGGCCTTCGCCCCGAAGATCTGCCGCAGCGACGCGACGTCACTGCTCGCCGCGACCCAGGTGCTCTCGCCGTCGAGCTTCGCCATGTCGCCGTACTCGCCGTCGACCAGCCGCACGCCGGGCAGCGCCTTCGCCTGGTCCAGCACGCCCGGGTCGAAGCTCGGTGGACGCGGGCCACCCTGCTGACCGGAGATCACCAGCTCGGCCTTGATGGTGTCCTGGGCGAGCGCGCTGATGCTGCCCTTGGCCGAGTCGAGGATCACCGTGACGCCGGTGACCAGCGCGATGCCGACCATCAGCGCCGCGGCGGTGATCGCGGTGCGGCGCGGGTTGCGCCCGGAGTTGAGCCGGCCCAGCTTGCCCGGCACCGACCAGGAGAAGATCGCGCCCAGCAGGTTCACCACCGGCCGGCTGATCAGCGGGGTCAGCAGCGCCACGCCGATGAAGGCGAACAGCACCCCACCGAGGATGGTGGGCAGCGTCTGGCCGCTGGCGTTGCCGCTGAGCCCGAGGAACAGCAGCACCGCGCCGATGCCGGTGACCACCGATCCGGTGATGGTGATCTTGGTCAGTGGCCGGTCCGGCGTGGCCACGTCCTGCATGGCCGCGATCGGTGGGATCCGCGACGCCCGCAGCGCCGGCAGCAGCGCCGCCACCACCGTGATGACCAGCCCGACGGCGAACGACCCGATCACCGCGGCCGCCGGCACACCGATGCCGGCCAGGGTCAGGCCACCGGCCAACTTGCCGAACAGGAACGCCAGCAGCGCCCCCACGCCGATGCCGGCGGCGAGACCGAGCACCGAGGCGATCAGCCCGACCGCGATGGCCTCCAGCACCACCGAACCGATGATCTGCCGCCCGCTGGCCCCGATGGCGCGCATCAACGCCAACTCCCGGGTGCGCTGCGCCACGATGATCGAGAAGGTGTTGAGGATCAGGAACGTACCGACCAGCAGCGCCACCGCGGCGAAGCCGAGCAGGATCTTGTTGAAGAAGGACAGGCCCTCCTTCAGGCTGGCCGAGGCGTCCGCGGCCACCTGCTTACCGGTCTTCACCTCGAAGTCCGGGCCCAGGGTGCGGGCCACGTCGTCGCGCAGCTTCTCGTCGGAGACCCCGCCGGCCGCGCTCACCGTGATGCTGCTGAACGTGTCCGGCTGGCCGAGCATCAGCCGCTGCGCCACCGGCGTGGTGAAGAAGACCTCGTTGACCCCGCCGATCGAGTCCCGGTCACCGCTGTAACCCATGATGCCGACCAGGGTGAAGTCCCGCTTCTTCGACTCGAACGCGGTGAGCACCCCGACCTGCTGGCCGACCTGCACCTTCGCGGTCGTCGCCAGCGACTTGTTGACCACGATCTCGTTCTCGGCCTGCGGCGCGCGCCCCTCCCGCAACTGCATCAGGTCGCTCTCGCCGATCCAGTTCTCGCCAAGCTGAGGCGGACCGAACGAGGTGATCACCTTGCCGTTGCTGCCGATCACGCGGGCACCGTCGGCGTTGACGATGCCGGTCGCCGAGGACACCCCGGGCACCTGCTTGACCCGCTCCACCACGGCGGCGGGCAGCGGGGCGGAGGTCTGCTCGCCCTCCATCTCGCTGAGCTCCACCTTCGGTTTCGCCGCGACGTTCACGTCGATCTCGGAGAAGCCGTCGGCGAAGACGGAGTCGAACGAACGGCCCAGCGTGTCGGTCAACACGAAGGCGCCGGAGACGAACATCACCCCGAGCACCACCGCCAGACCGGACAGGATCAGCCGGACCTTGCGGGCCAGCAGACTCTTCAGTGTCGCCCGGAACATCAGTTGCCCACCTCGGCCGGAGTGTCCAGCTTCTTCATGGTGTCCAGCACCGTCTCGGCGGTCGGCTCGATCAACTCCGAGACGATCTGCCCGTCGGCGAGGAAGACCACCCGGTCGGCGTACGCGGCGGCGGTCGGGTCGTGGGTCACCATCACGATCGTCTGGCCGTGCTCGCGGACCGAGCTGCGCAGGAAGTTGAGCACCTCCGCGCCGGAGCGCGAGTCCAGGTTGCCGGTCGGCTCATCCGCGAAGATCACCTCGGGGCGGGAGACCAGGGCCCGCGCGCACGCCACCCGCTGCTGCTGCCCGCCGGAGAGCTGCGCCGGCCGGTGGTCCAACCGGTCCCGCAGACCGACCGTGGTGATCACCGTGTCGTACCAGGCCGGGTCCGGCTTGCGCCCGGCGATCGACAACGGCAGCAGGATGTTCTCCTTGGCGGTCAGCGTGGGCAGCAGGTTGAACTGCTGGAAGATGAAACCCACCTTGTCGCGGCGCAGCTTCGTCAGCCCCGCGTCGCCCAACCCCGTGACTGTCGTCTCACCGATCGCCACCGTCCCCCGGGTCACCGAGTCCAGGCCGGCCAGGCAGTGCATGAGCGTCGACTTGCCGGAACCGGACGGTCCCATGATCGCGGTGAACCGGCCACGTTCGAACTCCGCGCTGACCCCCCGCAGGGCGATGACCTGAGCCTCGCCGCTGCCGTACACCTTCCACACGTCGTTCGCCCGGGCCGCGGCCTGCGCCTGCTGGCCTACCGTCGCGGTCACGTCATCTACCTCTTCCGTCTGTCCGTATGTTCACGCCGCCCCCCGATGGTCCGGCGCGACTGTTCCATCATCGGCGCTGCTCACGCCCGTTCCGTCCGCCCACGGGGGGACCCGGCGCGGATTTCCCGCTGCGGGTGGCCCCCGATGTCGGATCAGGGTTGCCCCTGACCCGACGGCCGGTCGACCCCTTTTCCCGCGACCGGAGACAGCGCCGAAGCCGACCCTGCCCCCTCACGCCACAGGAGGGTCAACCGCGCCGAGCCGTCTCCGGTCACGGTAGGTGAGCACGGCAACCCAGCCGTCCCCCAGCGGAGGGATTCTTGAGTACGCCGGGTGGGGTAGCCGGCGGACGCCGGCTACGCCCTGGGGCGGATCAGGCCCGACTCGTACGCCAGCACCACGGCCTGCACCCGGTCCCGTAGTCGCAGCTTCGTCAGCAGGCGCCCCACGTGGGTCTTCACTGTGGTTTCGCTCACCGACAGCACCGCCGCGATCTCGGCGTTGGACAACCCCCGGGCCACCTGCACCAGCACCTCGCGTTCCCGGTCGGTGAGCGCGTCGAGCACCGGCGCGGGCGTCGCCGCCGGATCGGGCAGCAGGTCGGCGAAGCGCTCCAGCAGCCGCCGCAGGATCCGCGGCGAGACCACCGCGTCCCCACCGGCCACCGTGCGGATCGCCGCGATCAGCTCCTCGGCGGGCACGTCCTTGGCCAGGAACCCGCTGGCGCCCGCGCGCAGCGCCCCCACCACGTACTCGTCCAGGTCGAACGTGGTGAGCACCAGCACCCGCACCGGCAGCCGGGAGTCGACGATGGCGCGGGTCGCCGCCACCCCGTCCATCCGGGGCATCCGGATGTCCATCAGCACGACGTCGGGCAGCAGCCGCCGGGACAGCTCCACCGCCTCCACACCGTCGCCGGCCTCGGCCACCACGTCCAGGTCACCCTCGGCCCCCAACACCATCCGGAAGCCGGTACGCAACAGCGGCTGGTCGTCGGCGAGCAGGATCCGCACCGGCCGCGCCGAGGCCACCCGATCCGTCATCTCGCCTCCTGTCCGGCCGACATCGTGCTGCCGCACCCGGTCATCCTCGCGTACGTAGGCGGGTGCGTCGCGGATCACCGTAGAGGCCGGCCGGTCGCCCTGTCCCGACCGCGGCGGCACCATTGCGGTCGGGTCCACCGGATCGGCGCGCGGCTCGCCCACCGACCCGAGGAGGCGATCAGCGTCGCCGGGGCCGGACCGACCTCACCGGGGCGCGGGGACGGCCGTCACTCGTCGGCGCCCGGCGTCACCGGAGCGGACCGCGAGTCGCGCAGCGGGTCGGTGCTCGCCGGCGCGACCGGAAACGGCGGCGGAGTGCCACCGAAGGTGGGGCAGAGCGCCTGGTGGCTGCACCAGTCGCACAGCTTGCTCGGTCGGGGCCGGAAATCCTGCCGGGCGGTGGCCTGCTCGATCGCCCGCCACAGGGCCACCACCGTGCGCTCGAAGCGGACCAACTCGTCGGCGTCCGGCGTGTAGTCCAACACCTCGGCGTCGCGCAGGTAGAGCAACCGCAGCACCCGGGGCACCACCCCCCGCGTGCGCCACAGCACCAGGGCGTAGAACTTGAGCTGGAACAGCGCCCGCGCCTCGAACGCCTCCCGTGGCGCGCCGCCGGTCTTGTAGTCGACCACCCGCAGCGCGCCGTCCGGAGCGACGTCGAGCCGGTCGAGGTAGCCCCGGATCAGCAACTCCTCGTCGACCACCGCCGAGATCAGGCTCTCCCGTTCGGCCGGCTCCAGCCGGGTCGGATCCTCCACCGCGAAGTAGCCCTCCAGCAGCCCCGCGGCCGAGCGCAGGAACTCCACCGGCCCGGCCGGCTCCGCGCCGTCGAAGATCCCGGCCAGCTCCGGCTGCTCGGTCACCAGCCGGTCCCACTGGGGGGCCACCAGGTCACCGGCCGCCGCCGGCGTGCGGCCCTGCGCGGGCAGGTCGAACAGGCGCTCCAGCACCGCGTGCACGAGCGTGCCCCGGGCCTGCTCGATCGTGGTGCGCTCGGGCAGCCGGTCGATGCTGCGGAACCGGTAGAGCAGCGGGCAGGTCTTGAAATCCGCCGCCCGCGACGGCGACAGCGAGGCGCGGACCGTCGGCGGCGCCTGCGCCGCGGGGGAGGGTTGGGAGGTGGTGACCGATTCCGCCGTCATGTCGGCAAAGGTTAGGGCACCGGTGTGACACCGACCGCCGCCCGCCCCGCACGGCGACGGTCCGTAGCATCGTGGCGATGGAGCAGACATCCCGGCCGCCGCGCCGACCCGACCGGCGTCTCGGCCTGAACGTCGGCCGGGTGTTCGGGGTGCCGCTGCACCTCAACGGCTCCATGGTCCTGCTGGCGGTGCTCATCGCCGTGCTGTACGCCGAATTCGCCCGCCGACAGCTCGACCTGCCGCAGATCAGCGGCTACCTGATCGGCTTCGGGTTCGTGGTGTCGCTGCTCGGCTCGGTGCTGCTGCACGAGCTGGGTCACGCCCTCACCGCCCGCCGGCACGGCATCGGTGTGCGCGGAATCACCCTGGAACTGCTCGGCGGCTACACCGAGATGGACCGCGACGCCCCGTCCCCCCGCGTCGACCTGCTGGTGTCGCTGGCCGGCCCGGCGGTCTCCGCGGTGCTCGGCGTCCTCGCGGTCGCCGCCACCCTCGCCCTGCCCGAACGGACGGTGGCGCACCAACTCGCCTTCCAACTCGCGGTCAGCAACGTCATCGTCGCGCTGTTCAACAGTCTGCCCGGGTTGCCGCTCGACGGCGGCCGGGCGCTGCGCGCCGCCGTCTGGGGGCTGACCGGCGACCGGCACCGCGGCACCGAGGTCGCCGGCTGGGCCGGCCGGGTCGTCGCGGTCGGCACCGCCGCCCTGGTCGGGCTGCTGACCGTGGCCGACTACCTGGTGCCGCTGGCGCTGCCGCTGATGCTGCTTGTCGCCGTCACCCTCTGGCGGGGCGCCGGGCAGGCGATCCGGGCCGCCCGGGTCAGCCGCCGGTTCCCACTGATCGACCTCTCCCGGCTGGCCCGCCCGGTCTGGCCGGTGTCCACCGGTACGCCCCTGGCCGAAGCCCAGCGCCGACGCGCCGAAGGCGGTCAGCCGACCGCGGCCCTGCTGGTCACCGACTCCACCGGCCGGCCGGTGGCGCTCGTCGACCCGGCCGCCGCCGACGCGGTGCCCGTCGACCGCCGACCATGGCTGGCGGTGGACACCGTCGCCCGGGCACTCGGCACACTTCCCGCGCTGCCGGTCGGCTGGGACGGCGAGCGGGTGATGGAGGCCGTACAGACCCACCCGGGCGCGCAGTACGTGGTGACGTCAGGCGAAGATGTCGTCGGCATTCTGCACATCGCGGACCTTGCACAGCTCCTCGAACCCAACCGGAAGATGACACCGTGACCGCAACTCCCTCCACCGTCGGAGCCGACCCCACCACCCCGGCGCTGACACCCGTGCACCGTGGGCCGTTCCGGCCCGGCGACCGGGTTCAGCTGACCGACCCCAAGGGGCGGATGCACACCGTGACGCTGGAGCCCGGCAAGGAGTTCCACACCCACCGCGGCATCCTGGCGCACGACACGCTGATCGGGCTCCCCGACGGCAGCGTGGTGACCACCGCCGGTGGCGGCACCGCGTTCCTCGCCCTGCGGCCACTCCTGTCGGACTACGTGCTGTCCATGCCGCGCGGCGCCCAGGTGATCTACCCGAAGGACTCGGCGCAGATCGTCGCGATGGGTGACATCTTCCCCGGCGCGAAGGTCCTCGAGGCCGGCGCCGGCTCCGGCGCGCTGAGCTGCTCGCTGCTGCGGGCCGTCGGCACCGAGGGCGAACTGCACTCGTTCGAGCTGCGCGACGACTTCGCCCAGATCGCCAAGCGCAACGTCGAGGCGTTCTTCAACGGGCCGCACCCGTCGTGGCGCCTGCACGTCGGTGACGTCGCGCAGTGCCAGGAGACCGGCTTCGACCGGATCATCCTGGACATGCTGACCCCCTGGGAAACTCTCGACATGGTCGAGCGGGCGCTGGTGCCCGGTGGGGTGTTCATCGGCTACGTCGCCACCACGCCACAGTTGTCCGAGCTGGTGGAGGCGCTGCGCGAGCGCGGCGGCTGGACCGAGCCGCGCGCCTGGGAGTCCCTGGTGCGCGATTGGCACGCCGAGGGCCTCGCCGTCCGGCCGGACCACCGGATGATCGCGCACACCGCGTTCCTGGTGTCCGCGCGCAAGCTGGCCCCCGGGGTCACCGCGCCGCCGCGCCGCCGCAAGCCCAGCAAGGGCACCGAGGCGTACGCGCAGCGCCGCCAGGACCTGCGCGCGGCGGAGGCGGCCCGACAGGCCGCCGCCCTGGTGGCAGGTGCGCAGTCCGACGGTACGGGGGAGATGGACAGGCCGTGACCATCGAGCTGGCCGGCGGCACCGCCGAGCAGGGGGAGGCGCTGGCATGAGCCGACCGGGCTACGGCGGCGGTGACCTCCCCGCGGTCTTTCCCGACTGGTCGCCCTACCAGGATCTGGAATCGGCGGCACGGGCCTACCTGCGCGACCCGGACGTCGCCCTGGAGGCGCTCGGCGGCGTGCTCCGCGGCGCGTCGGTGCTCGGCTTCACCCTGGAACGCTTCGTCAACGAGGTGAACGGCGTGTGGCAGGAGGTCGTCGTCTGCGACGGCAGCCGGCTCATCCTCTGGCACGGTGAGGACGTGCCCCCGGAGGAGGGCCCGCCGGGCTCGATGACCTCGTCGTTGCGGGTCGTGCCGGTCTCCACCGTCACCGAGGTCGGTTGCCGGCGGCGGCTCAACCGCTCCGACAGCGGCGAGATCCGGGTCGACAGCATCGACGTCTACCTGCTGCTCACCTCACTCGACGAGGCGCCGCCGAGCGAGGAGATGGTGGGCACGCCACGGCACGACGCGCTGCGCTTCGGCAAGACCCTCGACGACGGTGGGGCCGGGCAGATCGCCCGGCTTGAGGAATTCGCGCGGCTGGTCGCCTCGGTGGTCGGCCGTCCGATGCTCTGAGGCGTACCCCCTGGACCCGGCCGGGCCGCGTGGGGCAGGGCTTGCAGTAGGTGGCATAGCCGGAGGTGTCCGACCGGTTACGGGGGAAGGCATCGAACGGCTTGACCGCATCGCAGGCCGG
>NZ_JBEZZW010000056.1:0-37656 GCF_040639415.1 Micromonospora sp. NPDC023888 | reverse complement strand
GCGCCCCCGCGACGGGCGCGGCGAGCGACGAGCGCGGCGAGCGACGCGGGTCAGAGGCGGTTGCCGACGCGCCCTTCGGCGTGGTTCTGGGAACTACATGCTGGAGATGTCACCCTGCTTGGCGCGGACGGCTTCGGCGGCCTCCAGGAGGCTGGCGCGCTCGTCGGCGTCCAGGTCGGTCTCGACGACCCGCTTGACGCCCTCGGCGCCGATCTCGGCCTCGACCCCGAGGTAGACACCGGAGATGCCGTACTCACCGTCGACCCAGGCGCAGACCGGCATGACCTCGCCGGAGTCCTCGGCGACGGCCTTCGCCATCCGGGCCGCGGCGGCGGACGGGGCGTAGTACGCCGAACCGGTCTTGAGCAGCGCGACCACCTCGGCGCCACCGTTGCGGGTCTTGACGACCAGCTCCTCGATCTGCTCGGCCGGCATCGCGTCACGCAACGGCTTGCCGTTGACGGTGCTCTTCGACGGAACCGGGACCATGGTGTCGCCGTGCGAGCCCAGGGTCAGCGTGCGTACCGACGCCACCGGCACGTTCAGCGCCTCGGCGACGAAGTTGCTGAACCGGGCGGTGTCGAGCATGCCGGCCTGGCCGAGCACCCGGTTTTTCGGGAACTGGGTGGCGAGCTGCGCCAGCGCGGTCATCTCGTCAAGCGGGTTGGAGACCACGATGACGACGGCGCTCGGGGCGTACTTGGCGACGTTCTCGGCGACCTGCCGGACGATCTTCGCGTTGGTCTCCAGCAGGTCCATCCGGCTCATGCCGGGCTTGCGCGCCAGACCGGCGGTGATCACGACGACGTCGGAGCCCTCGATGGCCTCGTAGCCCTCACCGTTGGGACCGGTGGTGACACCTACCACCTTGGTCTCGAAGCCCTCGATGGCCCGCGACTGGTTGAGATCGAGCGCGAGACCCGCGGGCTTGCCCTCCACGATGTCGGTGATCACTACGGTGTCGAAGACGTCGTACTCGGCCAGGCGCTGTGCGGTGGTGGAGCCGTAGAAGCCAGCCCCGACGACAGTGACCTTCTTACCCATGGTCGTCCCACTCCCTGATACCAGTCGGTTTTCCGGACCGTATCAGTCATCCTGGCACCGATCGGGCCAGGGGCGGACGGTTACGGCCCTACACCTCAACCGCGCTCCGCGCGCTCCACGACGTTGGTGAGCAGCATGGCCCGGGTCATCGGACCCACGCCGCCCGGCATGGGGACCAACGCGCCGGCCGTCTCGGCCACCTCCGGGTCCACGTCACCTGTGTAACGGCCCTTGCCGTCCGCGCCGATCACACGCGTGATGCCGACGTCGACCACTACCGCACCCGGGTTGATCATGTCGGCGGTGAGCAGGCCCGGTACGCCGGCCGCGACGATGACGATGTCGGCGGCCCGGGTGTGCGAGGCGAGGTCGAGGGTGCCGGTGTGGCAGAGGGTGACCGTGGCGTTCTCGCTGCGGCGGGTGAGCAGCAGGCCGAGCGGTCGGCCGACGGTGTTGCCCCGACCGACCACGGCCACGGTGGCGCCACGCAGGGCCACGTCGTGGCGGCGGAGCAACTCGACGATGCCGCGCGGGGTGCAGGGCAGCGGGCCGTCGTAGCCGAGCACGAGCCGGCCCAGGTTGACCGGGTGCAGGCCGTCGGCGTCCTTGTCCGGGTCGATCAACTCCAGCACCCGCTGGGTGTCGAGGTGGGCCGGCAACGGCAGTTGGACGATGTAACCGTGGCACGCCGGGTCGGCGTTCAGCTCGGCCAGCACGTCGTCGACCTGCTGCTGGGTGGCGTCGGCGGGCAACTCGCGACGGATCGAGGCGATGCCCACCTCGGCGCAGTCGCGGTGCTTGCCGTTGACGTACGCCTGGCTGCCCGGATCCGCGCCGACCAGGACCGTGCCCAGCCCGGGGGTGATGCCGCGTTCCGCGAGTGCCTTCACCCGTATCCGCAGCTCGTCCTTGATCTCCGCCGCGGTTGCCTTGCCGTCCAGAAGCGTCGCCGTCACGACCAGATCGTCTCACGGCCGCCGCCCCGGCGTTCGGACGACCTCACCTGGACGACCCCGCCACCGGTTGGCCGCCGTCGACAACATGTGACTTTCCGTAAGGTGGCGCTAGTCACTCTCAGTGACAGGCAGTGGAATCCGTCACCGCTGAACCAGACACGGCGGCGGAGGGTGGCAGGGACCGGACGGCGGGCCGAGAGTGCATCAGGATGACTGATCCTGGCCCAACAGGCGCATCGGTCGACCGAATATTTGCAGTTCGGAGATGTTTGAACCGCATTCCGCTAGCAGATCGGTCGGCTGCCAGCAAGCCCGGAGGTGCCGGACCGTTACCCACCCGCAACCGCCTCGTTGCCGAAGGCTGACCCTCGACCTACCGTTGCCGCTTGTTGCGCAGCGTAACCCAGCGTCGGGCCTGACTGCGCAGCGTGAGGAGATGAGGAGGCTCAATGCGAGTTCGTAGACTCGCCGCCTGGACCGCCCTCCCGCTCGCGGTGACGCTGGGCCTCGCGGCCTGCGGCAGCGGCGGAGACGGTGGATCCGGCGGCAGCGGCACGTCGGCGGTCAGCATTCAGATCGCCGAGCCGAAGCACCTGGTTCCCACGAACACCACCGAGACGTCCGGGTCGCAGGTGCTCGCCGGCCTGTTCAGCCCGCTCGTCGACTACGACGCCCAGAACAAGCCGTACGAGGTCGCGGCCCAGTCGGTGACCTCGTCCGACAACAAGACCTGGACGATCAAGCTCAAGGACGGCTTCACCTTCCACAACGGTGAGAAGGTCACGGCCCAGAACTACATCAACGCCTGGAACTACGGCGCGTACGCCCCCAACGGTCAGGACACCAACGCGTTCTTCGACAAGATCGTTGGTTACGCGGACCTCCAGGGCAAGGCACCGAAGGCCAAGGAGTTGTCCGGGCTGAAGAAGGTCGACGACGCCACGTTCACCGTGACGCTGTCGGAGCCGTACATCGACTTCAAGACCACGCTGGGCTACAACGCGTTCTTCCCGCTGCCGGACGCCGCGTTCTCGGCTCCGGGCGTGCTCAAGGACGGCTACGAGCAGGCGCCGATCGGGCAGGGCCCCTTCAAGATGAAGGGCACCTGGCAGCACGACAGCAAGATCGATGTTGAGCGCTACGACGCGTTCCCGGGCGAGAAGCCCAAGGTCAAGGACGTGGAGTTCCGGATCTACCAGCAGCTCACCGCGGCCTACGCGGACGTTCAGGCGGACAACCTGGACGTGCTGCCGACGATCCCGACCGAGAGCCTGAGCACCGCGCCGAGCGACCTGGGCGACCGGTACCAGACCAGCCCGATGTCGTCGTTCCAGTTCCTCGCGTTCCCGACGTTCGACAAGGACTACAGCAAGCCGGACGTGCGTAAGGCCATCTCGATGGCGATCGACCGTGACGAGATCACCAAGTCGGTCTTCAAGGGCTCGCAGACGTCGGCGCGCTCCTTCGTCTCGCCGGTCCTGCCGGGCTACCGGGAGAACACCACTGGCGCGGCGGGCCAGTTCAACCCGACCGAGGCCAAGAAGCTCTACCAGGCCGCCGGCGGCCCGTCGAAGATCGTCATCTCCTACAACGGCGACGGCGGTCACAAGGACTGGGTCGACGCCACGGTCAACCAGCTCAAGGCCAACCTCGGTGTGGACGCTGTCGGCGTTGCCGAGCCGAAGTTCGCCGACCTGCTCACCAAGGTCGAGAAGAAGCAGCCGGTGGGTGCGTTCCGGATGGGTTGGGTCATGGACTACCCGACCATGGAGGACTACCTCGGCCCGCTGTACAGCACCAACGGCTCGTCGAACTACTACGGCTACAGCAACCCGGAGTTCGACAAGCTGGTCAAGGAGGGTGCCGCCGCCAAGACGCAGGACGAGGCGATCGCCAAGTACCAGCAGGCGGAGGACATCCTGGCCAAGGACATGCCGGTGATCCCGCTCCGCTTCGGCGAGAACGTGTTCGGCCACTCGTCCAAGGTCAAGAACGTGGAGATGGACCTGTTCCAGCGGGTCAACCTCGTCAAGATCGAAGCGGCCAGCTGAGCTGACCATGGTGCGGGCCACCCGGGCGACGACGCCCGGGTGGCCCGACCGCACCACCGGGGCCGGGTCGCGGGTAGCGGACCCGGCATCGGTGGTGCAGGCTTCCCCGGGCCGGACGGCACGTCTCGGATATTTCGGGTACGACCAGAGATGCCGTCCTGCGACCCTTTCGCACATTTCCGGAGAGACTGCTAAGCATGTTCCGCTACATCTTGCGGCGCCTACTGCAGATGGTCCTGGCGTTCTTCGGGACCACCCTGATCGTCTACGCGCTGACATTCGCCGGGCAGGGCGACCCCATCCAGGCGCTCGCCGGTGAACGGCCGGTGACGCCGGCCCAACGGGCCTACCTGACCGAGAAGTACCACCTGGACGCCACCGGGGTCGGCGGCTTCTTCTACCGCTACTTCGACTACGTGAAGAACCTGCTCCAGGGAAACCTGGGCGAGTCGCTCACCGGTCGGAACATCGGCGACATCCTCCAGCAGGCCTGGCCGGTCACCGTCCGGCTGGCGCTCATCGCGCTCGCCGTGGCGATCATCTTCGGGGTCACCGCCGGTGTGCTCGCCGGTATCCGCCGGGCCAGCATCTTCGACAACTCGACGCTGGTGCTGACCCTGCTGGTGCTGGGCATTCCGACCATCGTGCTGGCACCGCTGGCGCAGTACTTCCTGGGCGTCAGGTGGCAGCTCTTCCCACCCACCGCCGGCTCCGACCCGACGTTCTACGCGCTCCTCCTGCCGGGCATCGTGCTCGGCTCCCTGTCGCTGGCGACCGCGCTGCGGCTCACCCGGGCCTCGGTGGCGGAGAACCTGCGCGCGGACTACGTCCGGACCGCCCGGTCCAAGGGCCTGGTCAAGCGACGCATCGTCGTCGTCCACGTCCTGCGCAACTCGCTCATCCCGGTGGTCACCTTCCTCGGCGTGGAACTGGGCAACCTGATGAGCGGCGCGATCATCACCGAGGGCGTCTTCAACATCCCCGGCGTGGGCTTCAACCTCTTCCGCGGCATCCGCACCGAAGACGGCCCCCTGGTGGTCGGCATCGTCAGCGTGCTCGTCGTGGTCTACCTGCTCTCGAACCTGGTGGTGGACGTCCTGTACGCCGTACTCGACCCGAGGATCCGCTATGAGTGACTTTGAGACGGTGGCGGCCACCGAGAACCAGGCCGCGCGGCGTGGCCCCTCGGGTGAGCCGGGCACGCCCAACCAGGTCGGCGCCGCGAACAAGCCCCGCAGCCTGGCCGGCGACGCCTGGCGCGACCTGCGCCGCAATCCGATCTTCTGGATCTCGCTGGCGCTGGTCGTCATCTTCACCCTGATGGCGCTGCTCCCCGGCGTGTTCACCGCCAACAACCCGAACGACTGCCTGCTCTCCCGGCAGCACGCCGGGCCGTCCGGCGGGGCCATCTTCGGGTACGACTTCCAGGGCTGCGACACGTACTCCCGGGCGGTCTACGGCACCCGCGCCTCGCTGCTGGTCGGCGCGCTCGCCGCGCTCGGCACCGGGATCATCGCGTTGGTGATCGGCATGCTTGCCGGTTACTTCGGCCGCTGGGTCGACGCGGTGCTCTCCCGGGTGATCGACGTGGTGCTCGGCATCCCGCTGCTGCTGGCCGCGATCGTGCTGCTCAAGCGGGTGTCCAGCGACAACCAGTGGGCTCGGATCGGCGCTGTCGTCTTCGTGCTGGCCCTGCTCGGCTGGACCACCGCCGCCCGCGTGGTCCGCTCCTCGGTGATCACCGCCAAGGAGCAGGACTACGTCGCGGCGGCCCGGATGCTCGGCGCCGGCAACAGCCGGATCATGTGGCGGCACATCCTGCCGAACTCGCTGGCCCCGGTCATCGTCGTGCTGACCATCGCGCTCGGCTCGTTCATCGCGGCCGAGGCGACGCTCTCCTTCCTGGGCATCGGTCTGAAGGCGCCGACCATCTCGTGGGGTCAGGACATCGACACCGGCCGCATCCACATGCGGGAGGCCGCCACGCCGCTGATCGTCCCGTCGGCATTCCTCGCGCTGACCGTGCTGGCGTTCATCATGCTCGGCGACGCGATC
The DNA here is from genome assembly GCF_040639415.1 of Micromonospora sp. NPDC023888. Lineage (NCBI taxonomy): Bacteria > Bacillati > Actinomycetota > Actinomycetes > Micromonosporales > Micromonosporaceae > Micromonospora > Micromonospora sp. NPDC023888. The sequence continues at coordinate 31,550 of NZ_JBEZZW010000056.1, read as the reverse complement.
CGTGACGCCTTCGACCCGAAGCTGCGGTGAGAAACTCATGACCGTCCAACCCACACCCGCCTCCGTCACGCCCGAGGGCGGCCACCTGCTGGAATTGCGGGACCTGCACGTCGAGTTCCGCACCAACGAGGGCGTAGCCCGGGTGATCAACGGCGTGTCCTACCACCTGGACGCCGGCGAGACGCTTGCCGTGCTCGGCGAGTCCGGCTCGGGCAAGTCGGTCACCGCTCAGGCGATCATGGGCATCCTGGACACCCCACCGGCGTTCGTCCGCTCCGGCCAGATCCTCTACCAGGGTCAGGACCTGCTCACCCGCTCCGAGGAGCAGCGTCGGCAGGTACGCGGCACGGAGATCGCGATGATCTTCCAGGACGCGCTCTCCGCCCTGAACCCGGTGTTTCCGGTCGGCTGGCAGATCGGCGAGACGCTGCGCCAGCGCGCCGGGATGTCCCGGGCCGACGCCCGGCGGCGCGCCATCGAGCTGATGGACCTGGTCAAGATCCCGGGGGCCGCCAAGCGGATCGGCGACTACCCGCACCAGTTCTCCGGCGGCATGCGGCAGCGCGTCATGATCGCCATGGCGTTGGCGCTGGACCCGAAGGTGCTGATCGCCGACGAGCCCACCACCGCGCTCGACGTGACAGTGCAGGCCCAGATCATGGACCTGCTGGCCGACCTGCGCCGGGAACGCAACATGGCGATGATCCTGATCACCCACGACCTGGGTGTGGTCGCCGGTGTCGCGGACCGGATCGCGGTCATGTACGCCGGCCGGATCGTCGAACACGCCGACGTGCGCTCGCTCTACAAGGCGCCCGCCCACCCGTACACGAAGGGTTTGTTGGAGTCGATCCCGCGCCTGGACGTCCGGGGTGCGGAACTGTCGACGATCAAGGGGTTGCCGCCGAACCTGATGCGCATCCCGTCCGGCTGCCCGTTCCACCCCCGGTGCCCGTACGTCCAGCAGGTCTGCGTGGACGTCGTACCGCACGACCTGGTCCTCGGCGACGGCCGGACCAGCGCTTGCCACTTCGCGCAGGAGGTCCGTGATGACAGCGTCGCCCGCTAACCCCACGAAGGTCCGCGGCGAGACGATCCTCTCCGTCGACAACCTGGTGAAGCACTTCCCGATCACGCAGGGCGTCCTCTTCCAGCGGCAGATCGGCGCGGTCAAGGCCGTCGACGGGGTGAGCTTCGAGCTGCGGCGGGGCGAGACGCTGGGCGTGGTCGGTGAGTCCGGTTGCGGCAAGTCCACCCTCGCCCGGCTGCTGATGCGACTGGAGACGCCCACCTCCGGCCGGGCCACCCTGGAAGGCCGGGACCTGTTCAAGGCCTCCGGGGGTGAGCTGCGTCGGGTCCGCCGCAACATGCAGATGGTGATGCAGGACCCGTACACCTCACTGAACCCGCGGATGACCGTCGGCGACATCATCGGCGAGCCGTTCGAGATCCACCCGGATGCCGCGCCGAAGGGCAGCAAGGCCAAGCGGGTCCAGGAGCTGCTCGACCTGGTCGGGCTCAACCCGGAGCACATCAACAGGTACCCGCACCAGTTCTCCGGCGGTCAGCGCCAGCGCATCGGCATCGCCCGCGCCCTGGCGCTGAAGCCCGACGTGATCGTCTGCGACGAGCCGGTGTCGGCGCTCGACGTCTCCATCCAGGCCCAGGTGATCAACCTGCTCAAGCAGCTCCAGGACGAGCTGGGGCTCTCGTACATCTTCATCGCCCACGACCTGTCGGTGGTGCGGCACATCGCCGACCGGGTGGCGGTGATGTACCTCGGCCGGATCGTGGAGATCGGCACCGAGGACGAGATCTACGAGCGGGCCACCCACCCGTACACCCAGGCTCTGCTCTCCGCGGTGCCGGTCCCGGACCCGGAGGCCCGCGACCAGCGCAACATGATCCGGTTGGTCGGCGACGTGCCGAGCCCGGCCGACCCGCCGAGCGGGTGCCACTTCCGGACCCGGTGCTGGAAGGCCCAGGACATCTGCGCAGTGGAGGACCCGGCAACGGTCCCAAGAGCGGCCGACCCGCACCCGTCGGCCTGCCACTTCGCCGAACTCCGCCCAGCCCTCCCGGCCTGACCGGCCATCCCACCACGGTGATCATGGGGTTGACGGGCGACAAGCCGGACGAGCCGGCCCGTCAACCCCATGATCAACGCCGGGTCAGTGGAAGAAGTGGCGGGTTCCCGTTAGGTACATCGTTACGTTGGCCTTCTTGGCCGCGGCGATGACCTCTTCGTCGCGGATGGAGCCGCCGGGCTGCACGATGGCGCGGACTCCGGCGTCGATGAGGATCTGCGGGCCGTCGGCGAACGGGAAGAACGCGTCCGAGGCGGCGACCGAACCCCTCGCCCGGTCGGCGCCGGCGCGGGTGACCGCGAGCTGCGCCGAGTCGACCCGGTTGACCTGACCCATGCCGACCCCGACGGTGGCACCGTCCTTGGCGAGCAGGATCGCGTTGCTCTTCACCGCGCGGACCGCCCGCCAGGCGAACGCGAGGTCCCGCAACAGCTCCTCGTCGGCGGCCTCGCCGGTCGCCAACCGCCAACTCGCCGGGTCGTCGCCGGGGGCGTTCACCCGGTCGGCGACCTGGGCCAGCACGCCACCGGTCACCTGCCGCAACTCCACCAGCGCCGGCTTCCAGGCCGGTGCCCGCAGCAGCCGGACGTTCTTCTTGCCCTGCAACACCTCGACCGCGCCCTCGTCGAAGCCGGGGGCGACCACCACCTCGGTGAAGATCTCGGCGGCCTGCCGGGCCAGCTCGACCGACACCGGCCGGTTGACAGCGATGACGCCGCCGTACGCCGACACCGGGTCGCAGGCGTGCGCCTTGCGGTGCGCCTCGGCCACGTCCGCGCCGACCGCGATGCCGCACGGGTTGGCGTGCTTGATGATCGCCACCGCCGGCTGGTCGGCGAAGTCGTTAGCGGCCCGCCAGGCGGCGTCCGCGTCGACGTAGTTGTTGTACGACATCTCCTTGCCGTGCAACTGCTCGGCCTGGGCCAGCCCCGCCGGGGCGTCCGGGTCGGTGTAGAGCGCGGCGGGCTGGTGCGGGTTCTCGCCGTAGCGCAGCGCTGTCGACTTGCGCAGCGCCAGCCCCGCGAACTGCGGCCACCAGTCGTCGGCGGGTGCCAACTCCTGGGCGCACCACCGGGCCACCGCCACGTCGTACTCGGCGATGTCGGCGAACGCCCGGGCGGCAAGCGCGCGACGCTGGGCCAGAGTGAAGCCACCCTCGCCGAGCGCGCCGATCAGCGCCGGGTAACCGGCCGGGTCGGTGAGCACGGCGACCGAGGCGTGGTTCTTGGCGGCGGCCCGCACCATGGCCGGGCCACCGATGTCGATCTGCTCCACGCACTCCTCGACGCCGGCGCCGGACGCGACTGTCGCCTGGAACGGGTAGAGGTTGGAGACCAGCAGGTCGAACGCCGCCACGCCCAGCTCGTCGAGCTGCGCCACGTGCGTGTCCTTGCGCAGGTCGGCGAGGAGACCCGCGTGCACCTTCGGGTGCAGGGTCTTCACCCGGCCGTCGAGCACCTCGGGGAAACCGGTAACCGTCTCCACCGGCGTGACCGGTACCCCGGCGGCGGCGATGGTGCCCGCGGTGCTGCCGGTGGACACGATCTCCACGCCGGCCGCGTGCAGGGCCTGGGCCAGCTCGACCAGCCCGGTCTTGTCGTAGACGCTGACCAGCGCCCGCCTGATCGGGCGGCGCCCGTCCTGAGTGGAACTCACGGAACCGTGACCTTCCTTCCGGTGATGGTCCAACCTTCGCGGACCAGCCGACCGACCTGCTCGACGAGCTGGCGCCGTTCGGCTTCCTTGATGCGCTCGGTGAGCGTGTCGACGTCGTCGTCGTCGAGCACCGGCACCGCTACCTGCGCGACGATCGGCCCGGTGTCCATGCCGGCGTCGACGAAGAAGAGGGTGGCCCCGGTGAGCTTCACGCCGTAGGCGAGAGCGTCCCGCGGACCGTGGATACCGGGGAACGCCGGCAGCAGCGTGTTGTGGGTGTTCAGGTAGCGGTCCCCGAAGGCGGCGAGGAACCGCGGGCCGACCAGCTTGAGGAAACCGGCGGAGATGACCAGGTCGGGTTGGTGCTTCGCGACGTGCGCGGTGAGCGCGGCGTCCCACTCCTCCCGGGTGTCGTGGTCCCGGACCCGCTCGACGAAGGTCGGCACCCCGGCCGCCTCGGCCCGGTCCAGGCCCGCGATGCCGTCGCGGTCCGCGCCGACCGCGACGACCTGCGCGCCGTACGCGGGGTCGGCGGCGGCGTCCAGCAACGACTGGAGGTTGCTTCCGGAGCCGGAGATGAGGACGACGATGCGGGCGACAGGCGCGGGCTCGGTCACCGGGCCACCCTATCGGGCAGGTCAGGACGCCCATCCGCTGGGCGGTGCGCGGATCTTCGACGGGCCGACGAGCACCGACCCGGTACGCTGCCGCTCGCTCGGGCCGAACGTCCCGTCGACCCGCGCCCCGGCGCTGGACCGACCCGCGGAACTGGTCGAGAAGGGCCTTTTCTGCGCTTCGGGAAGGATGTCCCCCGGTTGCTGCACTGGGCATCGGGAGGACTGACCGCGATCATGGATGGCAACAAACAGCAGTAACTGACGGAACCAGTCCAAGGAGCTTTTGAATGCAGCCCGGTAACCCCGGTCAGGACCCGTACGGCCAGCAGCCCAACCAGGACCCGACCGCCCCCCAGCCGCCAGCCGCCCCGTACGGCCAGCAGCCCACCTCCGGCCAGCCGTACGGCCAGCAGGATCCGTACGCGGCACCGCAGGCCCCGTACGGCCAGCAGCCCACCTCGGGGCAGCCGTACGGCCAGCAGCCGCCGTACCAGGACCCGTACGGCCAGCAGCAGCCCCAGTACGGCGGCGGCCCGACGTACCCGAACGCCGGATACCCGCAGGCCGCGGGGCAGAACAACACCCTCGGCCTGGTGTCGATGATCCTCGGTATCGCGTCGATCCCGCTGCTGTGCTGCTTCTACCTGGGCATCCCGGTCGGCATCGCGGCCGTGGTCACCGGTTACCTCGCCCGGCAGAAGGTCGCCCAGGGCCAGGCCAACAACGCCGGGCAGGCCAAGGCCGGCCTGATCTGCGGCGCGGTCGGCGTCGGGCTCGGCATCCTGTTGATCATCCTTGTCGTCGTGGCACAGGTGGTCACGCTGCCCGGCCAGGCCTGACCAACTCGGTGTCGACGGGGCGCTCCGGATTCGTCCGGCGCGCCCCGCGCTCGTCCACCCGCCCGGAGACGCGGCTGGGCGGCCCGGCCTACTGGGCGGGGGCCCGGGTGAGCGCTCGGGTGGCCGCGGCACCGAGCAGTGCGCCGACCGCTATGACACCTGTCGCCACCGCCCCGACCTGCCAGCCCACCGGCCCGACCTGCGCCAGCCGACCGGCGCCGAGCGACCCGCCGGACACCGCGGCGGCCATGCCGAGCAGCATCCCGGCCACCGGCCCGGCCAGCGCCGCCGGCACCAGCACCTCGGCCCAGCGCTGCGGGGCCCGCTCCGGCCCGGCGAGTCGAGCCACCCGGCGGGCGAGCAACCAGCCGGCGACCATCCCGGCCAGCACCGGCACCGCGAGCAGGAGAGCGCCGAAGCCGTCCACCGGACCTCGCGGCAGGCCGGCGAGCAGTGGAACGGCCGGCAACGCGCCGACCGACACCTCGCTGGTGCGGACCGCGGTGTCGGTGCCGACCGCGAAACCCGGCCCGAGCAGGTAGCTGGCCGACCAGACCGCCGCGTTCGGCGCGTACGCGGCGCTGACCAGTGTGATCCCGGCCTGCCCGGCGACCCCGGTCCGGTACGCGCCGATCATGTCGGCCGCGTCGCCGCCGCCGGTGGCCACCGCCAACCCCGCCGCGCCGGCGCCCGCGCCGAGCAGCAGCAGCCCGGCCACCAGGCCGGTGCGCACGCCGTCGCGCACCGCGCCCGGCAGCCGGGTGACGAGCAGCCGGGTGACCGCGGTGACGCGGGTCGCGCCGACAAGCGCGGCGAGGGTGCCGACAACCGCGAACGTCGCTCCGGCCCGGATCACCGACACGTCCGGTCCGTCGGTGCCGACCAGCACCGCCGCGAGCGCGCCGAGCAGCGCGTACGCGATGCCGACCGCGCCCGCGGCGAGCAGCGCCCGACGCGGCGAGCGGGTGTCGCGGGCGCCCATCGCGCGGCTGACGTGCACGCCGGCCCGGGTCAGCCGCCACAACGCGAGCACGGTCAGCGCCAGCGGGGCGAGCCCGAGCGGACCGGACGTGGTGTGCAGCGGCACGCCGTGCCCGAGCAGCCAACCGGCCAGCGCGGTGCGCAGGGTGTTGGTCAGAGTGCTGGAATCCGTGCCGAGCTGGACCAGGCCGAGCACGAGGGCGACCGGCAGGTAGGCGGTGAGCGCGGCCCAGCAGGCGGCCACCCCGGCGGCGACGGGCAGCGGCGCCCGCCCGCGCGGCGACCCGCCCGCGCGGGGCGCGGGCACCCGTCGGGCCGGTGCGGCACGATCGACCGGCCGGTCGTCGGCGCTCACACCGCCGGGACGGCTGGGACGGTCAGGGGTGACGGGGGACATCCGCTCTACTCTGGCACGTCGGGAGGGCGGTGGCAGTCCGTTAACCCATCCGAAGGGCGACGAGTTGACCGAAGCAGGGCCCCGGCGACCCGGTCCGGTCTAGCCTCGGCCAGAGGGGGCGCGAGTCGCCGCCGCCCGAGTCGGGTCCGCCGGTCATGGCCCGGCCGGCTCGCCGCCCACGACCGCCCGGAGGAAGCTGTGACGACGCCATACCCGCCGCCCCCGCCCCCACCGGCCCGGGGACGGGACCGGACCACGCTCTGGGGTGTGCTGGGCATCGTGCTCGGGCTGATCTGCTGCGGCATCCTGGGCATCATCTTCGGTTACCTGTCCATCCGGGACGCCCGCCGGTACGGGCAGTCGCCGCTGCTCGGCTACCTCGCCATCGTGTTCGGCGTGATCAACATCATCGGCGGGGCGATCCTCCGCGCGACCGGCAACTACCCGTTCTGGAACAACGACTGACAGGCGACGAGCGCGCGTACGCCGAAGGGGGTCGACCGTGACCGGTCGACCCCCTTCGGTGTTGCCTGGCCGGCTCAGTTGCCGGACATGATCTCCCGCATCAGGTTCGCGGTCTCGGTCGGCGTCTTGCCGACCTTGACCCCGACCGCCTCCAGCGCCGCCTGCTTCGCCTCGGCGGTGCCGGCCGAGCCGGAGATGATCGCCCCGGCGTGACCCATGGTCTTGCCGGGCGGGGCGGTGAAGCCGGCGATGTAGCCGACCACCGGCTTGGTGACGTTCGCCTTGATGAACTCGGCGGCACGCTCCTCGGCGTCGCCACCGATCTCACCGATCATCACGATGGCGTCGGTCTCCGGGTCGGCCTCGAACGCCGCCAGGGCGTCGATGTGGGTGGTCCCGATGATCGGGTCGCCGCCGATGCCGACGCAGGTGGAGAAGCCGATGTCGCGCAGCTCGTACATCATCTGGTAGGTCAGCGTGCCGCTCTTGCTGACCAGGCCGATCCGACCGGAGCCGGTGATGTCGGCCGGGATGATGCCGGCGTTGGACGCGCCGGGCGAGGCGATGCCGGGGCAGTTCGGCCCGATGATCCGGGTCTGCTCGCCCTTCGCCACGTTGTACGCCCAGAACGACGCGGTGTCGTGCACCGGCACGCCCTCGGTGATCACCACGGCCAGGCCGATCGCGGCGTCGATCGCCTCGACCACAGCGGCCTTGGTGAACTGCGGCGGCACGAAGATGACAGTGACGTCGGCCCCGGTCTCGGCCATCGCGTCGGCGACCGACGCGAAGACCGGCAGCTCGGTGCCGTCGAAGTCGACAGTCTGGCCCGCCTTGCGCGGGTTGACGCCGCCCACCACGTTGGTGCCGGCGGCGAGCATCCGCCGGGTGTGCTTGGAACCCTCGGAGCCGGTCATCCCCTGAACGATGACCTTCGAGTCCTTGGTCAGCCAGATAGCCATGATCAGACCCCCGCCGCTGCCAGCTCGGCGGCCCGCTCGGCCGCACCGTCCATGGTGTCCACCCGCTGCACGAGCGGGTTGTTCGCGCCGTCCAGGATCGCCCGGCCGGCCTCGGCGTTGTTGCCGTCGAGACGGACGACGAGCGGCTTGGCGACCTGCTCGCCGCGCTGCTCCAGCAGGGCCAGCGCCTGGATGATGCCGTTGGCGACCTCGTCGCAGGCGGTGATGCCGCCGAAGACGTTGACGAAGACGCTCTTCACGGCCGGGTCGGAGAGCACGATCTCCAGCCCGTTCGCCATCACCGCGGCGCTCGCGCCACCGCCGATGTCGAGGAAGTTGGCCGGCTTGACGTTGCCGTGCCGCTCCCCGGCGTACGCGACGACGTCGAGGGTCGACATGACCAGACCCGCGCCGTTGCCGATGATGCCGACCTCGCCGTCGAGCTTGACGTAGTTGAGGTCCTTGGCCTTGGCGGCCTGCTCCAGCGGGTCCACCGCGGCCTGGTCGACGAGCGCCTCGTGGTCCGGGTGCCGGAACGCGGCGTTCTCGTCCAGGCTGATCTTGGCGTCGAGCAGCAGCATCCGGCCGTCGCCGTTCTTGGCCAGCGGGTTGACCTCGACAAGCGTGGCGTCCTCGGCGACGAACGCCTGCCACAGGCCGACAGCGATCTCGACCACCTGGTCGGCGACCTCGGCCGGGAAGCCGGCAGCGGTCACGATCTCGCGGGCCTTGGCCTCGTCCACGCCCTTGACGGCGTCGATCGGGGCCTTCACCACCTTGTCGGGGGTGTCGGCGGCGACCTGCTCGATGTCCATGCCACCGGCCACGCTGGCGATGCAGAGGAAGGTGCGGTTCGCCCGGTCGAGCAGGTACGAGAAGTAGTACTCCTCGGCCACGTCCGCGGTCACCGTGATCATGACCTTGTGGACGGTGTGGCCCTTGATGTCCATGCCGAGGATGTCGGTGGCGCGGGCCACCGTCTCCTCGGCGCCCTCGGCCAGCTTGACGCCGCCGGCCTTACCTCGGCCGCCGACCTTCACCTGCGCCTTGACGACCACGCGACCGCCGAGGCGTTCGGCGATCGCACGGGCCTCTTCCGGGGTAGTGGCGACGCCGCCGGCCAACACGGGCAAGCCGTGCCGCTCGAACAGGTCCCGCCCCTGGTACTCGTACAGGTCCACGATTGCGCGTCCCGTCCCGTCTCCGCGGCGCGCCGTCGCGCCGCCACCAGCGTTCAAAAAACAGTTTGACGCCTGTCATCAGTTGAAACAGGCCATTGGCCGCAGCCTAGCGAGGTCGGCACCGCCGGCAACCGAGCGGGTGCGCGGTGTGCGGTAATGCACAACCGGACATCGGGAGCGGCCGGTTGCGGCCATGACTCGGGCCGCATCCACCGTCCGGGCGATGTTGCCCTGGTTGCGTAACCCGGCCGTGGGGGCGTCGTTGAGTCATTTGTCGGAGCGCTGAAGAGCGCGATGACGGGAGACGGCCGATGCCCTGTCGGTCGAGGGGTGGCGGCGGGGCATCGTGCATAGAGGGGCCGGACGTGTGAGGGGTGCGTCCGGCCCCTCCCCCGTGCCCAAATCCGTTCGCGCAGCAGGTCGGCGCGCCTTTCGCGCAGCAGGTCGGCGCGCCTCAGGAAACCGGCTGCGCCACGTTCTCCCGGACCCACTCGACGATCGCCTGAGTGGTGGCGCCCGGCGTGAAGATCTTTGCGACGCCCAGCTTTTCCAGCTCGGGAATGTCGCCGTTCGGAATGATGCCGCCACCGAACACGACGATGTCGCGGGCATCCCGCTCACCGAGCAGTTCCAGCACCCGCCGGAAGAGCGTCATGTGCGCGCCGGAGAGGACGGACAGGCCGACCGCGTCGGCGTCCTCCTGGATGGCGGTCTCCACGATCTGCTCGGGGGTCTGGTGCAGGCCGGTGTAGACGACCTCCATCCCAGCGTCCCGCAGTGCGCGCGCGACGACCTTCGCCCCCCGGTCGTGGCCGTCCAGACCGGGTTTGGCGACGACGACCCGAATACGAGAGCTCATCAGCGCACACCTTTCACCGGCTTCACGGCCTTCACCTTAACGAACGGTAACCCGGCGTACCCGGCCCTTGAAATCCGGGCTCCGCAACCCGTCACCGGCCGGCGGGACCACGGCCAGCCGGGAGAGGGCCACCGGGGCGACCCACACCGCCCCAGCGTGGTCCGACCCGGCCCGCAGTCAAGCCGGACGACTCCGCCGGATCGGTCACGCTCGGCGACGAACGGGCAGCAACAGGGGCACCGTTCGGCGTCACGATGCGTGACAATCACGGACGCAAACGGACAGATCGACACGCCAATTTGGCGGTCTAGCTTGTGACTCGTCTGGTGGTTGGCTAACGTGTCCACGGTTGTCATCAGGTCCATGGACGGGTGACGACGCGGTCAGCGGACGTTCACTGGAGCTTCACGAACGTCCACCGGCCGCTTCGGAACCCCGACAACGGAGGGTGTGCGTGCGCCAGCGCCTGTCGTCTGAGCCCGATCGATATCGCGGTCGTCGCCGCGTTCCCACCCCACCGCGCAGCCGTTACGCCGCTGTCGTCACCACCGCTTTCGTCGGAGCCGGCATCGTCGCGCTCGGTGCCAGCGCCCTGCCGGACGCCAAGGACGTCAGCCCGAAGGTGCTCGACGAGCTCAAGCAGGCGTCGGTCACCAGCCAGGACGTGGCGGCCCGTGCGGACAACGCCGACCGCGCCTCGCGGGACAGCCGCAACAAGGACAGCGCCGAGCCCGAGGTGTGGCTGCTGCCGCTGCAGGGCTACGACTTCAACTCCCCCTACGGGATGCGCTGGGGCAAGATGCACACCGGCGTCGACCTGGTCGCCGGCGAGGGCACGCCCTATGTGGCGATCCACGACGGCCTGGTCACCAAGGCCGGCTGGTTCGGCGGGTACGGCAACGCCGTGATCGTTCAGCACGCCGACGGCAGCGAGGCCATCTACGGCCACTCCTCCGCGGTGAGCGTCAAGGAAGGCCAGCAGATCAAGGCGGGCGACCAGCTCGGCCTGGTCGGCCAGACCGGCCACGCCTACGGCACCCACCTGCACCTTGAGATCCATGTCAAGGGCAAGCCGATCGACCCGGTGCCGTTCCTCCAAGACCGCGGAGTGGACATCAAGCTGCAAGTCGAGGCAATTTACAGCGAGGTAGCGGGTTCCTGACGCTGCGTACCGACCGTTGACCGCCCGGATCTGTCGATCCGGGCGGTTTTTCGTCGGCCGATGTCTGCCAGGTCACAGCGGAGAATGTGAGCCGCGACACCCTGCCGCATGATCACTTTTACGGTCGTAGCGCCGCAGAGCGGGTCATACCCGGGCAGGCCAGCAGCCATCCGTCGCCCGGCCACCCGGTCCCCGTACCGCCCCCGGCTCGGCCCGACACCAGTATTTCGAGGTCAAGTGCCCCTCGACTGTGAAGGTCCGCCGTGCAGGAAGACAGCCCCGTCCAGAACGAGAACACCCCCGACACCGCCCCGACCGAGCAGCCGCAACGCCCCCGCCGGCGCAACCGCCTCGTCGTGCTCGGCGCAGCCGCTCTGATCGCCCTCGGCCTCGGTGGCGTCGTCGTCGCCACCACCGGCACCGACCACCCGGCGCCCACCGCCGTCTCCCTCGACGCGCAGTCCCGCAACGAGGCCGCCAGCCGGGCCGACCGCTCCGCCCGCGAGTCGAGCACGCCGGTCACCCCCTCGGCCAGCCCGTCCGCGACGAGCGCCAGCCCGGCACCCACCAAGACGGTCGCCGCGAAGGCCGAGCCCAAGCCGAAGCCGAAGAAGACCACCAAGCCCACGCCCGCCTGGGTCGACCCGATGCCGGGAGCAACTGTCACCTCCTGCTACGGGCAGCGCTGGGGAACCCTGCACGCCGGCATCGACCTGGCGCTGCCCTCCGGTACGCCGATCCGCGCCGCAGCCGCCGGCACCGTGACCCAGGCCGGTGACGCCGCCGACGGGTACGGCAACTCCGTCTTCATCGACCACGGCACCGGGTACCTGACCCACTACGCCCACCAGAGCCGCATCGCGGTCACCGTGGGGCAGCGGGTCAAGGCCGGCCAGATCATCGGCTACGAGGGCGCAACAGGCGACGCCACCGGCCCGCACCTGCACTTCGAGGTGCACCAGGGCATGTGGAACCAGATCGACCCGGCCCCGTTCATGCGGGCGCACGGCGTGGACCTGGGCTGCTGAGCGACCTCGATGAGGACTACGCGGGGTCCGCGGCCCGCAGCCGCGGCCACCGCTGCTCGGTCCAGGCCCGCAACAGCCACTCCATCGGCCCGTACCGGAACCGGGCCAACCACGCCGCGCTGGCGGCGAGCTGCACACAGTAGATCGCGACCGCGATGAGGACGACGACCGGGGGCGCGACGGCACCGGCGAGGCCCAGCCCGACGCCGGTGAAGACCAGCACGCAGAGCAGCGACTGACCCAGGTAGTTCGACAGGGACATCCGGCCGGCCGGGGCGAGTACGGCGGCGACCCGCCGCCCCCGGTCGGTCTGGAAGAACTGGAGCACGGTGGCGGCGTACGCGGCCGCGAGCAGTGGCGCGGTGAGCACACCCACCGTCAGCCCGGTCAGGTTGGCGGTGCCGCCGCCCGATGCGAAGACCACCGCACCGGCCAGGCCGATCGGATAGCCCAGTTGCTGCACCCGGCGCAGGAGCTGCCGGTTCCCGACGACGTCGGTGAGTAGCCGCCGCCGCCCGGCCGCGTAACCGAAGAGGAAGGCCGAGAGGGCGAGCGGCCCCTGCACGAGGAGCGTGCCGACCATCGCCGGAAGCTGGCGTACGTGCTCGGTGATCAGCGAGCCGAACCCGCCCTGTAGTGCCTCGGTGGACCGCTGCCCCGCCGCCAGTGCCGTCGCCGGATCGGTGACCAGTTGGGTCCCGCCGACGGCGGCGAGCGCGAGGACGAAGCCGATCCCGCCGGTCAGCAGTACGGCGACGCGCAGCGCGGTCCCGACGCGGGCTCCCCGCATGGCGAGCAGGACCAGACCGAGCAACGCGTACGTGACCAGGATGTCGCCCTGGAACAGCAGCACCGCGTGCAGGATGCCGAGCACGAAGAGCCCGGCCAGCCGTCGCCGGAACCGTGGGGCGATGTCGACGCCGCGCCGCGCGGCGGAATCGAGTTGGAGCGTGAAGCTGTAGCCGAACAGGAAGGAGAAGAGCAGGTACGCCTTCATCGCCAGGAGCAGCTCGACCAGCCACAGGACCACCTGGTCGCCCCACGAGTCGTGCGCGGGATCCGGAACCAGGTGGAAGGGATAGCCGGAGGCGAAGAAGGCGATGTTGACGACCAGGATGAGGAGCAGCGCCACGGCGCGCAACGCGTCGACGTCGACGATCCGGGGGAGCGTCCCGGACGACGCTCGGTTTTCGACGGGCGGGCCCTTGATGGAGTGGCTCACGTGACAACCTCCGGCACGGACAGGGGTCGTGTTCGATGACTGTCCTGTGACCCTACGAAGCGGCTTGTCCGGGTGACAGCCGGTGAGCGGGAGGGTCGCCGGTGGGGTAGGCCCTACCCATCAGGAGAGAGCGGCCTCGCATCGGCGGAGGCCGCTCTTTTCCGAAAGGTCGTGCGGGTCCGGGTGAGGTCAGAGCTTGTCGACCGGGGCGTGCCGCAGCACCAGCCACATCGTCTGGTCACCGAAGTCGATCTGCGCGCGGGCGCCCGGGCCGTGCCCCTCGACGGCGAGCACCCGGCCCAGCCCGTACCGCTGGTGGTTGACCCGGTCGCCGGCTGCCACCTTCGGACCCTGCGGCAGCTCGCTGGCCGTGGTCAGCCGGCTGGCGTCCACGCCGAGCCGCTGGGCCAACTGGGCCGCCTTCGGCGTGCCCCCGGTGAAATTGCCACGCGCGCCGGGCGCGCGGTCCGCACGGCCGCCGACGCCGCCGCCCCCGCCAGCCCACGAGGTGTACGACCCCTCGGTGCGCTCCCAGTGCACCAACTCGGTCGGCAACTCCTCCAGGAACCGCGACGGCGGGTTGTAGGACGGCTGCCCCCAGGCTGATCGGGTCACCGCGCGGGAGAGGTAGAGCCGCTGTCGGGCGCGGGTGATGCCGACGTACGCCAGCCGGCGCTCCTCCTCCAGCTCCCGGGTGTCGCCAAGCGAACGCAGGTGCGGGAAGACGCCGTCCTCCAGCCCGGTCAGGAACACCACGGGGAACTCCAGCCCCTTGGCGGTGTGCAACGTCATCAGGGTGACCACGCCCTGGTGGTCGGGGTCGTCGGAGGGGATCTGGTCGGCGTCGGCGACAAGCGCCACCTGCTCCAGGAAGCCGGCCAGGGTGGCCCGCTCCCCCTCCTCGCCAAGCGCCTCGATCCGCTCGGTGTACTCCCGGGCGACGCTGACCAACTCCTGGAGGTTGTCCACCCGACCGGCGTCCTGCGGGTCCAGGCTCTCCTCCAGCTCGGTGAGATAGCCCGAGCGGGTCAGCAGCGCCTCCAGCACCTCCTCCGGGGTGCCGGTCTCGGACAGCTCCCGGGCGCCGTCGAGCAGCGCCACGAAGTCGGCGATGCCGTTGGCCGCCCGGCTGGAGATGCCCGGCGCCTCCCGGGCCCGGCGCAACGCCGCGCCGAACGAGATCCGGTCGCGGCTGGAGAGCGCCTCGACACACGCTTCGGCGCGGTCGCCGATGCCCCGCCGGGGGGTGTTGAGGACCCGCCGCAGGCTCACCGTGTCGTCGTCGTTGACCACCGAACGCAGGTACGCCAGTGCGTCGCGGACCTCCTTGCGCTCGTAGAAGCGCACCCCACCGACCACCTTGTAGGGCAGGCCGACGCGGATGAACACCTCCTCGAAGACGCGGGACTGGGCGTTGGTGCGGTAGAAGACCGCGACGTCGCCGGGTCGGGTCTCGTCGGCGTCGACCAGCCGGTCGATCTCCCGGGCCACCCAGTCGGCCTCGGCGTGCTCGGTGTCGGCCACGTACCCGACGATCCGCTCACCGGCGCCGGCCTCGCTCCACAGCCGCTTGGGCTTGCGGGAGGTGTTGCGGTCGATCACCGCGTTCGCGGCGTTGAGGATGGTCTGGGTGGAGCGGTAGTTCTGCTCCAGCAGGATCGTCCGGGCGTTCGTGAAGTCCCGTTCGAACTCCAGGATGTTGCGGATCGTCGCACCCCGGAAGGCGTAGATCGACTGGTCGGCGTCGCCGACCACGCACAGCTCGGCGGGCTCCAACCCGTCGGTGCCGGAGACCAGTTCCTTGATCAGCACATACTGGGCGTGGTTGGTGTCCTGGTATTCGTCCACCAGCACGTGCCGGAACCGCCGACGGTAGCTCTCCGCGACGTGCGGGTGGGACTGGAGCAGGTGCACCGTCGTCATGATCAGGTCGTCGAAGTCCAACGCGTGCGCCTCACGCAGCCGGCGCTGGTAGAGCGTGTACGCCTCGGCCAACGCCCGCTCGTTGGGCCCGGTGGCCCGCGCCGCGAACTGCTCCGGGTCGACCAGCTCGTTCTTGAGATTGGAGACCTGGGCGGCCAGCCCGCGCGCCGGGTAGCGCTTCGGGTCGAGATCGAGCTCGCGGGTGACGAGCTGCATCAGCCGGCGGGAGTCGTCCGCGTCGTAGATCGAGAACGTCGACTTGAGGCCGGCGTGCTCGTGCTCGGCGCGCAGGATCCGGACGCACGCGGAGTGGAACGTCGACACCCACATCAGGCGGGCCCGGGGACCCACCAGCGCGGCGACGCGCTCCTTCATCTCGCCGGCCGCCTTGTTGGTGAAGGTGATGGCGATGATCTCCCCGGGATGGACGTCCCGTGCGGCGAGCAGGTAGGCGATCCGGTGCGTGAGCACCCGGGTCTTGCCGGACCCGGCGCCGGCCACGATCAGCAGCGGCGATCCGGCGTGGCTGACGGCGTCGCGCTGTGGCCCGTTCAGCCCGGCGAGCAACTGCTGCGGATCGAGACGCGCGGGGGCCGGCCCGGGTCGGTGCGGGCGGGCCGGCGCGGACTCCGGCGCAGGCGGGGACGCGGGAATGTCGAAGAGAGGATGCATCGCCCGACAAGTCTATGCCGCCGGTCGGACACTCCCCCGCCCGCTGCGCCGAGGCGCGAGGAAGGGACGTCGGATGCTTGCGCAGCCGGTGCCGACGTGGGCATACTCATCAGCGTGATCGCTGCGCGCTACCACTTTTACTATGGCACCGGGAGTCCGGCTGCCGTAGGTCGCGCCTGATCGATTCAGACCTGCGAAAAGCCCCGGGCTCCTGGAGTCCGGGGCTTTTTCCGTCCCGGGTTCCGGGCACCGGGCACCACAGTGCGAGAGGTACCCGATGATGACAGACGTGATGGAGCAGAGCGGCGGCCAGACCCGGCCCAAGGCGGAGCAGCCCGTGCCCAACGGGAGCGAGCCGGCGTTGCCCGCGACGGCGGCGGTCGACAACGCCGGGCCGGTCGAGGCACGGACCGGCACCGAGGAACCAACCGCCTCCGCGCGGATCCTGGAGATCAGGCAACGGATCGACGAGATCGACAACGCGATGATCGCGCTCTGGCAGGAGCGGGCCGCGTTGTCCCAGGAGGTCGGGGTGACCCGGATGGCATCCGGCGGAACGCGCCTGGTGCTCTCTCGGGAGCGGAAGATCCTGGAGCGGTTCCGGGCCGCGCTCGGCGCCGACGGCACCCAGTTGGCCCTGCTGCTGCTGCGCGCCGGCCGCGGGCCGCTCTGAGCCGGATGGCCGGCGGAGAGCCGGAGAGGGCACCGGAGCGGCCCGGCCGGGTCACAGACAGACGAAACCGCCTGCCGTCGTCGTGGTGACGTCGGCAGGCGGTCTCGGGCGAATCAGACCTCGTGGGTGGCGACGATCTCGCGCCGCTCCGCGAAGTGGCAGGCGCTCGGGTGGTCCGAGCCCTGCCGGATCTCCAGCAGCGGGACCTGCTCGGCGCAGACGTCCTGCGCCTTCCAGCAGCGGGTCCGGAACCGGCAGCCCGAGGGCGGGCTGATCGGCGACGGCACGTCACCCGTGAGCCGGATGATCGTCTTGTTGTTCCGCTGCGTCGGGTCCGGAACCGGCACCGCCGACAGCAGAGCCTGCGTGTACGGGTGGGTCGGCCGCTCGTAGATCTCGTCCTCGGTACCGATCTCGACGACCTTGCCGAGATACATGACCGCGACCCGGTCCGACAGGTGGCGGACCACGGACAGGTCATGCGCGATGAAGATGTACGAGAGCCCCAACTCGCCCTGCAACCGCTCCAGCAGGTTCATCACCTGAGCCTGGATGGAGACGTCAAGCGCCGACACCGGCTCGTCGCAGACGATGATCTCGGGCCGCAGCGCGAGCGCGCGGGCGATGCCGATGCGCTGGCGCTGACCGCCGGAGAACTGGTGCGGGTACCTGTTGATGTGCTCCGGGTTGAGCCCGACCACGTCGAGCAGTTCCCTGACCTTGGCCCGGCGGCTGCCCTTCGGCGCCACCTCCGGGTGGATCTCGAACGGCTCACCGAGCAGGTCGCCGACGGTCATCCGGGGGTTCAGCGAGGTGTACGGGTCCTGCATGACGAGCTGGATCTGCCGACGGAGGCGCCGCAGCGCCCCACCGGACAGCTTGGAGGTGTCCTGGCCCTTGTAGACCACGCTGCCGGCGGTCGGCTTCTCCAGGTTCATCAGCACCCGGGCGAGGGTCGACTTGCCGCAGCCGGACTCGCCGACCACGCCGAGCGTCTCACCGGCGCGCAGACCGAACGAGACGCCGTCCACCGCCTTGACCTGACCGACGGTCTTCTTGAACACCACACCCTGCGTGACGGGGTAGTGCTTGACCAGGTCACGGACCTCGAGGATGTTCTCAGACACGGTTCACCAGCTCCTCGGCGAAGTGGCAGGCGCTGGCCCGGGCAGGGCCCACCTGCAGCAGCGGCGGGACCTTCTCGCGGCACACCGGCTGAGCCATGGGGCAGCGCGGGTTGAACGGGCAGCCCGGCGGGATGTTCATCAGGTTCGGCGGGAGGCCCTTGATCGTCCGGAGCTGCTGCCCCTTCTCGTCCAGGCGCGGGATCGAGTCGATCAGGCCCAACGTGTACGGGTGCGCCGGCTTGGCGTACAGGTCGTACACGTCGGCTTCCTCGACGATCCGGCCCGCGTACATGACCGCGATCCGGTCCGCGACGTCGGCGACCACGCCGAGGTCGTGGGTGATCAGGATCATGCCCATCTGCCGCTCACGCTGGAGCTCGGCGAGCAGGTCCATGATCTGGGCCTGCACGGTCACGTCGAGCGCGGTGGTCGGCTCGTCCGCGATCAGCACCTCCGGGTCGAGCGCCAGCGACATCGCGATCATGGCGCGCTGCCGCATACCACCGGAGAACTGGTGTGGGTAGTTGCTGAACCGGCCCTTGGCGTTCGGGATCTTGACCTGGTCGAGCATCTCGATCGCGCGCTTCTTGGCCTCGGCGCGACCCATGCCCCGCCGGACCCGGAACTGCTCGGCGATCTGGAACCCGACGGTGAAGACGGGGTTCAACGCGGAGAGCGCGTCCTGGAAGATCATCGCGATGCCCTCGCCGCGGATGCGGCGGCGCTCCTCGGCGGACATGGTGAGCATGTCCTTGCCGTGGAACCGGACCTGACCGCCGGTGACGAAGCCGGGCGGCGTGTCGAGGATGCCCATGATGGTCTGCGCGGTGACGCTCTTGCCGGAGCCGGACTCGCCGAGCACGGCGAGGGTCTCCCCCGCCTCGACGTGGTACGTGACCCCGTTGATGACCTTTGCGACGCCGTCCCGGGTGCGGAACTCCACCCGCAGGTCGTCGACCTCGAGCAGCCGACCAGAGGGACGTCCGGACCCGCCGGATCCCGGCGCGGACTGCTCGGACACGAGAATGTCGGACACTGGATCTCCCCTAGCGGAGTTTCGGATCGAGGGCCTCGCGGACCGCCTCACCGAGCATCACGAAGCTCAGCACTGCGGCGACGAGGAACGCGGCGGGGAAGAAGACCAGCCCTGGCGCGACCCGGATGAAATCCTTACCGTCGCTGATCATGATGCCCCAGGACACCACCGGCGACTTCAGGCCAACGCCCAGGAACGACAGGGTGGCCTCGGCGCCGATGAACGAGCCGACCATGATCGTGCCGTAGACCAGCAGCGGGGCCAGGCAGTTCGGCAGCAGGTGCTTGAGGATGATCCGGCCGGTGCCGGCACCGAGCGCGCGGGCCGCGACGATGTAGTCGGCCTCCTTGGTGGACAGCACCGAGGAGCGCATCAACCGCATCACGACCGGCCAGCTCAGCACGATCAGCGAAGCGATCACCAGGCCCATGATCTGGGCCTTGCTGTTGCCGGAACCCGAGCCGTTGAACGTGGTCAGGATGACGATCGCGCCGAGCACGAACGGCAGGCCGAAGAAGACGTCGGCGATCCGGCTCAGCAGACCGTCCACCCAGCCACCGCGGTAGCCGGAGATGATGCCCATCGCGCCACCCAGCAGCAGGGTGCCGGTCACGGAGAGCAGGGCGACGATGACGGACGCCCGCGCGCCGTAGATGACCCGGGCGTAGACGTCGCGGCCCTGCACGTCGTAGCCGAACCACCCATTGGCGGACGGCTTTTCGAGGCTGCGGGACAGCGATCCGTTGACCGCGTCGCCCGGAGCGAACAGCCCCGGGAAGGCCGCCATCAGCAGGAAGATCACGATCAGCGTGGCCGAGATCCAGAACAACGGCTTACGTCGAAGGTCGCGCCAGGCGTCACCGAGCAGGCCGCGGGGCTTCTCGTTGCTCTGCGGCTGGCCCGCGGTGGCGGGGGCGGCGGAGTCGGTCGGGTGCGCGGCAGGGGTGCTGACGATCGATGCGGTACTCGGGTCACTCATAGCGGATCCTCGGGTCCAGGGCGGCGTAGAGCAGGTCAACCAGCAGGTTCATCACGAGATAGACCAGCACGAGGACGACCACGATCCCTACCACGGTAGCGCTCTCCTTGGTGACGATCGCGCGGTAGACCGCGCGGCCGATACCGTTGATGCCGAAGATCCCCTCGGTGACGATCGCGCCGCCCATCAGGGCGCCGAGGTCGGTGCCGAGCAGGGTGACCACCGGGATGAGCGAGTTGCGCAGCAGGTGCACGCCCACGACCCGCCGCATGGGCAGGCCCTTGGCGATGGCGGTGCGCACGTAGTCGGCCCGGCGGTTCTCCGCGATGCTCGTTCGTGCGACCCGGGCGATGTACGCCACCGACGCGCTACCGAGCACGAAGCCCGGGACGATCAGCTCGGAGATCCGCATCTCGGAGGAGACGGTCGGCTCGACGATGTTCCATTGCACGCCCAGCAGCCACTGGAGCACGAAGCCGACCACGAAGACCGGCAGCGCGATCAGGAAGAGCGTGGAGACCAGGACCAGGTTGTCCAGGAAACCGTTGCGCCGCAGACCGGTCAGCACGCCGGCGCCGAGGCCGATCACGGCCTCGATGATGAGCGCCACCAGCGCCAGCTTCAGCGTGTTGGGGTACGCCGTCGCGATGATGTCACTGATCTCGCGCTGCGAGAACGTCTGGCCGAAGTCACCCTGGAGCAGGTTCTTCATGTAGTTGCCGTACTGCACAACCACGTTCTGGTCCAGGTGGTACTTCTCGGTCATGAAGGCGATGTACTGGTCCGGGCAGCGGCGCTCACCGCACTTGCCGGCGAACGGATCGCCGGGGACGGCCCAGACGAGCCAGTAGATCAGGAACGTCGTACCGATGAAGACCGGCACGAGTTGGAGCAGCCGTCTCAACAGATAACGGCCCATGGGGTGGTCCTCCAGACAGGGGGCGCGTCGGACGGCCGACACGGTGGTGACAACGTGCGAGTGAAGTGTTGTAACACCCAATCGCGGAACGGCCCCGGGTCGGGCTCACCGGATGCGGCGAGCCCGACCCGGGGTCAGACCGTTCGGATCAGAGCTCGACCGAGGTGATGTCGAGTTCGCCGACGTTGTTCAGCTCGAGCTTCTTGATCTTCTCCGAGTGGCCGGACTGCTGGCCGTAGAAGTAGATCGGGATGCTCGGGACGTCCTGGTCGACCTTCTCGACGGCCTTGGCGAACGCCTCGTGCGAGGCCTCCAGGCTCGGCGCGGCGCTGGCCTGCTTGGCCAGGGCGTCGACCTCGGAGCTGCTGTACAGGCCGTCGTTCGAGGAGCCACCCGTGACGTAGAGCGGGTTGATCCAGTTCTCGACGTCCGGGTAGTCCTGCTGCCAGGCAGCGCGGTACGGGCCCTTCATCGCGTGGGCGTTGACGTTCTGGCGGAAGACCGCGAAGGTCGGCACGCCCTCGGCCCGAGCGTTGATGCCGAGGTTGGTCTTGACCTGCTGCGCAACGGCGTCCATCCAGTCCTTGTGGCTGGAGTCCGAGTTGTAGTAGAAGACCATCTCACCGGAGAAGCCGCCGGCCTCGCTCAGCAACTGCCGAGCGGTGGTCACGTCGAACTTGCAGGCGGTGCAGTTGCCCGGCTTGGCGCCCGGGGTCAGCGGGTTCGCCCAGCTGTCGGCCGGCTTGCGGGTGCCGAAGAAGATCTTGTCCGAGATCTCCTGCCGGTTGATCGCCAGCGACACGGCGCGACGCAGCTTCGGGTTCTGGAAGCGCTTGTCGTAGATCGGGAACGCGATCAGCGCGGTCGTCGGCGTGACGGTGTTCCGGCCCCGGTCACCGAGGTCGGTCTTCCACTTGTCACCGGCGAGCGCCGAGGTCGGCAGCGACTCCAGGAAGTCCAGGTTGTTGGAGAGCACGTCGGCGTAGGCCGCCGTCTCGTCCTGGTACAGCTTGACGTCGACGTCCTTGACCTTCATCTTGTCGCGAAGGTTGTAGTCGTCGAAGCGAGTCAGCTTGACGAGGACGTTGTCATCCCACGACACGAACTTCACCGGGCCGTTGCCGATCGGCTTCTTGCCGAACTCCTCGGGCTTCATGGTGAAGAAGGCGTCCGGCAGCGGCATGAAGGCGCTGTAGCCGAGCTTGGTCGGGAAGACCGCGGTCGGCGCCGACAGGGTGACCTCGAAGGTCTGCTCGTCGATGACCTTCAGGCCGGACAGCTTCTCAGCCGTCGGGGCCGGGGCCTTCTTCGGGCCTTCCGCACCATCCGGGTCACTGGTGTAGGTCTGGTCGAAGCCCTGGATGTCAGAGAAGAAACTGCCGTTCTGCGCGCCGTTCGGCGAGTAGGCGGCCCAGTTCCAGGCGTCGACGAAGTTCTTCGCCTTCACCTCGGTACCGTCGTGGAACTTGGTACCCTTCTTGATCTTGATCGTGAAGACCTTGGAGTCCGTGGTGTTGATGGACTCCGCAAGCGCGTTGCGCGGGGCCCCACCGTCGTTCGGGTACTCGACCAGGCCGGTCCACAGCCAGTCGACGATCTTGCCGCCGCCGGTCTCCGTGGTGTTCGACGGGACCAGCGGGTTCTCCGGCTGGACACCGTGGATGACAATCGCGCCGTCGCCGCTGGCGGCGGTCTCGCCGTCGCCACCGCTCGAGCAACCGCTCGCGACAAGCGCGGCAGCCGCGCTGAGCGCGATCGCGCTCGTCGCCCGCTTCGAGACTCTCATTCCGAGGGGCCTCCTCTTTCTAACCAGGTTCCGTCGTGGGTTTCACGCACGTTTGGGGGTGACACCGCCCGACCACCCCGGGGCGCGGGTCGCCGGGACCACAGGGAAGTTGGGGACACCCCTGATGTTCCGATCCGCCGGGCTCCCCCGCCAACGAGGCGCGACACGACGCGGAAGGCACGGCCACGAACCGCCGCGAAGGGCGGGGACATGGTCATGGGCCGTACGGAGTGCCACACACCGATGGTGAGGTGCTGCCACTGTGACACCAACTGGCCTCTTCCGTGAAGGTGCCGTTATCAAGCCGTTAGTTGCCCGCCACGTTGCCGATACTTGAAAAATGATCATAAAACGGTCGGCACGGGCAGCACTGAGCAGGAAATACGTTGCGTCGCCCGCAGAGGGGGTCTCGGCCCGCACTCAGGCTCCGGGCGCACCTCTGCCCGTTAGGACGTCCATAATCGCTCGGATTTCGACCCGTCCGGACAGGTCGACTACGGCTGCACGGGCACGATCACCGGCTGGGTGGACGAGGGCGCGGAGATCGTTTGTCTGATCCTCCGCCACGGCGACGCGCGGTCACACCAGCCGGCGATCCGCCGCCCAGCGGGAGAGTTCGTAGCGGTTGGACATCTGAAGCTTGCGCAGCACGTTCGACACGTGCGTCTCCACCGTCTTGATGGAGATGAACAGCTCCTTGGCGATCTCCTTGTACGCGTACCCCCGGGCCAGCAGCCGCAGCACCTCACGCTCACGGTTGGTGAGCTGGTCCAGCTCGGGGTCGGCCACCGGGGCGTCCGGTCGGGCCGCGAACGCGTCCAGCACGAACCCGGCCAGCCGTGGGCTGAACACCGCGTCCCCGTCCGCCACGCGGCGGATCGCCGCGGCCAGCTCGTCCGGGGAGATGGTCTTGGTCACGTACCCCCTCGCGCCGGCACGGATCAACCCGATCACGTCCTCCGCCGCGTCGGAAACGCTCAGCGCCAGGAACTTGACCTGCGGGTGGCTGCGCCGCATGGCCTCCAGCACCGCGCGCCCGCCACCGTCGGGCATGTGCACGTCGAGCAGCACCACGTCCGGGCCGACGGCCGCGATCCGGGTGACTGCCTCGGCCACGGTGCTGGCCTCGCCCACCACCTCGACGTGAGCGCCCAACTCCGCGCGCACCCCGGCCCGGAACATGGCGTGGTCGTCCACCAGGAACACCCGGAGCCGCTCGGGGCGGGCATCCGCCGGGTCGAGGTGCTCGGTCGACTGCTCGGCCATGGTCATCTGTTCCTCTCCGCTGCGGACGAGTCCCGGGAGATCGGCAAAATCAACCGGACCTCGGTCCCCTCCCCCGGGCCGGACCGGATCTCGGCCCGTCCGCCGTGCCGCTTCATCCGCCCGATGATCGAGCCGCGTACGCCGTGCCGGTGGTCCTCAACGGTATCCGGATCGAAGCCCTTGCCCCGGTCCCGGATGAAGACGCTTACCTGATCCGGCTCAACCTCGGCGTAGAGCGACACGGTCTGCACGCCGGCGTGCCGGGCCGCGTTCACGAGCGCCTCCCGCGCCGCCGCGACAAGCGCCCCGACCTTCTCGTCGGTCTCCCGGTCCCCCACCACGACCGCCTCCACGGTGATCGCATAGGTGTCCTCGACCTCGGCGGCCGCCTGCTCCAGCGCTGCGGCGAAGCGCTCGCTCGGCGACGCGGTCGGCTTGTACAGCCAGTTGCGCAGGGAACGCTCCTGCCCTCTGGCCAGCCGCTGCACCATCTTGACGTCGCTGGCGTTGCGCTGGATCAGGGCCAACGTGTGCAGCACCTGGTCGTGCACCATGGCGGCCAACTCGGCCCGCTCCTGCTCACGGATGCGCCCCTCACGCTCCGAGCGGAGCTGGCTGTACGTCCGCCAGAGCACGGGCGCGGCGACCACGCCGACCCCCGCCAGCCCGACCAGCGCGAAGATCACGCCGTTGATCACCGCGTCGAAGTTCTGCGCCGGCGAGTAGACCGCCGCGACGCCGATGATGCCGACCGCGACAAGCACTCCGCCGCCGATGAACCGCAGCACGAACGCCCGCCGGTCGCTCTCCTCGACGACCGCTCCAAGCCAGGGCACCGGCATCGCGTTGCCCCACTGCCGCCGCCGTTCGGGTGCGGACTGGTGCCAGATGACCCCTGCGCCGACCGCGATGATCGCCACCAGCCAACCGGCGGTGCCGGCCGCGCCGACCGAGTCGAAGACCATCACCTGGATCAACAGGACACCGAGCCCGATCCCCACGAACGGCAGGAGCTGGGCGACGTCGCGTCGGGGCGGCACCGCGGTGTCACCGGGCCGCAACGGCACCACCGCCCAGAAGGCCGCGTAGAGCAGCAGGCCGAGCCCGCTCAGGCCGAGCAGCACCATGAACGCGACGCGCACCCGCAGCACCGAGATGCCGAGATGGTCGGCGATACCGGCGGCGACGCCGGCGGCCATCCGGTGCTCGGGGGCGCGGTAGAGGCGCGGGGGCGAAATCACGGTGCTGATCGGAGGCTCCCTGGTCACGGTGGCGCATGTGGTGGAGGTCGGTGATCTGATCGTCACACGCTGCGGCGTCCACGACCACGGGGACGCCCCCGACATTCCGGCCGCCGGATCTCAGGGTGGGGTCAGGGTCGGGTCCTGAGGTCGCTCGGGTTCACCTGGCAGCAGGATCGAAGCATGACCGAGGAAGCTGCCCCGCCACCCCGACCGGGGTCGGCACAGCCGGGTGGTTCAGCACCGCCCCCACCAGCCACGACACCCGCCGAGTGGACCGAACCGCGCACGTTCGGACCGCCCACCGGCTCGGACACCGGCGGCACACCAGCCGATCCGGCCGGCGGCTACCCGCCGCCCACCGGCGGCCAAGGGCCGGGTTTCGCGGCCGGCACCGGCTACGGGGCCGCGGGCACGCCACCCGGGCCGGGCGGTCCCGGTCCGTCCGCGCCGCCACCGCCGTTCGCCGGCACCGGTTTCACCTCGCGGTACGGGCTGGTCCGACCGCGCGAGGGACGGTATCTGGCCGGTGTCTGCGCGGCGATCGGGCGAGCCACCAACACCGACCCGGTGCTCTGGCGGGTGCTGCTCGCGGTGCTCGGGTTCTTCGGGGGCATCGGCATCCTGGTGTACGTCGCCGCCTGGTTGATCATTCCGAACGAGGGCGACACCGCGTCCCCGATCGAGTCCATGCTCGGCCGCGGCCGCTCCAGCATGTCGCCGGTGACCGTCATCATCCTGGGCATCCTGGTCGCGGCCAGCTTCGGCTACATCGTCACCGACGCCTTCCGCGCGGTGCTGCTCGGCGCCGCCATCCTGGTCGCCGGCGCGCTGCTGCTCAACCGGGACAGCCGCAACCCGCAGCCGGGCACCCCGGCCGGGCCGGCGCCGTCCGGCAACCCGCCCGGCCCGGTCCCACCGGTGACCTGGCCCGCGCCGTCGTACGGCGGGGCGGCCCCAGCGGCGACGGCACCGATGGCCGCCGGCGCTCCGGCGTACGCCACCACGACCGCGGGAGGACCGCCCACCGTGACCATCCCGGCATACGACGGGCCGCAGGCCGGCGTCGCACAGTCGGCCGCCACGGCGCAGCCGATCTCCGGGACGGGCCCGGTGTCCGGGCAACCGGCCGACCCGACGACTGTCGGAGCCGGCTGGCCGGCACCCACCACGGGCTGGCCGGGCACCAACCCGCCCACCGCCGGGTGGCCGTCGGCACCGGTGACCGGCGCACCCGCCGACCCGTCCGGCTATCCGACCGCCGCCCCGGCGTCCGGATACCGCCCCCCGTTCGCGCCGCACGGCCCGTACGCCTCGCCAGCCCCGGCCACCTCCCGCCCGCCGAAGCCACCGAAGCCGCCGAAGCGCCCCAAGGAGCGTTCTCCGCTCGGCGCGGTGACCTTCTCCCTGATCTTCCTGGTCCTGGGCCTGGTCGCCCTGCTCGACCTGCTCGACGTCTTCGCCATCAGCGCCTCGGCGTACTTCGCGGCCGCGCTGGCCACGATCGGGCTGGGGCTGCTGGTCGGCACCTGGTTCGGGCGGGCACGCTGGCTCATCGCGCTCGGTCTGGTGACCGCGGCGGCGCTGGGCACGGCGACTGTCGCCGAGTCCTACGACCGGATCCGCGGGGTCGACGGCGCGGTGACCTGGGCACCGACGGACTACCGCGACCTGGCGGACCGGTACGAGAACAGCTTCGGTGACGCCGTACTCGACCTGCGCGGGATCGACTTCGCGAAACGGGACAGCCAGGTGACGGTCGCCATCAACTTCGGCAAAGCGACAGTGGTCGTCCCGCCGAACGTGGACGTCACCACCGTGGCCGACGTCAACGCCGGCGACGCCACCATCTTCGGCAACCGTTCCGGCGGGCTGGACGGCCGCCTCCAGGAGACCACCGACCTCGGTGCCGACGGTGCTGGTGGCGGCAAGCTGCGCCTGTACATCCATGTCAACGCTGGCAACCTGGAGGTGACCCGGTGAAGGCTCACCGCACGGATCTGGTGTCGTTCGCCTTCGGGCTCGTGTTCCTGGCGCTGTCGGCCTGGTGGCTGCTCGCCCAACTGCTCGGGTTCGCGCTGCCGGCGGTCGGGTGGTTCCTGGCCAGCGCCCTCATCCTGATCGGGGTCTTCGGGCTGGTCGGCGCACTGCGCTCGGGTCGGCCGGGCCAGCCGGAGCAGACCAGCGAGGTCGGTGCCACAGTGGCCGCCGCGCCCGTCTCCGGCGCGTCCGCTCCGGTTTCCGGCATGCCGACCTCCGGTGCGGCGCTGCCGGTCTGGGAGGCCGAACGTTCCACCTGGGACGCTCCCGCACCGGAAGCGACCCCGCACACGACGACCACCGAGGTACGAGCACCCGAGGCGCCGCCCACCGACGTGATCCACCCGGCCTGGCTGGCTCACCCGCCAGCGGAGCCGCAGACCGCCCCGATCCCCGGCCAGCCCGACGAGCCGACCCTCCCGCTCGTCGGCCGAGCGCCGGACGGGGACGAGCCGACCCGGCCCGCGCATCCGGCCGAGGCGGTCGGCGACCAGCCGGGCGACGAGCGGGAGGGTCGACGGGGAGAGGCCTGACCTCGGGTGCGGCCCGGCCTCGGCCCGCTGCACCCACCACGGCGGTGCCGTTGGCGCGGGCGGACGCATATGCTGGCCGGTGGAGATCTCGCCTCCGCCGGCCGGCCCGTCCCCGCCATGGCGGTCCCGCCGCGATTCCCGTCTCTACCCCCGTCAGGAGCCCGCCCGACATGACCCAGTCCCCCGCCGTGCGTACGACCGGCCGTTCCGGTCCGGTCCGCATCGGCGAGCGAGCCGCCCGTACGCTCGTCACCGAGCTGGCCCGGATCAACGATCCCAAGGCCGCCCTGCTGGTCGGGGTGGGCCCGGAGTCCGCGGTGCTGGCCGCGGCGATCGAGGCGCTGCTCCCCGGTGACCGGCTCACCGTGGTGCCCGCCGAGCCGTTCGGCGCTGCCGCGCTCCGCGAGCACGTCAACGCCCAGGGCCGCTGGGTCGCCGACCGGGTGGGGGTCGTCGACTCCCTGGCCGAGGCCGAAGCCGCCGGGGTCGTCATCGCTGGCGAGGTGTTCAGCGGCACCGCCGAGGAGACCCGCAGCGGCATCGAGGGCCTGACCAAGTACCTGTCCGACGGCGCGGTCCTGAGCGTGGCGACCACCGCCACGCCCGGCCGGACCACCGGGGCTGCCGCCGAGTTGGCCCGCCAGGACGCCCTCTACGGCGTCGGCGCCGACCTGGTGCTGCGCAACTCGCCACCGGTACGGATCTACCGACTGCGTTTCACCCCGGCCAGCCCTGCCGCAGCCGACAGGCTCGCTCCCGCCCACCGGCCGTCGAGCGTGCCGCTGACCCGCGGCATGCACATCGACTCCAACG
Source organism: Micromonospora sp. NPDC023888 (assembly GCF_040639415.1). Lineage (NCBI taxonomy): Bacteria > Bacillati > Actinomycetota > Actinomycetes > Micromonosporales > Micromonosporaceae > Micromonospora > Micromonospora sp. NPDC023888. Next base: position 3,086 of record NZ_JBEZZW010000056.1, on the reverse strand, counting down.
GCGTGGCCGCTGCCGGCATCACGCTTGGCCTCGCGGCGCTGGCCCGGGTGGCGCGCCCGTCGTCGAAGCTCTGGCTGCTGCCGGCGCTGGCCGCCGGGCCGGTCGCCGCGTTCTTCCGCGACCCGGAACGCGACACACCGGAAGACCCGACAGCGGTGGTCGCCAGCGCGGACGGGAAGGTCCTGTCGGTGCAGCGACTGCACGACGAGCGTTTCGGCGACGGTGAGTGGCTGCGGGTCGCGGTGTTCCTGTCGGTGCTTGACGTGCACGTCAACCGTGCCCCGGTGGCGGGCAAGGTGGTCGACTACTTCGTCGCCGATGGCGGCTTCGTCAACGCGATGAAGCCGGACGCCGAGCACAACGTCGCCGCGTACACGGTGCTGGACACCGCTCGTGGCACGGTGGTGGTCGCGCAGCGCACGGGCCTGATCGCCCGTCGGATCGTGCAGCGCGCGCCGATCGGCGCACTGCTGGCCAAGGGTGAGCGCTTCGGGTTGATCCGTTTCGGCTCACGGACCGACGTCTACCTCCCGGCCGACGCTACGGACCCGCTGGTCGGGCCGGGCGACAAGGTGGTGGGCGGGTCCACGGTCATCGCCCGCTGGCGCTGACCCACGCACGCGAGAACGGGGCGCCGCTGACCGCGGCGCCCCGTTTCCGACACTGAAGTCAGACGGTACGACGTTGCCGTAGCCAGAGCACCGGCCCGCTGACCAGGTAGCCGACCACGATCAGCGCGAACGTGAGCCGGATGTCGACAAGTGCGCCGATCACCGGGGCCAGCCACAGCCACGGCGGCAGCTTCACCAGGCGGGCGAGCTTGGCGTACGGGAAGCTCGACACCATCGCGAAGGCGAGCAGCGCGACCCCTGCGACAAGCACAGCACCGGGCACGGGCAGGCCGATCGCCACCGTCACGGCGAGCACCGCAGCCGCCATCGTGGTGGGCACGCCGCAGAAGAACCGGCCGTCCTTGGGCGAGACGTTGAAGCGGGCCAGTCGAATCGCCGCGCAGGCCGCGACCAGGGCGCACGCCACCGCCGCCGCAGCCGTCGAGACGGAGCCGGCGAGTGAGGCGTAGACCACCACCGGCGCGGCGAGGCCGAACGAGCACATGTCGGCCAGGGAGTCCATCTGTGCGCCGAACGGGCTGGCCACGCCCAGTCGGCGGGCCAGTGCGCCGTCCAGGCCATCGAAGGCGACGCAGGCGATCAGGCAGAGCGCGGCGATCCTCACCTCACTCTGCATGGCCAGGAAGATCGCGAGCATGCCGAGCATCAGGCTGGCCAGCGTGCAGGCGTTCACCAGACCGAACTTCATCCGGCGGGCGACGGTGCGGTCGCCGGGGAGCAGCGGGATCGACCGCGACGAAGCCTCGTCGACGTGCGCCAGGGGCGGCATCGCCGGACTGACCGGCATGATCGTCTCGATCTCCGCACGACCGAGGCGCTGAGCCGGACGGCTGAGCCGGTCCAGGCCGTAGCGGCGGCGCTGCCGGTCGGCGTACCGGTGCTCGGTCGGGGTCAGATCGGTCGCGTGCAGGTCGCCGTCCCGGCGACCGACGCGGACCAACAGCACCTGGCGGGCGAATGTGCTGCTGCGGCGCAACCGGCCCGCCCAGCGACGCCCTGCGGGGCGCGGACTGTCAGTAGTACGACGCCGGCGCCATGGGGCTCTCGGCACGTTTCCTCCATCACCGGATCGGCTGGCCGCCGCGGGGCGGGTGTCCGGCTGTCTCGTGCCGGACCGTGCTGGCCCGGCAGCCGTTTTGCGCGGAGTACACCATCGCATAGGGGGACATGGCTTGGCGATAGCTGCCGGCGGTACTTATATCTGGGCTAAACCGCTCGAACCGCTCGCTTATTCCCATCTCGGGCTTCATCGCCCGTTCCTCCATCATTCCCGCCTTCGACTGTACCGGAGGGTCACCAACTCGGCTCAGCGAGCGGAGTGCTATCGGCCACCCTGTCCGATTGCCGAGGCCGCGATGTCGCTCAACGGCAGATCGAGGGCCTCCTCGCGGGTGAACCATCCAGCCCGTGCCGTCGAACCTCCGGCGGATTCGGTGACCACCGCATCGGTGGGCGCGTCCACAAGCACCCGGTAGACCACCCGTACGCCGTGCCAGTCCAACGGTCGGCCCTCCGGGCCGAGCGCGGCAGGGTTGTGCAGGTTGTCCACACCGAGGATCTCCCCCACGCGGCCCCGCTGACCACCCTCCTCGACCAGTTCCCGGAGCAGACCGGTGGCCGGCTGCTCGCCATGGTCGGTCCCACCGCCGGGGAGGTGCCACAGGCCAGCACCGGGATAACCGGCCGCGATCTCGGTGAGCAGGATCCGCCCGGCCGGGTCGGTGACCAGCCCGTACGCCCCGAAGCGCAGCCTGCGGTCGGGATGCGAGGGCGGAAACGGCGCACGCGACCGGGGCGTTCCGGGTGGCGGCGGGGTGGCCGGCAGGCCGAGCGCCCCGGCGGTGAACGGTGTCAGCGGCACCCGCGCCGCCTCGGCCGGGGTGAGCCAGCGCAAAAGGTCGGCCGTGCCGCCGCCGTCGCGCAGCACGTCGTCGCGTGGGGCCAGCTCGAACAGCAGCCGGTCGGTGTGCAGCGAGACGTCGTCCTCCGGATGGGCGACCACGTCGGCGACCACCGTGCGCAGCCGGCCGACTGCAACGGTCAACCCGGCCTGCTCGGCGACCTCACGGACCAGTGCATGCTCCGGGTGCTCGGCGTGCGCCACAGCGCCGCCGGGCAGCCGCCAGATCCCCGGGAACTCACCCTCGGCCCCGTCCCGGACCACGAGGACCCGGTCCGAATCCCACAAAATCCCATAAACGGCAACCCGCCGCAGAAGGTCCATCCCCGCCAACTCCGCTCCCCCGCCAACCGCCCGGCCAACCCGCCCTCGATGACGAGGTTATTGCCGTCACTCGGCGCGTCCTGACAACACCCCCATGATCGACTCGGGTACATGAATGTCGGGGCATCCCGGCGCGGCGGTTTCAAGCGGCTGTTGCGACGAGGTGTTTGTGGAGTACCTCGGCTGGATTCTGCCAGTCGAGGGTTTGTCGTGGTCGTCCGTTGAGTTCG
>NZ_JBEZZW010000055.1:0-38969 GCF_040639415.1 Micromonospora sp. NPDC023888 | reverse complement strand
GACAGGTCCGGCCGGGACACCGACAGGCCGGTCGCGATCGCCGGGGCGCGGCCGTGGATCGAGTGCATCCCGTACGTGTTCATGTAGTACGGGAACCGCGAGGAGCAGCCGATCCCGGAGACGAAGACGATGTTCTCCCGCGCGATGCCGAGTTCGGGCATGAACCCTTGCACGGCGGCGAGGATCGCGTAGTCACCGCAACCGGGACACCAGCGCACCTCCTGGTCGGATTTGAAGTCCTTCGCCGTCAGCTTGACCGGCGTGAGCGGGATGGTGGGGCTAGCCATTCTTGACCACGTCCTCAAGCAGGCCTTCCAGCGTCGCGGCGGTGAACGGCAGGCCGCTGACCTGGTTGAACGGAACCGCGTCGATGAGGTATCTCGCCCGGACGACATGGGCCAACTGGCCCAGGTTCATCTCCGGGACGACGACCTTGTCGTATCTCGCGAGCACCGCACCGAGATTGGCCGGCAGCGGGGCGAGGTGGCGCAGGTGCGCCTGGGCGATCGGCAGCCCACGCTGGCGCAGTGCCCGGCAGGCCGCGCCGATCGGGCCGTACGTCGATCCCCAGCCGAGCACCAGCACCCGGCCGCCCTGACGGTCGCCGTTGTCCGCGTCCGGGTCCTCGACCTCGACAGCGGGTACGTCGATCGCCTCGATCCGGGCGGCCCGGGTGCGGACCATGAACTCGTGGTTGTCCGGGTCGTAACAGATGTCCCCGGTCCTGTCGGCCTTCTCCAGGCCACCGATGCGGTGCTCCAGACCGGGCGTGCCGGGAACGGCCCAGGGCCGGGCCAGGGTGTGCGGGTCGCGCAGGTACGGCAGGAAACGCCCGTCCTCACCGTTGGGCGTGGTGGCGAACGTGACGCTGAGGTCGGGTAGCTCGCCCGCATCGGGCAGCAGCCACGGCTCGGATCCGTTTGCCACGTAGTTGTCCGACAGCAGGATCACCGGGGTCCGGTAGGTCAGCGCGATCCGGGCCGCTTCGATCGCCGCGTGGAAGCAGTCGGACGGCGACTTCGGCGCGATCACCGGGAGCGGCGCCTCCCCGTGCCGGCCGTACAACGCGATGTTCAGGTCGGCCTGCTCGGTCTTCGTCGGCATACCCGTGGACGGGCCAGCCCGCTGCACGTCGACGATCACCAGCGGCAGTTCGAGGGCGACGGCCAGGGAGATCGTCTCGCCCTTGAGCGCCACGCCCGGACCGGAGGTGGTGGTCACCCCGAGCGCACCGCCGTAGGAGGCGCCCAGAGCCGCGCCGATCGCCGCGATCTCGTCCTCGGCCTGCATCGTGGTGACCCCGAACCGTTTGTGCTTCGACAACTCGTGCAGGATGTCCGAAGCCGGGGTGATCGGGTAGGCACCGACGAACAGCGGCAGTTTCGACCGCACCGCCGCTGCCACCAGGCCGAGCGCGAGGGCCTGGTTGCCCGTGATGTTGCGGTAGGTGCCGGGCCGCATCTTCGCTGGTTTCACCTCGTACTGGACCGCGAAGTCCTCGGCCGTCTCGCCGAAGTTCCAGCCCGCCTGGAACGCGGCCTTGTTCGCCGTGACCAGATCCGGTCGCTTCGCGAACTTCCGCTCCAGGAACCTCAGGGTCGACTCGAACGGCCGGGAATACATCCAGCTCAGCAGGCCCAACGCGAACATGTTCTTGGCCCGCTCGGCGTCCTTCTTGGATATTCCCAGCTCGCTCACCGCGTCGACGGTCATCGAGGTGAGCGCGACCGGGTGCACCGCGAAGTCGGCGAGGGAACCGTCGTCGAGCGGGCTGGCCGCGTAGCCCACCTTGGCCAGGTTGCGCCGGGTGAACTCATCGGTGTTGACGATGATGTCGGCGCCGGCCGGCAGGTCGGAGAGGTTCGCCTTCAGCGCCGCCGGGTTCATGGCGACCAGGACGTCGGGCGCGTCACCGGGGGTCAGGATGTCGTAGTCGGCGAAGTGCACCTGGAAGCTCGACACGCCGGGCAGGGTGCCCGCGGGCGCCCGGATCTCGGCCGGGAAGTTGGGCAGCGTGGAGATGTCGTTACCCAGCTGGGCTGTTTCGGAGGTGAACCGGTCACCCGTCAGTTGCATGCCGTCGCCCGAGTCGCCGGCGAACCGGATGACGACCCGGTCGATGCGGAGGATTCGGCGGGACCCGGTGGCTTCGTTTGTGGGCGGCAGAGGCATCTGAGCTCCCGTCGGGCGCTATTCGTTGTCGGTTTGCAGGGTCGCGGTCAGGTTCTTCCAGGCGTGCTGCTCCGCCGTGGTCAGCGGCCGCTCGGGAAGGTCGTGTCCGGGCGGATCGCCGTCGGTCTCGCCGCGCCGCTCGTCCTGCTCGGCGCGCAGCTTGAGCAGCAGATCGGCCGGCAGGACGAGGACGGTGACGCTGACCATGCTGAGACTCATCACCAGGCCGTCTCCGTTGGTGCGCAACCATGGGACGATCCGTGTGCGCCACAAACCAGAGATTGCTCGTAAAGCTCGCATGACAGGGCTCCTAGGCCGGTTGCGAGAACGATTCTAAGGATCATTCTTTTCCGCCGCTAATACCGTTCTTAAGCGTTCCCGCAACGCCGCCGTCAATTTCTAGCAGGGTTGACAAGCATTTACGAGCGGCTTTAACGTGACGTCCACGAGCGGGCGTCCGAGACCCCGATTCGCCCCGGAATTCGGCACGACACACTAGGGAGGTGTCGAATCATGTCCGAGACCCTGTACGAGGAATGTCGCCTGGAAGGCGGCCCCGGCTACATGCCCGATGACCTGCGCAGCACCCACGTGTCCATGACGGACCACAAGGTGAAGGTCATGTTCTACAACGGGTGGGAGCATTTCGAGCGGATCGATGAATTCACCGAGACCGGCGTGCCCATCTTCCGCTGGACGATGCGGACCAAAACGGCAGAGTGACGAGGCGCCGTCGGGCAGCGTGGCCAGACGGCGCCCAGCCGTAATTGCCGGTCAGACGTCTACGGCCGCGTGGCTGGCGCCGTTTACACCCTCGTCGATCCCGTCGTCGAGCGCGGCCGCCAATTCCCCGCGCTGCCGGATCCCCAGTTTCCGGTACGCCCGGGTGAGATGCTGTTCGACAGTACTCACCGTGATGTAGAGCTGGTCGGCGACGGCCCGGTTGGTGTAGCCGGACGCCGCCAGGGCCGCGACCCGCCGCTCGGCGTCGCTGAGGCTCTCCGACCCGTACGCGTCGACGCTCGCCAGCCGCGCGCCGTTGCTGGCCGGCTCCGGTTCGACCCGGTTCAGACGCTCCAGCAACGGCCGGCAACCGCACTGCTCGGCGAGGTCCCGGGCGGTGCGGTCAGCCATCCGCGCGCGGTTGAGCTGGCCCGCCACCCGCAGCGCGTCAGCGAGTTCGGCGCACACCCACGCGGCTGCGACCCGGTCCTCGCCCGCCACCAGCAATTCGGCAGCCTCTTCGAGCAGCGACAGTCGCTGCTCCGGCGAGCTGACCGCGGCGAGCACCGCCATGGCCGCGCCACGGACCTCCGGGTGGCGGTCGCCGAGCAGTCTGAGCTGCTTGTTCGCCTGCTCCCGGCACTGCCGTCGAAAACCCTGCTTGAGGTACGCCTGGGCGAGGCCCAACCGCCACGGCACCACCGCCGTCACGTCGTACTGCCAGGCCTTGACCATCCGGCCGCACGACTGGAAGTCGCGGACCGCGGCCTGCACCTGGCCGGTTGCCAGGTAGAAGGTGCCGCGGGCGTAGAGGTGCTTCAGGCCGAAGGGTGTGGTCAGGGTGCTCGCCGGCAGCGCGACCTCCAGATACCCGGCTGCGGCCGCGTAATCCCCGGACAACGTCGAACCCGTGATCAGCGTCGCCAGCACTCCGCCGAGGGCGACCCCCCAGCCTTCGAGTGAGATGGTGGACAGTGCCGTCCTTGCCGTGGCGTGCGCCTCGGCGACGGCGCCGCGGCGCAGCATGATCTCGGCTCTCAGCGCCAGGATCAACGCCCGCCAGGTAGGGGTCCGGCTGACCGGCTCCTCCACCAGCCGCCGGTCGCACCACCGCACGGCCAGGTCCGTCCGGCCCGCGACTATCAGGATCGACAACGCGGTGAACAGCGTCGGCAGTGCGCCGTCGGTGATCGGTGAACGGTCCAGCAGTCCACGCGCCAGCTCGACGGTCTTGGCGTCCGCTCCCCGGCTCGCGGACCGGCGCAGCGAGGCCACTGTCTGCCGCTGCGCCGTCTTCGTGTTCAGGTCCGGCCGGGCTCGCATCAGCGCGGCCCATCGGCGATGCAGACGGGGCGCTTCGGCCGGGAAGAGCGAGGACAGCCACAGGATGGTCATCCCGACTGTCGTCACCGCCTGCTCGTCCAGGTCGTCCCTGTCGAACAGGGCGCTGATCGCGTCGATGGCCTCACCGGGCCGACCGTGCCAGAGCAGCAGGTGCACGGCCATCATCCGGCAGCGCACGACGGATCGCACGTCGCCGTCGGCGGTCAGCAGTCCGTGCAGGCAGCGCAGCGCCCGGGCGGGGTCGCGGCGCCACTCGGTCCTCGCCAGCAGCGCGGCGACGGTGGCACGGTATTTCTCGTCGTCGTTCGGCGCCTGAGCCGCGCGAAGGTAGTTGAGCGTGCGGTCGAGGTCGCCCTCTCCGAGCGCCCGCACCGCCTCGTCGCAGAGCGTCTGTGCCGCCCACGCCTCCGTCACCCGGTCCGCGGCGAGCAGGTGGTCGGCGACGACGCCCTGGGGGAAGCCGGCGCCGTGCAGCACTCGGGCGGCCACGCCGTGCAGGGGGGCCAACTCACGTGGTTCGATCCCGGCCAGCACCGCTGCCCGCAACGACGGATGCCGGTAGCTGCCGTCCTCCACCAGGCCGGCGTCGACCAGGAGCGCGAGTTCGTGGCCCACCTCCTCGGCGCTCCTGCCGAGGAGCTGGCCCAACAGAGCCGTCGACCCGTCACCGAGCACCGCGAGCGCCCGGGCCACGTCGCTCGTGGTTGGCTGGCAGCGGTACAGGCAGTCGGCGACCGCGTCGGCGAACCGGTCGCCGGGTGTCGGACGTCCGCCGGCCCAGTGGCCTTCGCTGTCCTCGATGAGGGCGCGTAGCAGCAGCGGGTTGCCCCCGGTCATCGCCCAGCATTCGGCGACGGCAGAGGCGTCGCCGACGGCGGAGGAGGCTCGCAGCACCCCCTCCACACCCACCGGACTGAGCAGCCGTACGGGAATCTGCCGGCAGTTGGGGTTGCGCACCAGGTCGGCCCGGAGGAAACGGTCCTGCCAGTAGCGCCGCGTTCCCTCGCTGAGCAGTAGCAGCACCCGCGCGTGCCGCACGCGGCGGGCGAGATAGGACAGGCATTGAAGCGACGGGCGGTCGGCCAGATGCATGTCGTCCACGACGATGACAAGTGGCGCCGCGGCGCCGAGCTGGAGAATCGGCAGGCACAGTCGCTGCAGCGTGTGCATCGCGACCGGGTTCGTGGCGTCGCCCGGTGAGGTGGACCAGGTCAGGGCGACCTCGGCAAGCAGGTCGGTCACTGTGGCCGCTTCCGTCTCGGGCAGATCCGCCCGGTGGAGTAGCTGGCCCACGATGCCCAGCGGCACCTCCTGCTCGCCGTGTGAGCCGGTGGCCGTCAGCACCTGACAACCAGCACGTCCGGCTCGCTCGGCGAACTCCTGCAACAGGCTGGTCTTACCGCTCCCGGCCGGGCCGGTGACCAGACCGATTCCGCCGTTGCCGCGGATGGCCCCGCTCAGCAGGTCCTCGCATGCTCGCCATTGATATGTTCGTTCGACCAGAGTCATCCAACGCCCCCGTTAGGCTCTGTGCTTCCGACCGAGGCAGCGCCGCCGCAGGCAGCGAACGCCACCGACCCCCCCAGGGTCGACCGGCTCAACGGAAAGACATCCCACGGCTATCGAGAAACACAGGAGAAATGCTGGTTCGATGGCAGCGGATGTCGCGTTCAATTATGCATAGATCGAAACCCGGTCGCGCTGAGGCGTACCTCCCGTGAGTCAACTGTCGTTTTATAGATGCCGCGCTTTGATCACCGCGGCGCTCTAGATCATGACGATCGCCGCGCCCGGTGCATATTCTCAGAGCGCAAAGCTGATTTTGCGCCATGTAACCACGAATCGTCGATGAGAAATGTCCCCGATCAGATCGAGTGACCTAGATCTCACTACCCGTGAGTCAACCTAGTGATGAGAATTCGGACGTTCCTCCCAACCCGGATAACAATGTTTCCGAAAAGTGAACGGTGTCTTACCATCGGGACTCAGGAACGACCCGGAGAAGACCCTTGTCCGTCGCCGCTGAGGACGCCGGACCAGGTGCGCGGTCCATCGTCGCTCCAGATAGGACGATGCCAGGGAGGAGGGCGGTCGAGCACGACGCTCTTCCCAGGTGAGAGCGAACCCCCACTCCTCGCGGCCGGCTTCGAGATGCCGCCGACCACCACGTGATGCCGCCTGCGCTGAGGTCGACCCATCTGCCGCCCGCGCCGACGACGTCGTCCGTCGCGATGCGCCGAGCCACCTCGCCCGCGCAGGCCCTACCTGCCCGCCAGCCACCGAACACGCCACCTCTCACCATGTTGCTGGCTTGATGATGGATGATCGGCACCGGACGAACGTCGTTGGTCATGCGGCGCCAACAAGATCCCAGCGGCGCGTGGACACCGCCGCTCGCCCGCGTAGGATAGGGGACGTCCGTTCCGCTTGTCTATCAACTTGGCTACCGGAGGTAGGTGTGGCGTCACCGGACATGAAACGCCCTGCCGCGTCCTCGGAGCAACCCGCCCGGGCGCTGCGAGCCGACGCCCGACGCAACCGCGAGCTGGTGCTCCGGGCCGCCATCACCGCGTTCGCCACCGAGGGCACCTCGGTGAGCGTCGCCGAGATCGCCCGCCGAGCCGGGGTGGGCACCGGCACGGTGAGCCGACACTTCCCCACCAAGGAATCCCTGTTCGGGGCGATCGTGCACGAGCGGGCCGAGCAGCTCGTGCGCCGCGCGCGCGAGCTGCACGAACGGCTGGCGCCGGTCGACGCGTTCTTCGAGTTCTTCACGGTCCTGGTGGCCGAGGGGTCGACCGACCGCGGGCTGGCCGAGGCGCTGGCCAAGGCCGGGTTCGATGTGGAGGCCGCCGCCTCGGCCGCGGCGTACGACTTCGGCACCGCGTTGGCCGACCTGCTCGACGGTGCCCAGACCGCCGGCGGCGTCCGCCCCGAGATCACCGTGGCCGACATCAAGGCTCTGCTCGAGGGCTGCCTGGCCCGTGAGCGATTCGGCGTCGACTCGGAGGCACGCGGCCGCCTCATCGGGATCATCCGCCGTGGCCTACGCCCCGACCCCCGGATGCCACGGCCGGCCCGTCCGGAATGACGCCGACACCGGCGCCCACCGAGCCCGGCCAGGAAACGGTGGCGCCCGACCGGAGCGCGCCCGGTCGGGTGCACCCTGCCCGGTCACCGGGCAGGGTGCGCCGCTTCACGCGATGACGGGCCCGAACGAGACGCCGCAGAGTTGCTCCGACGCCGCCCAGAGCAGCCGCTGGGCGTCGAGGTCGTGCGACTGGCCGATCGACTCGACCCGGACCGGGCTTCCGGTGTATTCGCGGAAGCCCGAGGGCCCGTAGTATTCCCCGCCCTGGACGGCGGGATCGGTGGCGGCTCGCAGCAGGGGCAGCGCCCCCTCGGGCGGATGCTGGAAGAGCCACGTCGTGGCCCAGCGCACCAGTGGGCTGCCGATGAGTTTCTGCTGCAGTGGAAAGTCGCGGACCAACTCGGTGTCGGCGTTGCCTGGGTGCGCGGCCACCGCGATGGTCTCCGCGCCGATGGCGGCCAGCCGTCGCTGCAACTCATAGGTGAACAACAGGTTGGCCAGCTTGGACTGGGCGTACGCCTCGCCCCACTTGAAGTTGGTGGTGGACTGCAGATCGTCCAGCCGGAGCCGGGCGTTGCGGTGGGCCACGCTGCTGACCGTCACGATCCGCGAGCCCGGAGTGGGTAGCAGGCGGTCGATCAGCAGGCTGGTCAGCGCGAAGGTGCCGAGGTGGTTCACGCCCAGGTGCAGCTCGTGGCCGTCCGCCGTGGTGTCACGGCGGGGAACCATCACACCGGCGTTGTTGATCAGCAGATCGATGAACTCGTGCTCGGTGCCGAGCTCTTCGGCCGCCTGGGTCAGCGATGCCATCGAGGCGAGGTCGACCTGCTGGATGCTTACCCTGGCCCCCGGCGTCGCCTCGGTGATCCGCCGCGCAGCCGCCATCCCACGCTCCCGGTCACGGCAGGCGAGCACCAGCGTGGCCCCGCGTGCGGCCAGGACGGACGCCACCTCGAAACCGAGACCGGTGCTGGCCCCGGTCACCACTGCCACCCTGCCGGTCTGGTCCGGCACGTCCGCCACGGTCCAGGGAGTGCCCTGCGGTCTTTGCATCGCCCGTCTCCTTGATCAGGTACGGATAAACGGAATACTTGTCCCGGTTACGTTATGTGATCCGGACGGGCTTGTCCAGAAAAGGGAGCGACTAGGGGACTCGACCGTTCGGACGATCTAGGGGTCACTAGGGGTGGGTTACGGGTCCCTGACGTTCCTACGATTTCCCTGTCAGCCTCACGTCAGTGGAAGGGACGGTTCGCGATGACCAGCACGGCGGTCGACCCCGGCCGGTGGCTGCGCCGGTTCCACCCGGCGCCGGAAGCCGCCACCGAGCGCCTGCTGCTCTTCCCGCACGCGGGTGGCGCGGCCAGCTTCTACCTGCCCTACTCGGCCACCCTGAGCTCCCGGTTCGACGTGCTCGCGGTGCAGTACCCGGGCCGGCAGGAGCGGCGATCCGAAGCGCAGGTCAGCGAGATCGGCGCGCTGGCCGAGCAGATCGCCGAGGCGCTGGCAGGGCCGGACGACCGGCCGCTCACCTTCTTCGGGCACAGCATGGGCGCGATCGTGGCGTACGAGGTGGCGCTGCGGCTCGAGCGCGCCGGCCGGCCGGCGCCGACCCATCTGTTCGTCTCCGGCCGACGGGCCCCGTCACGCTACCGGGAGGAGCGGATCCATCAGCGGGACGCGGCAGGCGTCCTGGCCGAGGTCGTCGAGCTGGGCGGCACCGACCCGGCCGTGCTGCGCGACCCGGAACTGGTGGCCATGGTGATGCCGGCGCTGCGGGCCGACTACACCGCGATCGAGTCCTACCGGCACCGTCCGGGCCTGCGAGTCACCTGCCCGATCACCGCGATCGTCGGCGACTCCGATCCGCGCACCTCGGAGGAGGAGGCGCGGGCCTGGGCGCAGCACACCTCCGGGCCGTTCGCCCTGCACAAACTTCCCGGCGACCACTTCTACCTGGTCGCCGGGAAGGATGCGGTGACGCGGATCCTGGACCAGCAGCTCAGCTCGCCAGTCCGACCGTCGTGAGACGTTCGGCTCGCGGGCCGGCGGTGCCGAGTCGGCCATCGGAGCGCAGGATGCCCTGGTGCAGTTCGCGCAGCGGCCGGCACGGCTCCAGACCAAGCTCGCGGTCGAGCGTCTCCCAGGCGCGCTGGTAGACGACAAGCGCGTCGGCACGCCGCTCGGAACGGTAGAGGGCGAGCATCAATTGACGGTAGAACGCCTCACGCAGCGGGTACTGCGCGATCGCGGTGTAGAGATCTCCGACCAACTCCTGGTGGCGGCCGATGGCCAGGTTGGAGTCGTTGAACAGCTCCATGCACTCCAGTCGCAGCTCCGTCAGCCAGGTCGCATACCTGTCGATCATGTGACAGTCACGCAGGTTGTCGAAGGCCGGACCACGCCACAGCGACAGCCCCGCCCGGAACTTTTCGGCCGCCTCCGCGTGTCGGCCGATCCGTCGCAGCGTGCGTCCCTCGTGGACCAGTCGTTGCAGGTCGTTCACGTCCAGGACGTCGTCGCCGAGGTGCAGCACGTAGCCGGGTGGACGCGTGACGATGGCGGTGTTCTTGGGTCGGTTCAGGAACCGACGCAACTGGCAGACGTAGACATGCATCGCCGCCGACGCGCGACGGGGCAGGCTCTCACCCCAGATCGCGGTGACCAGGTCGTGTTGCGACACCACCTGATCGGCCTGTATCAGCAACACGGCCAGCAGCGTCTCGACCTTCTTGGCGCTGATCGACGAGGCACCCTGATCGTCCACGACTCGCATCGGACCCAGTACTTCATATCGCATCTTTTCTAATTCCTCTCGGGCGGTGCGGAAATCGTCCGACGGTGCGGAGAGGTACTGGGCCAACGGTAGGAGCGGGCCGCCGCTGAACTAACCCCAGAAGCGGCCAGCCGACCCCTAACTTGCGACTCAGTAGCGCCACTCCGACGCCGGGCGACCCGGCCGGCCGGAAGGACCGCATTAGGCGTTCTTTAGAACGCTCGCCGATGATCGCCAGCAATTGGATTTTCACGACATCGGAGGCCCGGTGACCGGCACTGTGAGCGCCGAGACGCTGCTCGACCTGCACCAGGCGGGACGGCTTGCCGTCGACTACCCAAGCGTGGCTCGTCTGCTCGCGCCGCTCACCGGGGACGCCCGACTGCGGGCCGGCCGGTTGCTCGCCCGGCTCGACCCCGACGAGGTGCTGCGAGAACACCCCGACACCCCGACCCTTACCGTGGCGTTGACCGGCCACGGCACGCTCGCCATGCTGGTTCCGGCGTTGACGGCCGAGCTGGCCCGGCACGGCATCCTGCTGCGTCCGCACCTGACCGACCACGACAGCTACGTCTTCGAGCTGGGCGACCCGGACAGCGGCCTCTATCGCGCGCAGCCACAGATCACCCTCTGCGTGCTCGACCCGCAGGTGGTCTTCGACCGCTTACCGGTGCCGTGGACCCCCGACCAGGTGGCCCAGGCCTTCCAGGCCCACCTGGAGGTGGTGGCCGGCCTCGTCCGCACGTTCGCGAGCGCCAACACCGGAACCCTGGTGCTGAACACGCTGCCGCTGCCCCGGCGCTTCACCGCCCAGCTCATCGACCACCGGTCCCGAGCCGCCCTCGGCGCGATCTGGCGCGAGGCCAACGCCCGGCTGCTGCGGCTCGCCGCCGAGCACCCACCGGTGATCTGCCTCGACCTGGATCCGATCCTCTCCGACGGTGTCGCGGCGTACGACCCGGCCCTCAGCACGTACGCCAAGGCGCACCTCGCACCGGGCCTGCTCGCCGCGTACGCCCAGGAGGTCGGCCATCTCGGGCGGCACCTGACCGGCATGACGCGCAAGTGCCTGGTGGTCGACCTGGACAACACGGTCTGGGGCGGGGTCCTCGGCGACGACGGCCCGGAGGGCATCGAGGTGCGGGACAGCCTCCGCGGTGAGGCGTTCCGGGCCTTCCAGGCGGTGGTCAAGCAGCTCGGCTCGCAGGGCGTGCTGGTGGCCGCGGTGAGTAAGAACGATCCCGAGCCCGTGCACGCCGTACTGCGCGAGCACCCCGGGATGACGCTGCGGGGCGACGACTTCGTCCGGGTCGTCGCGAACTGGCGGCCCAAACACGAGAACCTGCGTGAGCTGTCCGCGACCCTCAACCTCGGGGTGGACAGCTTCGTCTTCGTCGACGACAACCCCTACGAGTGCGGGCTGGTAAGCCGGGAGCTGCCCGGGGTGACCGTGGTGCCGGTGAGCGAGGAGCCGTCCGGGCACGTGCCGGCCCTGCTGCGGGACGGCTGGTTCGACGTCCGGGAGTTGGCAGTCGAGGACCGGGGGCGGCCGGCGCAGTACCGCGACGAGCTGGCCCGTGCGGACTTCCTGGAGACGTTCGAGTCGATCGCCGACTACCTGCGCGAGCTCGGTGTTCGGGTGCGACTCGCCTCGCTGACGGACGCCGACGTGGCACGGGTGTCCCAACTGACCCTGCGCACCAACCAGTTCAATCTGACCACGGAGCGGCTGCAACCGGCGCAGGTGCGGGCTCGCGGGGCCGACCCGGCGCAGCGGATCCTGACCATCCGCTCGGCCGACCGGTTCGGTGACAACGGTCTGGTCGGGGTGATCCTGACCCGGCGCGACGGCGACCGTCTCCACCTCGACAACTTCCTGCTCAGCTGCCGGGTGTTCGCCCGCGGCATCGAGCAGGCATGCCTGGCCGCGGTGCTGCGGGCCGCGCGGCGCGACGGTGTCAGCAGTGTGCTCGGCCGCTACCGCCCCACCGCCAAGAACAAGACGGTACGCGACCTCCTGCCGCGCTACGGATTCGCCGAGATCGGTACGGATGGCGAAACCGTCGTATTCCAGCACGACCTGATCGACCTGCCCATCCACCCCGAGCACATCGACCTGGACGACGGCCAAGGAGGCAGCGACCAATGAACAGCATCGACGATCTCGTCACCCTCATCCGCGACGAGATCGGGCTGCCGATCGACGCGGGTGACGCCGGTCGCTCCTTCGACGAGGTGCCGGGCTGGGACTCGGTCCACATGCTCTGGCTGGCCTCGGCGCTGGAGCGGGCCACCGGGCGCAGCATCTCGCTCGTCAACCTCCTCGAGGCGCAGAGCCTCACCGACGTCTACGCGCTGGCGGTGCCGGCGTGAGCGTACGGCCGGTCGCGCCGCAGCGGCGGCATACCCTGCACTTCCTCGACGAGATCCGGCAGTTCTCGCCGGTCTTCCTCGACACCGAGGTGGACATGAGCGCGGTGCGGGCGCACCGCATGGCGGCGCGCGCGGCCGGCCGACGGTACTCAATCGTCAGCTACCTGCTGGTGGTGGCGGCCGGCGTGCTGGCCCGGCACCCGGAGGCGAACGCGGCGATCCGGGGCCGGATCCGTCCCCGCATCAGCCGGTACGACACGGTCAGCGGGAAGCTGACCCTGGACAAGATGCTCGACGGCAAGCGGGTGGTGCTCTCCGCGGTGCTGCCCGACCTGGACCGCAGCGGGTTGGACGAGGTGCAGCGGCAGGTCGACCACTACCGGGACAACGACCCGGCGGTCATGCCGGAGTTCGCCGGCGTCCGGGCCCTGCACCGGCTGCCCTGGCCGGTGCGGCCGTTCGCGTTCCGCCGGGTGGTGCGCCCGCTGTCCCGGCGGCCGCGGACCTTCGGCACGTTCGCGCTCACCTCACTCGGACACGCGGCGGTGGACGGCTTCCATTCGGTCGGGGGCACCACGGTGACCCTCGGCGTCGGTCGCATCCTGGACCGGCCGGTGGTGCGTGACGGTGGCCTCGCGATCGCCCCGATGATGCGGCTCAGCCTCGCCTTCGACCATCGGGTCATCGACGGCGCCGAGGCCGCCGACGTGCTCACCGAGATCCGCGACGGGATCGAGGCGTACGCGCCGAGCCCGGTCTGCGACGCGGTCGCGGCGGCCACCCGGTGAACGACATCGGCGAGCTGAAGCAGTTCGTGGTCGTGCACGCCCGGGCGCAGCGCATCCCCGGCTACGCCAGTGTGCTGAGCGCCATCGAACACGACGACGGCGACCGGCCGGGCTCCTGGGTGGACGGCTGGATCAGGGCCGGCGAGCGGTTCGAGCGCTCCGGGAGCCTGCTGTCGGCCTGCCGGGCCTACAACCTGGCCCGCTTCCCGTTCGTCGACGGTCCGGCCCGAGCCGAGGCGCTGCGCCGCTGCGTGGACACCTTCGACAGGTGGCGCCGGGACCATCCGTCGATCGCGCCGCTTGCCGTCGCCCACGACGGCGGCACCGTGCGCTGCTGGACCGTCGGGTTGTCGGGCACCGACCGGAAGCCGCTGCTCCTGGTGATGGCCGGCATCGTGACGGTGAAGGAGCAGTGGGGGCCGGTGTTGCGCCAGGCGGCTCGGCTGGGCATGGCCGGGCTGGTCGCCGAACTGCCCGGGGTCGGCGAGAACACCGCGCCGTACGACGAGAAGAGCTGGCGGATGATCCCCGCTCTGTTGGACGCCGTCGCCGACGGCGCCGACGTGAGCCGGACCTACGCCGTCACGCCCAGCTTCGCCGGGCACCTGGCGCTGCGCGCCGCCGTGGAGGATCACCGGATCCGTGGCGTGGTGGCGGCCGGAGCGCCCATCAACGCGTTCTTCACCGACCGGGAGTGGTTCGGTGCGCTGCCCCGGGTCACCGTCGACACCCTCGCGCACCTCACCGGCAGCCCGGTCACCGACCTCGCCGACCGGCTACGCCCGTGGGCTCTGACCGCCGACCAGCTCGACGCCCTGGACATCCCGGTCGCCGCCGCGGTCAGCACCAGGGACGAGATCATCCCACCGGCCGACCGGGACATCCTGCGCCGGCACGTACGCCAGCTCTCGGTGCTGACAAACGACGACGTGCACGGCGCGCCCGACCACGTGACCGAGACGCAACTGTGGACGGTGTCGTCGATCCTGCGGATGCGGGCGGTGCGCTCACCGCAGCGCGCGGCGATCAACCTGGCCTTCCGGGCGGCCCGGCTTCGTGGCCGGCTGACCCGTCCGCGGTGACCACCACCGCGCCTGTCCTGCTCCCCTACCCCGCTGGACCGTGTCGGCCGCAGGCCGGCTCGGGACGTGCGCGCGGACCTGGCGGCACGGCCTGGCCGATGCGGTTGCCCGGATGTGGGAGTCGGACGCACCAGTTGCTTCCGCTGAGGTAGACACACCGATCGCCGGGTGCCCTGGGGCGCCCGGCGATCGGTGTGTCGCGTTGTCGGTCAGTTGCTGTTCCAGTGCCGGCGCAGGGCCGCCACCAGCTCACCGGCACGCTCGTAGGGGAAGAAGAGCTTCCCGCCGTCGATCTCCACCACGTCCGTCGCGCCGGGGATGGCGTCCCGCAGCCAGTACGCCCACTTCAGCTCGAAGTGCAGGTCGGCAGTGCCCCACACGATCAGCGTGGGAGTCTTCAGCTTGCGCAGCTCGATCTCGGCGGTGAGCAGGTCGGCCGGGTCGAGCGAGGCGAGCAACTCCTCGAAGCGACGGATCGATTCGGCGGAACCGGCAACCGGTGCCAGGAAGTCGCGCAGTGTCTCGTCGCTGACCCGATCCGGATGCTCGAAATTCGCGCCGATCCCCCGGCCGCTGGACCGGGACATCGCCAGGTCGGTGAGCATGCGGCTGGCGAGCGGGGCGAGCTTGCCCTCCCGGGCGAGAGCCACGGTGCCGGCGAAGGCCTCGTTCGGGAGGTTGTCGTGCGCCTCGCAGTTGCTCAGGGTCAGCGTGCGCAGGCGGTGCCCGTGCCGGGCGACGAAGATCTGACCGACCGCGCCGCCGGTGTCGTTGGTGACCAGGTCGAAGTCGGTCAGGTCGAGCGCGGAGCAGAAGTCCTCCACCGCCTCGGCCAGCGCCGGCAGCGACATCTTTCCGGTGAGGGCCGGACTGCGGCCGTGCAAAGGAAGATCGAGCGCGATGCAGCGGCGTTCCCCGCGTAGCTGATCGATCACGTTGCGCCAGATGTGCGCGTTGGTGCCAAGCCCGTGCAGGAAGAGGGCCGGCCGGCCGGAGCCGGCGTCCAGATAGCTGATCTCGCCGGAGTCGGTGCGGACCGTCCGGCGGAAGGTGTCGAGCTCGGCGTCGGTCACTGCCCCGCCTCCCGGTTGACGAGGAGGGCGATGGCCTGCTCGGGGCAGGCCGCGGCCCCACGCTCGACGGCGACGTGCGCGTCGTCGGGCGCCTCGAACTCACCCATCTGGTTGAATCCGGACTCCTCGTTGACCCGGTAGACCTCGGGGGCCAGCGCCGCGCACATGCCGTGACCCTGACAGAGGTCGGCGTCCACCCGTACTCTCATGACTCCTCCTTCGGGTCCCAGCTCAGATCCAGGCTGGAGACACCGCGCACTGTGGTGTAACGACGCAGCGGACTGGTGCCATCGGTCACCCGGTAACGCGGCACCCGGGCGTGCCACTCCTCGACGCCCAGCTTGAGCACCCGGCGGGCCACGTGCATGCCGATACACCGGTGCGGGCCGATGGCGAAGACCAGTTGGCGCGTCGACGTGCGCTCGAAGTCGACCTGCTCCGGGTTGTCGAAGGCTCGGGGGTCCATGCCCGACATCCCCCACGGCACGAGCACCAGGTCACCCGCGCGCATCAGCACCCCGTGCCGCTCGACGTCCTCGGTGACGATCCGCGCGGTCGCCGAGATCGGGTCGTGCCGAACGAGTTCCTCGACCACCGCCGGGATCTTCTCCGGGTGCTGGACCACCAGGTCCTGCACCTCCGGATGCTCGGCGAGGTACGTGAAGACCACACTGATCATCGCGGTGGTGGTGTCGAAGGCGGCAAGCATGTTGGTGAACGCGACGTTGACCATCTCGGCCTGGGTGAGCGGCCGACCGTCGAAGGTCGTCTGCAGCAGCCGGCTCAGCACGTCCCGGCGTCCCTCGTAGCCCTCGGCGCGGCGCCTGTCGATGGCGTCGCTGAAGAACTGCAGTAGCGGTTGGTTGGCGGCCTTGATCTCGTCGTCGTTGCCGGCCTGCCGGATGGCCTTGAGCAGCCAGTCCTTGTACTCGCGGATCTGCTTGAGGTACTCCCGGCCGATGCCGAAGAAGATCAGGAAGGCTTCCGCCGGCAGCCTCGACGCGACCTCGCCGATGAACTCGCAGCGCCCGTTGTCCGCCACCGACGCGACGGTCTCGCGGACCGCCTCCCGCAGTTGGGCGTCGAAATGGTTGACCACGCCCGGGTTGAAGAGATCCGTGAGCGCCTGCCGCCACATCCGGTGGTCGTCGCCGTCCAACTGGATCGGGATCTGCTTGTGCTCGGACATCTGGTGCGCCGGGATGGACAGCACGCTGGAGGAGAAGATCTCCGGGGTGCGCGCCACCCACTCCATGTCGGCGAAGCGCGTGACGATCCAGTAGCCGCCCAACTCCTCGGACCACACGATCGGCGCGTGCTCCTGGATCTCCCGGAAGTAGGTGACCGGGTCCTCCTGCAACCACGGCTGGTACACGCTCCAGCGGCGGATGCGCTCCTCCAGCGTCGCAGGCGCCTGCAGGACAGGCCCGGGAACGGTTGGTGCTTCGGTCATGTCGCGCTCCTCAATCACTTGGCTACTGACATGGCGGGCGAGGGGGCGGCGGACGACGCGTCCACCGTGCCGAACCAGTGGGTGACGGCCGTGCGCAGCCGTTCGTCCCCGGTGCCGTCGGCGTCCACGTACGCGACGTGACCGTCCGGCCGAACCAGCACACGGGCTCCGCCGAGCGCGTCGGCGGGCTCCGCGGCGACCACCCGCAACCGGTCGGCCCAGTCCTCGAAACCGGGGGACGCGGTGCCGCCGCGAGCGTCGATCAGCAGGCCACGACCGTCGCGCAGCAGCACGGCCACGCTGGTCTCGCCGGCCGCGGTACGCAGCGGGATGTCCGGGATCCGGTAGCCGAGCAGCGGGTGGTCCGGGGCCGGCTCGCCGCCGTACGCCATGGGGTAACGGATGCCCAGGCCGGTGGCCCGCTCGATGATGTAGCGACTCACCTCGTCGAACTTCACGAGTGCCCCGATGAACTCCCGCAACGGGCCGGCGGTCTGCGGTGGGTGGATGAGCGCGGTCTGCACCTGCGGGTAGACGCAGGCCTCCCGCCCGATCGGCCAGCGTTCGTGGTGGTAGGAATCGAGCAGCTCGTCGCCGCCCCATCCACGTACCGCCGCGGCCAGCTTCCAGCCGAGGTTCATGGCGTCCTGGATGCCGGTGTTCAGTCCCTGCCCGGCCGACGGGAAGTGGATGTGCGCGGCGTCGCCGGCAAGCAGGACCCGCCCGTCCCGGTACCGCTCGGCCAGGCGAGTGGCGTTGCCGAACCGGGTGAACCAGCCGTACTTGCCGATCTTGAGGTCGATGCCGGTGATGCGCTGGAAGGCCGCCTGGAACTCCTCGAGCGTGACCGGGACCTCGTCACCGGCCCGGTCCGAGTCGAACTCGATGGCGGTGGCCCGCCACATACCCGGCTCGTCCGGGTGCGGGATGACAGCGGCCAGGCCGGTCGGATAGATCGGCTGACCGATCCCGCCCTGGTAGCGCTCGTCGAGGATCTCGACGTCACCGGTGCGGCCACAGACGGTGGAGTCGGTACCGGGAAACGCGAACTCGGCAAGCTTGCGCACCGTCGACCGGCCGCCGTCACAACCGACCAGGTACGAGGCCCGCAGGTCGTACTCTTCGCCGTCGCCACGCACCCGCACGGCGACACCGGAATCGTCCTGCTCGAGCCCGACCAGCTCGTGGCCGTAGCGGATGCGGACACCGAGGGCGGCGACCCGCTCCTCGAGCACCTGCTCCACCCGGCGCTGCGACACCACGAGCGGCAGGTCGGCCGCGTCCAGCGCGGTCACACCGGGAAAGCCGAAGTTGTAGTTCATGAACGTACGCGCACCCTCGAACTGGTCGAGGCCGCGCTGATGGAACATGTGCACCGAACTCATGTGGATGGCGAACGCGCGGGCCGCGCTCATCGGCTCGGGCAGCCGATCCAGCACGATCACCGGCACGTCGACGAGCGCGAGTTCGGCGGCGAGCATCAGACCGGTGGGCCCGGCACCGGCCACCACCACGGGCAGGACATCGCTCATCAGACAGCCCTCCCCGCGGCGGGCTGGCCGAACCAGGTCAGCAGCGCGGCCGGCAGCACGTCGTCGGCGCCGCTTCCGGCGTACGCGACATAGCCGTCCGGACGCACCAGCAGCGCCCCGTCCTCGAAGCCCTCGATGCTCGTCGCCCGAACAACCTTCAGTCGGTCCCGCCAGGGACCGGCAACCTCGTCCGCGGCGCCGTCCCCGGTCAGCACCAGCAGCCCGTACCCGGACTGCAGCAGCACCGCCAGGCTGGTCGGGCCGTCCTCGGTGACCAGCGGCAGATCGGGCACGCGCAGGCCCAGCAGGGAATGCTCAGGCGCCGGTTTCCCGTCGTACACCATGGGATAGCGGATGCCGGTGCCGGTGGCCCGGTCGATGAGGTAGCGCCGCACCTCCTCGAACTGGGTGAGCGCGGCGATGAACTCACGCAGCGGCCCAGCCTTGTCCGCCGGATGCAGCAGTGACATCTGGACCTGCGGGTAGACGGTCACCTCCCGGCCGATCGGCAGCCGCTCCTGCTGGTAGGTGTCGAGCAGCTCGTCGCCGGACCATCCGCGCAGCACCGAGGCCAGCTTCCAGCCCAGGTTCACGGCATCCTGGATGCCGGTGTTGAGGCCCTGGCCCGCCGAGGCGAAGTGGATGTGCGCCGAGTCGCCGGCCAGGAACACCCGGCCCTCGCGGTACCGCTCGGCCAGTCGGGTCGCGTCACCGAACCGGGTCAGCCACGGCGAACCGGCGACCTTGAGGGTGATGCCGGAGACCCGCTCGAACGCGGCGACGAACTCCTCCACGGTGATCGGCACCTCGTCCGGCGGGCGCTCGGCGGTGAACTCCACCACCGTGGCCCGGGACAGGCTCGGGTCGTCCGGGTTCTGCACGGTCGCGGCCAGACCGGTCGGGAAGAACGGTGACCCGATGCCGTTGCGGTACTCCTCGTTGAGGATCTCGACATCGCCGGTGCGGCCGCTCAACGTGGCCTCGGTGCCGGGGAAGCCGATGCCGACCGCCTTGCGCACGACGCTCCGGCCGCCGTCGCAGCCCACCAGGTAGCTGCCGCGCACGGTGTATTCACCGTCGGGGCCGTTCACCGTCACTGTCACGCCCTCGGCGTCGGCCTCGACGCCGACCACCTCGTGCCCGCGCCGGGTCGGCACGCCGAGCTCGGCGACCCGGTCGGCGAGCAGCTTCTCCACCCGCCGCTGCGGGAAGACGATCGGGAACTTCTCCGGCTCGGCGTTCGTCAGGCCGGGAAAACCCCAGTCGAAGCTGGGAAACCGGCCGGCGCCGTCGAACTTGTCGAGGCCCCGCTGCCGGAACATCTGCTGGGAGCTGAGGTGGAAGCCGAAGGTCTGCGACCAGGTCGGCACCGTGGCGCGGCGTTCCAGCAGCACCACCGGCACACCGGCCAATCCCAGCTCGGCGGCGAGCATCAGGCCGGTCGGTCCGGCTCCGGCAACGATCACGGGATCAGGCATACGGCCACTCCTCGGGGGTGCGGTGGCCGGAAGCGCCGCGCGGAGCGTCGGGCCCGCGGCCATGGTGCGCACATGCTCGACGACCGGCCTTTGCCGTTCCTAAGGCGAGACCAAATCGGCCGGCGACCACCTAACAACGGCTTAAGAACTCCACTAGCCGATGCCGGGATGCTGGCGGCCGACCGATAAGACACGTCACGTCGAAGGGCACTCGAGCATGCACACCACCACGTTGGGCAAAACCGGGCTGACGGTCTCGGCTCTCGGGCTCGGCTGTATGGGAATGAGCGAGTTCTACGGCGACGCCGACCGCGCCGAGTCGCTTGCGACTCTGGGTCGGGCCGTGGAGCTGGGCGTCACCTTCCTCGACACGTCCGACGCGTACGGCATCGGCGACAACGAGGAACTGCTCGGCGAGTTCCTGGCCGGCACCGACCGGTCGGCGATCACCGTGGCCACCAAGTTCGGCGCCGTACGGGACAAGGCGACCGGGCGCCCGATAGGCATGCGCGGCGACGCCGCCTACGTCCGCGAGGCTTGCGACGCGAGCCTGACCCGACTCGGCATCGACCACATCGACCTGTACTACCTGCACTTCCCGGCGCCGGGCACACCGATCGAGGAGACCGTCGGCGCGATGGCCGATCTGGTGACGGCGGGCAAGGTGCGCCACATCGGACTGTCGAACGTGACAGCAGCGCAGGTGCGTGCCGGGCACGCCGTGCACCCGCTCGCCGCGGTGCAGAACGAGTGGTCGCTGTTCACCCGGGACTCCGAGGCGGCACTGGTGCCGGTCTGCGCCGAGCTGGGCATCGGCCTGGTGCCGTACTCGCCGCTCGGTCGTGGCTTCCTGACCGGGGCACAGACCTCGACCGAGGGGCTCGCGCCGAACGACTTCCGGCAGGCCATCCCCCGCTTCGCGGCCGAGAACGCGCCGCACAACGCCGGCCTGCTCAAGCCGATCCAGGACATCGCGGCGGGGCACGGCGTGACCCCCGCCCAGGTGGCCCTCGCCTGGCTGCTCGCGCAGGGCGCACGCCAGGGTGTCCCGGTGGCCCCGATTCCGGGTACCCGCAGCCCGCAGCGGCTGGCCGAGAACGCGGCGGCCACCGAGCTGACTCTGAGTGAGGACGAACTCGCCCTCCTCGCGCCGATCGCGAGCCAGGTGCTCGGCGAGGGCCGTCCTGCCATCCCGGCGGCCGTCGCCGGGCGGAAGTGAGGGAGATGAGCATGAATCTGACCGGCCAACGCGTGGTCGTCATCGGGGGCACCTCCGGCATCGGGCTGGCGGTGGCCCGCACCGCGGCCGAGGACGGCGCGTCAGTGGTCGTCGCCTCGCGCACCAAGACCCGTATCGACGCGGCACTGGAAAGCCTGCCCGAAGGCGTCCGGGGCGAACAGGTGGACGTCTCGGACGAGTACGACGTGCGCGAGTTCTTCGCCCGCGTCGGCGCGTTCGACCACCTCGCCTACACCGCCGGCGACCACATCCGGATCCGCCCCATCACCGACATTCCCCTCGACGAGGCGAAGGCCTTCTTCGGCACCATGTACTGGGGTGCCTTCACCGCGGCGAAGCACGCGGTCGGCGTCATCCGGCCGGCCGGGTCGATCACCTTCACCTCCGGGATCATCTCGGTGCGCCCGGCACCGGGCACATCGGCGCAGTCCGGGGTCACCGCCGCGGTCGAGTCGTTGAGCCGGGCGCTCGCCGTGGAACTCGGCCCGATCCGGGTCAACACCGTGCGGCTGGGTCCGGTGCCCACCGGCGGCGTCGATCTGCCCAACCAGGAGGTGATGTACAAGGCGCTGCGCCGGCAACTGCTCACCCGCGAGCTGGGCAAGCCGGCCCAGGCCGCCGAGGCGTACCTGTATCTGATGCGCAGCGGCTTCGCGACCGGGACGGTGATGCCGGTCGACGGCGGCTACGAGCTCGCGGCCAGTCCGTTCCTGCTGGCCGAGGCTCGCGCCTCCGCCGGAGGCGCGGGATGACCGCCGACGTGGTTGTCGCCGGCGGCGGACCGAACGGACTGATGCTCGCCTGCGAGCTACGGCTGGCCGGGCTGCGGCCGGTGGTCCTGGAGCGCCTGCCCGAGCGCAGCCGGGCCATCCGCGCCGAGGCGCTGGTCGGGCGGGTGCTCGAACTGATCGACCGGCGCGGCCTGTACGGCCAGCTCAGCGCGGGGCAGGACGGCCCGGTGACCACGCCGTTCTTCAACTTCGGCGGGGTGCCGCTGGACCTGCGCGAGCTGCCGGTCAATCCGTTGTACCTGCTGCGTATCCCGCAGCCGGTGCTCGAGGAGCGGCTCGGCGAGCGGGCCGCCGAACTCGGCGTGGATCTGCGCCGCGACCACGAGGTGCTCGGCTTCGAGCAGGACGACGACGGGGTTCGGGTACGGGTCCGGACCCCGGACGGCGAGCACGAGATCGCCGCCCGCTACCTGGTCGGCTGCGACGGTGCGCACAGCACGATCCGCAAGAGTGCCGGAATCCCGTTCCCCGACTACGGCGACCAGGATGTGGTCTCCCGGGGCGCGGACGTCGTGCTGCCCGCCGAGATCCTGGGGGGCGAGCAGGGCTCGGACGACATCCTCCAGCGCAACAGCTGGTTGGAGACGCCGGAGCTGGGCCGGGTCCCGTTCGGTTACCACCGCAACGACCGGGGCGCGTACGCGATCGGCTCGTTCCAGCCTGGTGTGCAGATCGTGGCGACCTGGGAGTGGGGCCGGGCGCACATCGACCCGGCCGTCCCGGCGACGGTGGCCGAGGTCGCCGCGAGCCTGGGCCGCATCCTCGGGGCCGAGGTGCCGATGAGCGAGCCACCCGGTCCGGGACCGCACCGGTTGTATCGACTCGCCGGTGACAGCCGGGTGGCCGAGCGGTACCGGTCCGGGCGCGTCTTCCTGGTCGGGGACGCCGCACACGTGCACGCCGGGATCAACGGCCCGGGGCTGAACCTGGGGTTGCAGGACGGCGTGAACCTGGCCTGGAAGCTGGCTGCGGCGCTGCACGGCTGGGCGCCGCCCGGCCTGCTGGACACCTACCAGCAGGAGCGCCGCCCGGCCGCGGAGCGGGTCGTGATGCAGACCCAGGCCCAGGCTGCCCTGATGGCCCCAGGCGCCAATGTCACCTCGTTGCGGGCGCTGTTCGGGGAGCTGATCGGCAACCCGGACACGCTCGGCGCGATCGCGGCGGTGATGGCGGGAACGGACCTGCACTACCCGGCGCCGGACACCACCCAACCGCACCCGATGACCGGCCGCTGGGCACCGGACGTGCGTTTCTCGTCGGCGCACGGCGCGGCCCGGCTTGCCGATCTGATGCGGGGGGCCCGTCCGGTGCTGCTCGATCTCACCGCGGACGGCTCGGTGGTGGAGCTGGCCAACGGGTGGAAGGACCGTGTGGACCTGGTCGTCGGCCAGGACGCGGATCTGGCCGTTGACGCGCTACTGGTACGCCCGGACGGTTACGTGGCCTGGGCAGCGGACCCGCGGACGCCGCCGGCTGTGGTCGAAACCGACCTGGCTGCGGCCCTGCGGTCATGGTTCGGCCCGGCGGCCTGAACCGGCGGCTCCTGCCCGTGGCCCGGTCAGCGGGCCGCGGGCAGGATCAGGTCGTCGACGATGTGGTCCAGGTAGTCGTCGGCGATGTCGATGCCCCGGGTCAACGTGTGGTAGATCAACATGGCCGGGCCGACGTTCGCCAGCAGCGGCTGGGTGGCGCGGGCGCCCAGCTCGCCCCGGGTTGCCGCCTCGGCCAACAGGGCTCCGATGCCCTCGGTGCACGGCTGCACCACCCGCTGCTGCACCACACCGGCCAGCAGTGCCTCGCCCGCCTCGGCTTCGGCCTTGACCACCTGGAACGCGGTGCCGTGCTGGCTGAAGGAGTCGCGCATGCAGGCCAGCAGCGCGATCAGGTCGGTGCGCGTGTCGCCGGTGCGTGGCACCTCGGCGGGCGACGGCAGCACCTCGGCCAGGGCCGCGGCCACCAGCTCCTCCTTGCCGGACCAGCGGCGGTACAGCGCCGCTTTGCCGGTGCCGGCCGCGGCCGCGACACCCTCCACGCTGAGCTTCGCGTAGCCCAGTGTTTCCAACTGCTCAATGACAGCCCGCAGGATCGCTCGGACCAGGACGTCGCCGCGGCGACGCCTGGCGGCGGGAGTGTGGGCGACGTTGTCGGTGGCGGAATTTGGAGTCATCGGCACACTCCCCAGTCTGTCACGGGGCCGGCAGCGCATCCGAAGCTCGCGCCGTGCTCGACAGCTGACCCAGGCGCTTGCGTCGTGGGGAAATTCACCTCTATAGTGAACGCACCGTTCACTAAGCGCCAACGCTTCGGCCCGTTCAGTGTCACACAAAACCAGGAGGTACGCATGTCGGCTCCGGCCCAGACATCGAGCGGCGCGGCTTCAGAGGCGCGGCCACTGGCCCACCCGGGCATCGCCCTGCTCGTCCTCGTCACCTGTCAACTGATGGTGGCGCTGGACGGCAACGCCATGAACATCGCACTGCCCACCATCCAGCAGGACCTCGACTTCAGCCCGACGAACCTGGCCTGGGTGGCGAACGCCTACACCCTCACCTTCGGCGGCCTGCTGCTGCTCGGCGGTAGGGCCGGCGACATCCTCGGCCGACGCCGGCTGTTCATCCTCGGCATCATCGTCTTCACGCTGGCCTCGCTCGCCGGCGGCCTCGCCCAGAGCGACGAGTGGCTCCTGGCCGCCCGCATCCTCCAGGGCGCCGGCGCCGCGTTCGCCGCCCCGGGCACGCTGGCCCTGATCGCCACCAACTTCGCCGAGGGCAAGGCCCGTGACCGGGCGCTCGGCGCGGTCACCGCGGCGTACGGGCTCAGCGTCGTGCTCGGCATGATCCTCGGCGGCGTACTGACCGCGTGGTTGGGCTGGCGATCGGTCCTGTTCATCAACGTCCCGATCGGCGCGGTGCTGGTCGTGCTCACCCCGCGGTTCGTCAACGAGTCGCCCCGCCACCCCGGCCGCTTCGACCTGGCCGGCGCGCTCACCTCGACGCTGGGCATCGCGGCGGTGGTCTACGGCTTCATCCACGCCGCCTCGACAAGTTGGACCGCGGGTGCCACGGTCGCCGCACTGGCCGGCGGCGTCGTGCTGCTGAGCGCCTTCGTCTTCATCGAGAGCCGGGCCGAGCAGCCGGTGCTGCCACTGCGGCTGTTCCGCGACCGCAACCGCTCCGGGTCCTACAGCAACATCCTGCTGCTGTCCGCGCCACTTGTCGGCGCGTCCTTCCTGAGCACCCTGTTCCTGCAGAACGTGCTCGGCTACGGCGCGCTGCGGGCCGGCCTGGCCTTCCTGCCGATGTGCGCCGGGTTGTTCATCGGCGGCGGGACAGCCAGCGGGCTGCTGCGCCGCACCGGCGCCAAGCCGCTGATCCTGTTCGGCACCGCTCTGATCATCATCGGCTCGGCGTGGCTCACCCAGCTCAGCGTCGACAGCACCTACGCCGGCGGCGTCCTCGGGCCGATGGTGCTGCTCGGGATGGGTCCAGGTTTCGCCTTCACGGCACTGAACCAGTCGATCCTCAGTGGAGTGCCGCAGTCCGACGCGGGAGCGGCCTCCGGGTTCCTGGAGTCGATGCAGTGGGGCGGCGGCGCGCTCGGCCTCGCCGTACTGGTCGCCGTGTTCGGCACCGCCAGCCAGAGCGCGGCCCGTGAGCCGCACCCGGGCTTGGCCCCCGACCTGATCGAACGGACCGTACTGGCCGACGGCATGGCCACCGCGTTCATCGCCGGAGCGTTGCTGGCCGCCGCGGGCTTCGTCATCACCCTGGCCGTGATCCGGCAACGGCGTGCCGCCGCGGAACCGGAGGCCGCTCTGCCCACCGCCGCACCGGCCCTCCCCTGACCACCCCAGATCACAACACATCACATTGAAAGCGTAGGAAACGGACATGACATCACTTGCCCGATGGTGCTATCAGCACCGGGTGATCGTGCTGCTGCTGTGGATCCTGGGCCTGGTCGGGGTGAGCGTGGTCAGTGGCGCGGTCGGCAACGCGTACTCCGACTCGTTCAACGCCTCCGGGACCGACTCCACCGACGCGTACAACCTGCTGCGCAAGACCTTCCCGGAGCAGTCCGGTGACGTGGACACGATCGTGTGGAAGGTGGATTCCGGCTCGGTCTCCGACCCCCAGGTCCAGTCGCGGATCAACCCGATGCTCGCCGAGGTGCGCGCCTCCGAGCACGTCGTCGCCGTCGTGAGCCCGTACGATCCGGCCGGCTCCGCCCAGATCAGCGCGGACGGCACTGTGGCGTACGCGACGGTGCTGTTCGACGAGCCGGCCGACGGCCTGCCCGTCGCCCTCTTCAAGGACGTGGTGACGACCGCTCAGCAGGCGCAGACCGACGGCCTGAGCGTCGACCTCGGCGGCCGTGGCATGTCGCTGAGCCAGCAGCAACCGCCGTCGCTGCCCACCATCGTGGGCATCCTGGCCGCCGGCGTGGTGCTCTTCCTGGCCTTCAGCTCGCTGCTGGCCACACTCGTACCGCTGATCGTCGCGGTGCTGGCCCTCGGCGCCGCCACCGGCGTGATCGGTCTGCTGTCCCACGCGATGGGTGTCTCCACCATCGCCACCACCCTGGCCGCGCTTGTCGGGCTGGGTGTCGGCGTCGACTACGCGCTGTTCGTGGTCACCCGGCACCGCAAGAACCTCAAAGCCGGCATGGCAGTCGAGGACTCGGTGGTCCGCGCGCTGAACACGGCCGGCCGGGCGGTCCTCTTCGCGGGGCTGGCGGTCTGCATCGCCCTGCTCGGCCTGCTGCTGATCGGCGTCGAGCTGATCGACGGGATGGCGGTGCCGGCCGCGGTGACAGTGCTGTTCACCGTCTTCGCGGCGGTGACCCTGCTGCCCGCCCTGCTCGGCTTCTTCAAGCTTCGGGTCCTCAGCCGTCGGGAACGACGCCGACTGACCGCCGAGGGTCCGGAGTCGGTCGACGCGGTGGAGGGCAAGCCGTCCCGGTGGAACGAGTTCACCCGGCGGCATCCCGCCGTGCTCACCGGCGTCGTCGCCGTCGTGGTGGTGCTGCTGGCCGCACCGTTCTTCGCGATGCGGATGGGCCACTCCGACTCGGGCAACGACCCGGCGTCGTGGACGACCCGCAAGGCGTACGACACCCTGTCGGCCGGCTTCGGCGTCGGCATCAACGGGCCGCTCGTGGTGGCGGTCAGCACCCCGACAGGTGAAGTCGCCCCGGCGACCCTCACCGCCCTGCAGGACGCGCTGCGCGGCACGCCCGGGGTTGCCTCGGTTGCGCCGCCGGTGAGCAGCGCCGACAAGTCGACGGCAATCATCCAGGTCATCCCGACCACCGGACCGCAGGACGAGGCCACCAGCCGCCTCATCGACCGGCTCCGCGACAACGTCCTGCCGCCCGTCACCGCCAACAGTGGGGTGGACGCCCACGTGGGCGGGGTGACCGCCACGTTCGACGACTTCGCCGAGGTGCTGACCGACAGCTTCGCCCTCTTCCTGGTCGTGGTCATCGCGCTCGGGGCGATCCTGCTGCTCATCGCGTTCCGCAGCATCTTCGTGGCGCTGATGTCGGCGGTGATGAACGTGGTGGCGGTCGGTGTCACCTTCGGCGTCCTCACCGCGCTGTTCCAGTGGGGCTGGCTGGACGACCTGACCGGGTTCGGCGGGGCCGGGCCGATCGACCCGACCCTGCCGGTGCTCATGACGGCCATCCTGTTCGGCCTGTCGATGGACTACCAGGTGTTCCTGATCAGCCGCATCCACGAGGAGTGGACCCACACCGGTGACCCGACCCGAGCGATCCTGAACGGCCAGCGCGGCACCACCCGGGTGATCACCGTCGCCGCCGTCATCATGGTGCTGGTGTTCTGCTCGTTCGCCCTGATCGGCGAGCGGCTGGTCGCCGAGTTCGGCATCGGCCTGGCAATCGCCGTGCTGTTCGACGCGTTCCTGCTCCGCAACGTGCTCGTACCCGCCCTGCTGCACCTGGCCGGCCGGGGTGCTTGGTGGCTGCCCCGACCGGTGGACCGGGTGTTGCCGCACCTGTCCGTCGAGGCACCCAGTCGGCTCTCGTCGACGGAGACGGCCGCCCCCACGCCGCTCGTCGGTGAGACCGTCTGATCCTCCCGCCCCGGCCGCCCGGGCCGCACCCGTCCCCTCCCCGTGGGACGCGGTGCGGCCCGGGCCTTTTTCTGTCCGGGCACGCACGGCCAAGCCCTTCCTAAGCGCTGCTTTAGCCCCGCTCCGGATCATCGGCGCACGGCCGGTTCGCTGGCCGCCCAAGGAGGGGGACGAGCATGCGTATTCCGGAAACCTATCTGTTGTCCGCCGGCGCGGCTCTGCCCGGCCCGGCCGTGGACAACGCTGCTCTGGCCCGCCGGTTCGGCATGGACACCCTGTGGGAGCAGTGGGTGGACGTCTTCGTCGGCACCCGCCAGCGGCACCTCTGCGTGGATCTGGCGACCGGTGAGCTCCGCTCGAACCTGGCCGAGCTGGCCACCACCGCCGCCCAACAGGCGCTGAAGTCAGCCGACCTGACCCCGGACGACATCGACGTGATCGTGATGAGCACGGCCACGCCGGACCAGCTGATGCCGGCCACCGTCAACGTGGTCGCCGACCAGCTCGGCGTCAACGACCTGCCCACCTACCAGTTGCAGACCGGCTGCGCCGGGGCGGTGCAGGCACTGGACGTGGCGCAGGCCCTGCTGTCCACCGGCCGGCACCGCACCGCGCTGGTGCTCGGCGGTGACGTCTGCGCGAAGTACTTCGACCTGAGCCTGGACCTGGCCGCCCTGCCACCCGCCCAGCTCATCAACGTGGTGCTCTTCGGCGACGGGGCCGGCGCCGCCGTACTCAGCAGCGAACCCGGGCCGGGCCGGGTGGTGATCCGCCGCCTGCTCAACCGGCTGACCGGGCGAGGGCGGGCGCCCGGCCACGTACTGGACTGGTTCGGGCTGGCCGACCGGGACTCGCTCCGTCCGGCGGCGGCAGAGGACTACAAGGCCATCGAGGAATCGGTGCCGCGGATGGCCGGCGAGATCCTCCGCGAGCTGCTCGACGACCTCGGCTGGCAGGACGACGATGTGGACTACCTCCTGCCACCGCAGCTCTCGGTGCGGATGACCAGCCGGATCGTCGACCAGCTCGGCCTGCCCGGAGCGCTCGAGGTGTCCTGCATCAGCGAGACCGGCAACAACGGCAACGCGCTGCCGTTCCTACAGCTCGAGCGGCTGCTACGCCGGATGGCCGGCGGTGATCGCGCGGTGGGCCTGGCCGTCGAGTCGAGCAAGTGGCTCAAGGCCGGATACGCCCTGGAGAAGCTCTGACCCGCCCGGCTTCGGGCTATCCCGCGACGAAGGACGGACACCTGAGATGACCGATCGCACCATGTCCATCGCCGTCGTCGGCCTGTCGTGCCGGCTACCGCAGGCCCCGGACCCAGACGCCTTCTGGCACCTGCTGCGGACCGGCACGAGCGCCATCACCGAACTGCCCGCCGACCGGCGCGGCTCGTCCGGATTCACCGGACGGCACGCGGAGGCGGCGGCCAACCCGGGCACCGGGTTCGGCGGCTTCCTCGACCGGGTGGACGGCTTCGACGCCGGCTTCTTCGGCATCTCCCCCCGGGAAGCCGCGGAGATGGACCCGCAGCAACGGCTCATGCTCGAGCTGGCCTGGGAAGCGCTGGAGGACGCCCGGATCGTTCCGGACCGGCTGCGGGGCGGCGACGCCGGCGTGTTCATCGGCGCGATGGCGCAGGACTACGCGACCCTGACCTACCGGGCGGGCATCGAGGCGATCGGCACGCACACCATCACCGGCCTGCACCGCAGCGTCATCGCCAACCGCATCTCGTACGTCCTCGGCCTGCGGGGCCCGAGCCTGACCGTGGACACCGCCCAGTCATCGGCGCTGGCCGCCGTCCACCTCGCCTGCGAGGCCCTGCGCCGCGGCGATGCCGACCTGGCCCTGGCCGGCGGCGTGAACCTGAACCTGGCCGCCGAGACCACCGTCACCACCGCCAAGTTCGGCGGCCTCTCCCCCGACGGCCGGTGCTTCACCTTCGACGCGCGAGCCAACGGGTACGTGCGCGGCGAGGGCGGCGGCATGGTCGTCCTCAAGCCGCTGGACCACGCGATCCGCGACGGCGACCCGATCACCTGTGTCATCGCCGGCGGCGCGCTCAACAACGACGGAGCCACCCCGAGCCTGACCGTGCCGAGCGCCGACGCGCAGGCCGCGATGCTGCGCCGGGCGTACCAGCGGGCCGGAGTGGACCCGACCGCCGTGCAGTACGTCGAACTGCACGGCACCGGTACCCGGCGCGGCGACCCGATCGAGGCAACCGCGCTCGGCGCCGTCCTCGGGCAGGACCGTCCGGCCGCCGAGCCGCTCGCTGTCGGCTCGGCCAAGACGAACGTCGGTCACCTGGAGGGCGCTGCCGGCATCGCCGGGCTGATCAAGGCCGCGCTGGCGATCCGCCACCGGGAGCTGCCCGCGAGCCTCAACTACGAGACCCCGAACCCGGACATCGACCTGGACGCGCTACGCCTGCGGGTGCAGCAGCGGCACGGCGCCTGGCCACACCCGGACCGGCCACTCACCGCGGGCGTCAGCTCCTTCGGGATGGGCGGCGCCAACTGCCACCTGGTGCTGACCGAGGCGCCGGCCACGACCCCCGCGCCACGACCGCCGGCAACCACCGGCGTACTGCCGTGGGTGCTCTCGGCACAGACCCCGGAGGCGCTGCGCGGCCAGGCGGCGCGACTCGCCGAGCAGTCACCGGGCGACCCGGTGGACGTCGCGTTCTCGCTCGCCACCACCCGGACCGCGTTCGACCATCGCGCTGTGCTGGTCGGCGCCGACACGGACGACCTGCGCTCCGCGGTGGACGCGCTGGCCGCCGGCAGTCCCGCGACCGGGGTGGTCACCGGCCGGGTGACGCCCGAACCGCGCCTGGCGGTGCTGTTCAGCGGCCAGGGCAGCCAGCGGCCCGGCATGGGCCGGGAGCTGTACGAGACGCAGCCGGCCTTCCGCGCGGCCCTGGACGAGATCTGCGCCGAGTTCGACCGCCACCTCGACCGCCCACTCCGCGAGGTGATGTTCGCCCCGGAGAGCACCAGAGGAGGCCTGCTCGACTCGACCGCCTGGACCCAGCCGGCCCTGTTCGCCTACGAGGTGGCCCTGTACCGGCTGTTCGCCTCGCTCGGCGTCACCGCCGACGTGCTGCTCGGCCACTCCATCGGCGAACTGGCCGCCGCGCACGTCGCCGGCGTCCTCGACCTGCCCGACGCCTGCACCCTGGTGGCCGCGCGGGGCCGGCTCATGCAGGAGGCCCAGTCGGGCGGTGCGATGGTCGCGGTGCAAGCCACCGAGGACGAGGTCCGCGCCACCCTTGCCGGGCCGGTCGACATCGCCGCGGTGAACGGTCCCGCCTCGGTGGTCGTGTCCGGCGACGCCGCGACAGTGCTGATGATCGAGGCAGCCTGGCGCGATCGTGGCCGCAAGACCCGCCGGCTGCGGGTGAGTCACGCCTTCCACTCGCCGCACATGGAGCCGATCCTGGACCGGTTCCGGGAGGTGGCACGGCAGCTCACCTACCGCGAACCGGTGCTGCCGGTGGTGTCCAACCTGACCGGCGCGCCGGCCGGGCCGGAACTCCGCGACCCCGAGTACTGGGTGCGGCACATCCGGGCTGCCGTCCGCTTCGCCGACGGCGTGCGCGCCGCCGCCGCCTCCGGGGCGACCGGATATCTCGAGGTGGGGCCGGACGCGACGCTGATCCCGCTGGTCCGCGACTGCCTCGCCCACGAGGAGGCTGTGCTGGTTGCGGCCCAGCGTCGCGACCGCCAGGCGGAGCCCGCCTTCGTGACGGCGCTCGGGCAGCTGTTCACGCACGGCGTGGCGGTGGACTGGGCCGCGCTGCTCGCGCCGTACCGGCCGGTCCCGGTTCCGCTGCCCACGTACGCCTTCCAACGGGAACGGCACTGGCTCGGCGCCGACCCCGCCGACAGCACACCGCCGGCACCCGTGGCGGCGCCCGTCGCCGACCTGCTCGCCACGGTGCGCTCCGCCGCCGCCGTCGTCCTCGGCCACCGGTCGGCCGACACGGTCCCGGCCGGTGAGACCTTCAAGAGCCTCGGTTTCGACTCGATGACCGCTGTCGAGCTGGTCGACGCCATCGGCCGGGAAATCGGCAGGCCGCTGGCGTCGACGCTCACCTACGACCACCCCACCCCGGCCGCGCTCGCCGCGCACCTGGGCTCGCTCCTTTCAGGTGAGGGTGGCGGCCCGGACGTGACCGCGTACGCGGCGGCGCTCGACGAGCCGATCGCGATCGTCGGCATGGCCTGCCGCTACCCGGGCGGCGCGGACACGCCGGAGAAGCTGTGGGGCCTGGTAGCCGACGAGGTCGACGCGATCGGCTCGTTCCCCACCGACCGCGACTGGGACCTGGAGCATCTCTTCGACCGGGACCCGGATGCGACCGGACGCTCGTACACGAGCCACGGCGGCTTCCTGGCCGGCGCGGCCGAGTTCGACGCGGCGTTCTTCGGCATCAGCCCGCGCGAGGCGACCGCCATGGACCCGCAGCAGCGACTGTTGCTGGAAACCTCGTGGGAGGCACTGGAACGCGCAACCGTCGACCCGACCTCGCTGCGCGGCACCGCGACCGGCGTCTTCGTCGGCGCCACCGCCCAGGACTACGGCCCCCGGCTGCACGACCCGGCCGACGGACTGGACGGGTACCTGCTCACCGGAACCACGACGAGCGTCATCTCCGGGCGGATCGCCTACACCCTCGGGCTGCACGGCCCGGCGCTCACGGTGGACACCGCCTGCTCGTCGTCGCTTGTCGCGATCCACCTGGCCGCGACCGCGCTGCGCAACGGCGAGTGCGCCCTGGCCCTGGCCGGCGGCGCGGCCGTGCTTGCCAGCCCCGGCATGTTCGTCGAGTTCAGCCGGCAACGGGGCCTCTCCCCCGACGGCCGGTGCAAGGCGTTCGCGGCTGGCGCGGACGGGACCGGCTGGGCCGAGGGCGCCGGGATGCTGGTGCTGGCCCGGCTCTCCGAGGCGGAGCGGCGCGGCTATCCGGTGCTGGCCGTGCTGCGCGGCAGCGCGGTGAACCAGGACGGCGCCAGCAACGGCCTCACCGCGCCGAACGGCCCAGCCCAGGAACGGGTCATCCGGCAGGCGCTGGCCAACGCTCGCCTACAGCCGTCCGAGGTGGATGTGGTCGAGGCGCACGGCACCGGCACCACGCTGGGCGACCCGATCGAGGCGCGGGCGCTGCTTGCCACCTACGGTCGGGACCGGCCGGCCGACCGACCGCTGATGCTGGGATCCCTCAAGTCGAACATCGGTCACGCGCAGGCGGCGGCCGGCGTCGGCGGCGTCATCAAGATGGTGCAGGCGATGCGGCACGGCGTGCAGCCACGGACCCTGCACGTGGACGAGCCCACCCCGCACGTGGACTGGTCGGCCGGTGCGGTCGCCCTGCTGACCGAGGCCCGGGCGTGGCCGGCCGACCGGCCGCGACGCGCCGCCGTGTCCTCCTTCGGGATCAGCGGCACCAACGCGCACGTCATCATCGAGCAGCCGGCGTCGGACGAGACCGCGGCGGCGGCGCCGGCGACGGACGGGCCGGTGCCGTTGACGCTCAGTGGGCGCACGCCTGCTGCCCTCCAGCAGTACGCGGGACGGCTGCGCGACCTCGTCGCCGTCGACCCGGAGGTGAACCCGGCCGACCTGGCCACGGCCCTGACCGGGCGGGCGCTCTTCGAGCACCGTGCCGTGCTGGTGACGCACGACCGGGCCGGCCTGACCGCGGGCCTGACCGCACTGGCCGGCGCGGGCGACGACCCGTCCCTGGTCACCGGTCCGGCGGCCACCGCCGACCCCCGGGTGGTCTTCGTCTTTCCCGGCCAGGGGAGCCAGTGGGCCGGCATGGCTGTCGAGCTGCTCGACACCGTGGACGTCTTCGCCCGGCAGTTGCGGGCGTGCGCTGAGGCGCTGCGCGAGCACACCGACTGGGATCTTGTCGACGTGCTGCGGGGCGCCCCGGGCGCGCCCTCGCTGGACCGGGTGGACGTGGTGCAGCCGGCCCTGTTCGCCGTGATGGTGTCGCTGGCCGAGCTCTGGCGTGCCTGCGGTCTGCGCCCCGGCGCGGTCGTCGGCCACTCACAGGGTGAGATCGCGGCGGCGTACGTGGCCGGGGCGCTCTCGCTCGCCGACGCCGCCCGGGTGGTGACCCTGCGCAGCCAGGCGCTTGCCGCGCTGACCGGCGGCGCCGGAATGGTTTCCGTGACGCTGCCCGCGGCGGAGGTACGCGATCGGCTGGGCCGCTGGGCGGGCCGGTTGAGCGTCGCCACGGTGAACGGGCCCTCGTCCACAGTGGTGTCCGGCTTCGACGACGCCCTCGACGAGCTGCTTGCCGAGTGCGAGGCCGACGGCGTCCGGGCACGTCGTGTGCCAGTTGACTACGCCTCACACTCGGCGCAGATGGAGTCGATCCGCGCGGAACTGCTCGACGTGCTGGCTCCGGTGCGACCGCGGGCCGCCGAGGTGCCGTTCTGCTCCACCGTGACCGGCGACTACCTGGACACCACGGAGCTGGACGCCGACTACTGGTACCGGAATCTGCGCGAGACTGTCGAGTTCGAGCGGGCCACCCGCACCCTGTTGGCCGACGGTTTCCAACTCTTCGTCGAGGCGAGCCCACACCCGGTCCTGACCGTCGGCATGCAGGAGACGATCGACGACACCGAGCCGGCCACGACGGCCACGACGGTGCCCTCGCTGCGCCGTAACGAGGGCGGCCGGGAACGCTTCCTGCGCTCCCTCGGGCAGGTCTTCGTCTCCGGGGTACGGGTGGACTGGACGCCGCTGGGTCTGCGCGCCGACGGGCCGCGCCCGGACCTGCCGACGTACCCGTTCCAGCGGCAGCGGTACTGGCTGAGCCCGGCGGACCCGGCCACCTCGCCGGACGCGCTCGGGCTGAGCGCGGCCGGCCATCCGATGCTCGGCGCGCTCGTCGCGCTGCCCGACGGCGACGGCCTGCTGCTCACCGGCCGGCTGTCGCTGCGGACCCACCCCTGGCTGGCCGACCACGCCGTGCTCGGCACCGTGCTGCTGCCCGGGACCGGCTTCGCCGAACTGGCCCTGCACGCCGGCGCCCAGTTCGGCCTGGACGGCCTGGACGAACTCACCCTGCACGCGCCGCTGCCGGTGCCGGAGGGCGCCGCCGTGATGCTGCAGTTGGCGGTGGGCGAGCCCGCCGAGGACGGCAGCCGCCCGCTGCGGATCCACTCGCGGCCGGACGACGGCGACGAGTGGACGCTGCACGCCAGCGGCCGGCTCGCCACGGTCAGCGGCACACCGCCCGCGATCACCAGGCCGGCAGGCGCCGAACCGGTCGACCTGGCCGGCGTCTACCAGGAGCTGGCCGCGCAGGGCTACGAGTACGGCCCGATGTTCCAGGGCCTGCGGGCGGCCTGGCGGGACGGCACAGACGTGTGGGCCGAACTCGCCCTGCCCATCGACCAGCAGGCCGAGGCGACCGAGTTCGGTCTGCACCCGGCGCTGCTCGACGCGGCGCTGCACGCGGCGCTCGTCCTCGGCCCGGCCGGCGACACCGACCGCCCCCGGCTGCCGTTCAGCTGGACCGGCGTGCGGCTGTACGCGACCGCCGCGGCCTCGGCGCGACTGCGGGTGCGGCCGGCCGGCCGGGACTCGGTCGAGCTGCTGCTCACCGGCCCGGACGGTGAACCGATCGCGGCCGTCGACGCGGTGGCGATGCGCCCGGTCGACGCGCAGGCGCTGACCACCGCCGCGACCCCGGACACCGCCCTGTACGAGACGACCTGGATACCGGTTGCCGCCGGCAGCCCGGTCACCGGCGGGTGGGCGGTGGCCGGCGACCCGGAGCTGGCCGCGGCGCTCGGCGCGGAGGTCGTCGACCTGCCACCAGCCGCGTCGGACGGCGGGCCCGAATCGGCTGTCGCACGGGTACGCGACGTGCTGGGTCGGCTGCGTGACTGGCTGGCCGCCGAACCGGACCCGGCCGCACGGTTGCTGGTGGTGACCCGCAGGGGTGTCGCCGCCGCCACCGAGGACGACGTGGACCCGGCGGCCGCCGCCGTCTGGGGTCTGGTGCGGACGGCGCAGGTCGAGGAGCCCGACCGGGTGGTGCTGCTGGACATCGACGACACGGCGGGGAGCCGGGCATCGGTGTCCGGCGCGCTCGCCTCGGGCGAGCCGCAGCTCGCGCTGCGCGACGGCCGCGTCTACGCGCCGCGGCTCGTCCCTGCCGCCACCGTGCCGGCTGCGCCGCTACCCTTCGATCCGGACGGCACGATTCTGATCACGGGCGGCACCGGCACGCTCGGTACGCTCGTCGCCCGGCACCTCTTCGACAGCGGCTACCGCCATCTCGTCCTCGCCAGCCGCAGCGGGCCGGACGCGCCCGGCGCCGACCGACTCGCCGAGATCGGCACCGTCGTCGCCTGCGACACCAGCGACCCGGAAGCCCTCGCCGGCCTGATCGCCGGCATCGCGCCGCCGCTGACCGCTGTGGTGCACACGGCCGGCACGCTACGTGACGCGACGATCGCCAACCTCACCGACGAGAACCTGGACGCCGCCTGGCGGCCCAAGGCCGACGCCGCGTGGCACCTGCACCGGCTCACCGACGCGCACCTCGTGTTCTTCTCCTCGGTGATGGCCACGCTGGGGAGCGCGGGGCAGGGCAACTACACGGCCGCCAACGGCTATCTCGACGGCCTCGCCCGACACCGGCGGGCAGCCGGACTGCCGGCGACCAGCATCGCCTGGGGCCTGTGGGACACGGCCAGCGGGATGACCGGGCACCTGACTGGTGACGACATCGGGCGGATGAGCCGCAACGGCGTCGCGCCGATGGGAAGTGAGGCTGGGCTGGCCCTGTTCGACGCGGCGCTGGCCGGCCCGGCGGAACTCGTGGTGGCGGCCCGCCTGGACCGGGCGGCGCTGCGGGCGCGGGCCGCGGGCGGCACGCTGCCGGCACTGCTCGGCAACCTCGTGCGGGTGCCCCGGCGGCGTGTGCAGGCGCCGGTGGCCGCGAGCGGCAGCACCACCCCGGCCTCGCCGGAGGCGCTGCTCGACCTGGTCACCAGCCAGGTCGCGGTCATCCTCGGGCACACCTCGGCGGACGGTGTGGACCCGACGCGGGCGTTCAAGGAGATCGGGTTCGACTCACTGACCGCCGTCGAGTTGCGCAACCGGTTGGCGACCGCGACCGGCCTGCGGCTGCCGGCAACGCTGATCTTCGACTACCCGACGCCGGCCGCCCTGGTCGGGCAACTGGTCGCGCGGCTCGGCCCGCAGGCTCCAGCGGAGGCCACGACGACCACCCGGGTCGCCAGCGACGAGCCGATCGCCATCATCGGGATGGCCTGCCGTTATCCGGGGGGTGTCGACACTCCCGAGAAGCTGTGGGAGCTGGTCGCTGGTGGGGTCGACGCGATCTCGGAGTTCCCGGACAACCGGGACTGGGACCTCGACGGTCTCTACCACCCGGACCCGGACCACCGGGGAACGTCCTATACCCGCCACGGTGGTTTCCTGCACGACGCCGACCTGTTCGATGCGGAGTTCTTCGGGATCAGCCCACGTGAGGCGGTGACCATCGACCCGCAGCAGCGGGTGCTGCTGGAGACCGCGTGGGAGGCGATCGAGTCCGCCGGGTTGAACGCCGAGCAGCTGCGCGGCAGCGACACCGGGGTTTTCGCGGGCCTCATGTACCACGACTACGCGAGCCGGCTGCCGGCTGTGCCGCCGGAGCTGGAGGGTTACCTGACCACGGGCAACCACGGCAGCGTGGCGTCGGGCCGGGTCGCCTACACGTTTGGTTTCGAGGGGCCCGCGATCACGGTCGACACCGCGTGTTCGTCGTCGCTGGTCGCGATCCACCTCGCGGGGCAGGCGTTGCGTCAGGGTGAGTGCAGTCTCGCCCTGGCCGGCGGGGTGGCGATCATGTCGAGTCCCGGTCTGTTCATCGAGTTCAGCCGACAGCGCGCGATCTCCGCCGACGGGCGGTGCCGGGCTTTCTCCGCCGATGCCGACGGCACCGGGTGGGGTGAGGGCGTCGGTCTCCTCGTTTTGGAGAAGCTGTCCGACGCCCAGCGCAACGGTCATCCGATCCACGCCATCATCCCGGGCACCGCCATCAACCAGGACGGCGCCAGCAACGGTCTCACCGCTCCGAACGGGCCGTCGCAGGAGCGCGTCATCCACCAGGCGCTCGCCAACGCGGGCCTGGACATCGGTGACGTCGACGCGATCGAGGCCCATGGCACCGGCACCACCCTCGGCGACCCCATCGAGGCCGGCGCCATCCTCAACACCTACGGCCAACGCGAACGACCCGTCTACCTGGGGTCCATCAAGTCCAACATCGGGCACACCCAAGCCGCCGCGGGTGTCGCCGGCGTCATCAAGATGGTCGAAGCCCTGCGCCACGAAACACTGCCGCGAACCCTGCACGCCGACACCCCCAGTCCGCACATCGACTGGACCAGCGGCAACGTTGAACTCCTCGCCGACGCGCAAGCCTGGCCCACCCGCGAACGTCCCCGTCGCGCCGCGATCTCCTCCTTCGGCATCAGCGGCACCAACGCCCACCTCATCCTCCAGGAGCCACCCACCCCCACCGCCGACCCCACGCCTGCCGACCCGGTCGACGAACCGACTCTCTGGTTGCTCTCCGCGCACACCCCCGATGCTTTGCGCGGGTACGCCGGGCAGTTGGTCGAGTACCTGCGTACCCACCCCCGTACCCGGTCCCAGGACGTCGGGTACACCCTCGAGCGTCGGGTGCAGCACTCGTACCGTGCGGCGGTCACGCATCCGGACGCGTTGCTCGCCCTGCGTCAGGACCAACCCCACCCGCACCTCGTCACCGGCACCCCGCACGCCGGGAAAACCGTGTTCGTCTTCCCCGGCCAAGGAAGCCAATGGACACACATGGCCCGCGACCTCTACGCCACCGACCCGGTCTTCGCCGGCCACCTCGACGAGGCCCATGACGCCCTCAGACC